>DXEI01000135.1 GCA_019115045.1 Candidatus Gemmiger excrementipullorum | reverse complement strand
CCGGGCGGCGTCGGCCGTTCGCCGCGTCCCTCGCGCCCGCGCTCGGGCGGGTTCCGCCCCGGCGGCGGCACCGGCCGCGGCGGCGGGGTAGGCCGCCGCGGATAACAAGCCTTTGCGTTGCACCGGCCCGCGCCCGCGGGCCGGTTTCTCTGTTGCCGCCCAACATGGGTGCCCAAAGGGGAGGTAGAATGCCATGCTTCGTTTTGCCGTCATCACGGGGGCCAGTTCCGGCCTGGGGGCCGAGTTCGCGCGCCAGCTTGCGGCGCAGGGGTACGCGCTGCTGCTGGTGGCGCGCCGCACAGACCGCCTGCGGGCGCTGGCCGCCGCGCTGCCCGCCCCGTGCGAGGTGTTCCCGGCCGACCTGGCGCAGCGCAGCGAGTGCGAGCGCCTGCTGCAGGCGCTGCAGGGCCGCCGCATCGACCTGTTCATCAACAACGCCGGCTTTGGCGACTGCGGCGACTTTTTGCGCACCGACCTCGAAAAAGACCTTGCCATGCTGGACGTCAACGTGCGCGCTGTGCATATCTTGACCAAGCGCGTCGCGCAGATGCTGCAGCGGCAGGGCGGCGGCGCGCTGCTCAACGTCGGTTCGGCCGCCGGGCTGCTGCCGGGCGGGCCGTATATGGCTGCGTACTATGCCACCAAGGCCTACGTCGTCAGCCTGACCACCGCCCTGGCCGAGGAACTGCGCGCGCAGCACAGCCCCGTGCAGGCAGCCTGCCTGTGCCCCGGCCCGGTGGATACCGAGTTCAACACCGTGGCCAACGTCCAGTTTGCGCTGCCCGGCATCTCGGCCGCGTACTGCGTGCGCTGCGCGCTGGCCGGCCTGCGCCGCCGCCAGACGGTCATCGTGCCGGGGCCGGCGGTGGCGGCGGGCGCGGCGCTCAGCCGCCTGCTGCCGCGCCGCGCCCTGCTTGCGCTGACGGCCCGCCAGCAAAAGCGCAAACAGGGGCGCTGACGCTCTGCCCGGCGGCAAAATCTTGCATTTGCCCCCTGTTTTTATCGGGGCGAGTGTGCTATAATCATACTGAGTTTATGTAACTTTGCGTACCGGAAGGGAGGCTCCCCGCATGCCGAACCCGCCGCGCCCCGGCCGCCACTGGCCCCGGCCCGAAACTGAATACGAATGGCAGGACGGCTGGGCCCGCCCCGAGCCGCCGCGCCGCGCCGCACCCCCGCCGCCCCAGCGCCCGCCGCGCACGCCGCAGCAGCAGCGCGCCGCCGCCCGCCGCGCGCGGGAGCGCCGCCGTCGCCGCCGCCGCACCTTCTTTTTGGGCACGGTCGTGGGCATCCTGGCGCTGTCCGGCGTCATCACGGTGCTGCTGCCCAAAAGCGTCACCGGTGAGCCGGAAGCCACCCCTGCGCCGCAGGTCGGCAGCACCCAGCTCGTCGCGCCGGTTCCCTACGGCACATCGGGCGGGCCCAGCGCCGACGCGACGCCGGCGCTTAACTGGGGCAGCGTCGGCCCCGTGCAGCAGACGGCCGATACCGGCTACACCTACACCGCCGCCCCGGCCGCGCCGGCCGCCCTGCCGGAGTTCGGCCGCGTCGATACCAGCTGGTTTGCCGATGCCGCCTTCCTGGGCGATTCGCTGACCGCCGGCTTCTGCGAGAGCGAATACGACATCAACGTCGGCGGCGCGCTCATCTGCGGGTATGAGGGCGTCAGCCCCAACACCATCGTCAACCGCACCACCGCCAAAAACCCCGACCGCGGCGACGAGGTCGCCCTGGACGTGCTGGCCAACGCCCAGCCGGCCAAGCTGTATATCCTCATCGGCACCAACGCGCTGGTGGCCACCGGCAACGACGAGAGCTTTTTGAACTACTACGCCCGCATGCTGGACGAGCTGCGCGCTGCGCTGCCCAATACGGCGCTGTACGTGCAGTCCGTCCTGGCCGCCACGCAGGAGACGGTGGCCGACGATGCCCCCGGCCTGGCGCCCGACCGCCTGGCTTCCATCAACGCGTCCATCCAGCAGCTCTGTGCCGAGCGCGGGTGCTATTTCCTCGACCTCAACGCCGAGTTCAGCGACGAGTCCGGCTACCTGCTGGCCGACTACGCCCAGCCGGACGGCGTGCACCTGACGGTGTCCGGCTACAACAAATGGGTCAGCTACCTGTGCACCCATGTGCCGTACAACAAAAACAACCCCTACCAGGCCGGCAGCACCTACTATCTCAGCGATGAGCTCCAGCAGCTGCTGGCGGATATCCCATAAAAGAAAAAGAGGAGACAGGCATGCCAAACACCGGACCCCGCTATACCGACCCCGACCACCCCTACAGCGGCAGCGGCAACCGCTACCAGAACCGCTACAGCAAAGCGGAATACCGCCGCGGCGACGCCCCGTTCCAGTTCCCCTGGTGGGCCATCGTCATCGGGTTTGTGGTGTGGTTCCCGCTGGGGTTTATCTTCATCGGCCTCAACAGCGCCATGCGCAAAGGCCTGCTGGGCGGCTTTGACCAGGCGGCCCGCAAGATCACACAGCGCAGCCAGACTGCCAACACCGGGGCGCTGTACGCTGCGCAGCCGGGCAGCCCCGCCAAAACAGGCGACGCCGCGAAATCGGACGCGCAAACCGCGCAGCCTGCGCCAGTCGTGCGCGAGCGCGGCAGCAGCGGGCTCGTCACCGGGCTGACCATCGCCGGCATCGCGCTGCTGGCCGTCAGCCTGCTGGCCTTGCCCGACGCCATCTACTGGCTGCCCGACGCGCTGACCGAGGGCGGCTACTATTGGACCTGGCTGCTGGAGGAATCCATGCCGGTGCTGATGATGCTCACCGGCGGCATCGGGTGCCTGTTCGGCGCCAACAACGTGCGCACCGGCCGCCGCATGCGCAAAAAGATCGACAACATCGTCGGCGACAGCAAAAACATGCCCATTGCCGACATTGCCGCCGCCGTGCCCTGCAGCTACGAAAAATGCTGCAAATATCTGGAGGACTGCATCGACGACGGCGTCTTTGGCCCCGAGGCCTTCCTCGACATGCGCCGCCGCTACCTGGTGGTGGAGGGCAAAGCCCCCGAGCCGGAAAAGCGAAAGCGCAAGCCCAAAGCCGAAAAAGCCACCGAGGCCGAGAAAGACCAGTACCAGAAATACCTCGACGAGCTGCGCGACGTCAACGACGCCATCCCCGATGAGGAGATGAGCAACAAGATCAGCCGGCTGGAAGCGGTCTCGGCCAAGATCTTTGAGCAGGCCAAGACCGACCCCGAAAAACTGCCGCGCATGCGCAAGTTTATGGAGTATTACCTGCCCACCTCGCTCAAACTGCTGCAGACTTACGCCGAGCTGGACGCCCAGGGCGTCGAGGGCGAAAACATCAGCGAGTCCAAGCGCCGCATCGAACAGACGATGGACACCCTGGTCCAGGCGTTTGAGACGCAGCTGGACCAGCTGTTCCAAAGCGACGCGATGGACGTCAGCGCCGACATCGACGTCATGGAAAACATGCTGCGCGCCGACGGCCTGACCGGCGAGGCGCCGTTCAAACTGTAAACCAACCCAGGGGAGAGACCCATGCCACAACGTTCCGAAGGCTCGCTGCGCAACAGCTGGGGCCACTTTACCAAATACCGCCCGCTCATCCGGGAGCTTGTCACGCGGGACCTCAAGGTCAAATACCGCCGCAGTTTCCTGGGCTATGTGTGGAGCATCCTCAACCCGCTGCTGATGATGCTGCTGCAGACGCTGGTGTTTTCGTACATGTTCCGCTTCGACATCCCCAACTACCCGCTCTACCTGATCTGCGGCAACACGCTGTTCAACTTTTTTAACGAGAGCACCAACATGGGCATGGGCAGCGTGCTGGGCAATTCCTCGCTGATCAAAAAAGTGTACGTGCCCAAGTTCATTTTCCCCGTCAGCCGGGTGGTGTCCAGCTTTGTCAACCTCCTGTTCAGCCTGGTGGCCGTCGTGCTGGTCATGCTCATCACGCGCTCGCCCCTGCACCCCACGCTGCTGCTGGCCTGGGCGCCCATTCTGCTGCTGTTTCTGTTTTGCTGCGGCATGGCGGTGCTGCTCTCGGCGCTGGCGGTCTATTTCCGGGACCTGCAGTACCTCTACGGCATTTTGACGATGGCCTGGATGTACGCCACGCCGCTGTTCTACCCGCTGTCGCAGCTGCCCGGCTTTATGCAGCAGCTCATCAAACTGAACCCCCTGTACCACTACATCAACTGCCTGCGCTGCCTCGTCATGTACGGTTTCGTGCCGGGGCCCAACACCTGGTTTGCCTGCATCGCCAGCGCCCTCTGCATGATGGCTCTGGGGCTGGCGGCGTTCCGCAAATTGCAGCGCAACTTTATTCTCTACTTGTAAGGAGCCGCCGGCCATGCCTATCATCCAGGTGCAGGACGTCTCGATGCGCTTTAACTTAGCGCAGGAAAAGACCGAGACCCTCAAAGAATACACCGTCAAGCTGCTCAAGCATCAGCTGTTTTTCAACGAATTTTACGCTTTGCGCGACGTCAGCTTTTCCGTCGAACCCGGCGAGTCGGTGGCGCTCATCGGCCGCAACGGCAGCGGCAAAAGTACGATGCTCAAGCTCATCGCCGGCGTCATGTACCCCACCAAAGGCACTGTGACCGTCAACGGCGAGATCGCGCCCCTCATCGAGCTGGGCGCCGGGTTTGACATGGAACTCACCGCGCGGGAGAACGTCTTTCTCAACGGTGCGGTGCTTGGCCATGACCGTGAGTACATGCAGCAGCATTTCGACCGCATCATCGACTTTGCCGAACTGTGGGATTTCGTCGACGTACCGGTCAAAAACTATTCCAGCGGCATGATCGCCCGGCTGGGCTTTTCCATTGCGACGGAGGTCGAGGCCGAGATCCTGGCCTGCGACGAGATTTTGGCCGTCGGCGATTTCATGTTCCAGCAAAAGTGCCACCAGCGCATGGCGCAGATGCTTTCGGGCGGCACGACGCTGCTGTTCGTCAGCCACGACATCGACCAGGTCAAGCAGCTGTGCAAGCGCGCGATCTGGATCGACCACGGCCGGCTGCGCGGCGACGGTCCGGCGGGGGAAGTCTGCGACGCTTATGTGGCCGCCATGCAGCGCGGTGAATGAGGAGCTTTATGACCCACAACAAACGACAAAACCTTTTGCGCGAGGGCGCGGTGCTTGTGCTGGTGATCGCCGCCGTCGCCGTGAGCGAGTATGTGTTTTTCCAGCTTTGGCGGCTGGACTGGCAGGTACCCATGCTCTACGGCGGCGACGGCATTTACTGGGTGGGGCAGGTGCAGCGCAGCTACGGCGACCTGACGCCCGCGCTGGGCTGGCCGTTCTACCAGCCGCCCAGCCCGTATGAACCCAACTATGACCTGATCTACGACGCCTTTGTGGCTTTCGTGGGGCTGTTTACCCAAAACACCGGCATCGTGTTCAACCTGTACGTGCTGGCCATCCCGTTTGCCAACGCGCTGGCCGGGTACGCGGTGTTCCGCCTGGCGGGGGTGCGGCGCTGGCTGGCCTTTGCGTTTGCGCTCACGTTCGGGCTGTGCCCCTATGTGCAGCAGCGCCTGGCCGGGCACATGATGCTGGCGGCGGTCGAGTTCGTGCCGTTCTCGGTGCTGCTGTGCCTCTGGTGTGCCGAGGATCCCGCCTTTGCCCGCCCCGGCAAGGGCTTTTTCCGCAACCGGCGCAACTGGGCGGCGCTGGCCATGGCCTGGGGCATTGCCAACAACGGCGCGGCCTACTACCCGTATTTCACCTGCTTTTTCCTGTGCGTCACGGCGCTGTGCCTGATCCTGCGCGACCGCAGGCTGGCCGCCGGCGTCCCCTGCTTTGTCACCATTGGCGAGATCGTCGCCTGGATGATCCCGGACTTTTTCCCCATGGTATTGGGCATGCTGGCCGGCGTGGGCAGCACGCTGACCAACGGCGTCTACCGCAGCCCCATCGGGGCCGATATCTACAGCCTGCGCATCAGCAGTTTGCTGCTCTCTCCCAACGGGTACGGGTGGGACAAGCTGGCCAACTGGCTGCAGCGCTATTTCCGCCTGCTGGCCACCGACGAAGGCCCCATGTATAACGAGAATGGCTACGGCTACCTGGGCATCGTCGGCATATTCGGCTTTTTGGCGCTGCTGGCGCTGCTGTTCCATACCCGCCGCTGGCAGGCCGGGCGCACGCCCGCCCCGCAGCCGGGCGACCGGCTGTGGCTGCTGGCGCGCCTGAACGTGGCGGCGCTGCTGCTGGCGTCCATCGCCAGCTTTGGCGGGCTCATCGGCATTCTGCTGCGGTTTATCCGCGGGTACAACCGCATCAGCCCCTACATCGCGTTCTTTGCGCTGCTGGCCGCCGCCCTTTGGGCCGAGCACCGCCTGCAACACGGCAAGGGCCGCGGCAAAACGGTGTTTGCCGTGGCGTTGGCCGCCGTGCTGGCCTACGGCTATTGGGAGCAGCAGGGCCTGTTTGCCCCCAAATATGAGGAAGTGCAGACCACCTGGCGCCAGGACGCCGCCTTTATGCAGGAGGTGGAAGCCGCCGCCGGGCAGGATGCCGTGCTCTTCCAGCTGCCGTATATGAAAAACTTTGAGAACGGCTCCGTCAACAACATGTGGGACTACACGCTGCTGCGCGGGCCGCTGCACAGCGACACGCTGCGCTTCAGCTACGGCGCGGGCTATGGTACCGAGAACGATACCTGGTACAAGGCGACCAGCGAGCTTGCGCCGCAAGCGATGGTGCAGGAACTGCGCGCCCAGGGTGTGGCGGGCATCTACCTGGACCTGGACGGCTACGCGCCGCAGGACCAGCAGCAGACGCTGGACGACCTGATCGAAGCCGCCGGCTGCGCCAAAGCAGACTGCATCGCGCACGAGAGCGGCATGATCTGGTACATCCCGCTGGCATAACAACAAACAGGAGAGGCCGATGAACTGGAAAACCTGGACCGAAAAACGCTGGTTCTGGCCGGCGGTCTGCCTGCTGTCGCTGGCGGCAGGGTGGTGGTACCTCAGCATCATCACCTGCGCGCCGCTGGGCGGCGACGACGAGATCATCAACCTGCAAAATTACTACTTTGTGCAGCACCATACGTTTGGCGAGGTGCTGGCCGCCAACTGGCAGGCCGTTCTGCCGCAGTTTTTGCTGCAAAGCGGGCGGTTCCGGCCGTTTTCCTCGCCGCCGCTCCTCGGTTGGACAAGCTACTTTCTGGGCGATCTGGTCGGCTACCGGCTGTACATCCTGGCGTGGACCTACGCCGATATTTTGCTCACCGGCTGGCTGGTGGGCAAAGCGGCGCGCAGCAAAGCGGCGGGGGCGCTGTGCTTCTGTCTGCTGCCGCTGATGTTCTCCCTCTGGCAGGACTCTACCGGCAACAGCCTGTATTCTTACGGTGCGCTGGTGCAAAGCACGCTGCTGCCGGTGCTGCTGGCCGGGCTGTGCATCCTGCGCTGGCAGGACACCGGCCGCAAGCGCTGGGCGGTGCTGGGCGCGTACTGCGCGTTCCACGCCTGCGCCACGTTCGAGATCGGCTTCGTCTACATCGTGCCGCTGTTCGGCCTGGCATGGCTGTACACCGGCCAGGTGCGCCCGGCGCTGCGCCTCAGCGTGCCGGTGCTGGCGGGCGAAGGCGCCGCGCTGGCGTTCAACCTGGGGGCGCGTGTGGTAAACAGCCTGCGTGCGGCCGGGGTGCTGGCCGGCGAGGCAGCCGACCTCGGCGGCATCTCGCCCAGCTTTGACCTGCCGGCCATCCTGCGCACCTGGCTCATGCAGATGTCGGCGGGCTTCCCGCTCAACGCCATGATCTTTGCCAAGATGCGCCCCGGCGCCATCGCCTGGTCCGACGTTGCGTGCGGCGTGCTGCTGGCCGCCGCGGTGCTGGCGGCGCTGGCGGCTTTTCGGCACCTGCCCGCCCCCAAAGAAAATTGGCTGCTGTTTTTGACCGGCCTGGCGCTGCTGTCGGCCCCGGCGCTGATGATCGCCGTCTCGCCCAAGTACCAGCAGACGTCCAACGTCGACTGGCGGCACGGCTACATCCCGCAGACGGTGGAATCCTTCGGCGTCGGGCTCATGGCGGCGGCGCTGCTCATCGCTTTGCTGCGCCGGGTGCGCGGCAAACGCTGGTGGCCGCGCTGGCGCGTGGCGGTCAGCCTGGTGCTGGCCGCGGGGCTGGCCGGCTCGGCGGTATGGCAGCGTGCGGCCACCCGCTCGGCCTATGCGGGCGGCGGCCGGGACTATACGGTGTTCTCGGAATCCGTCGCCGCGGGCATCGCGGACCCGGCCGGCACCGAGGACCCCGTCGTCTGCGACTACATGGTCTGGGGCGGCGATCTGACCGCGCAGAAAGCGTTTTTCCAGCGCTATGCCGGCACCGACACCAACGCCCACGCGCTGCAGGTCTGGCGCAGCGAGGCCCCGCACGCCGAAACGACGGTCTACCGCCTGGGCGTGGGGCGCGGCGCGGACAAAGCGTATGACATCGCCTGGTTTGCCGCCGGCGCCGACGGCGAGCTCGAGACCGTGACCGGCGTCACCGTCTACCTGCCGCCGCGCGCGGCGCAGGACGCCGTGCTGTGCTACACCACGCGCGCGGCTGACGGCACAGAGACCACGCACACCGCGCCGGCCGCCGACCTGCAAAGCGGCACAGCCGCAGACGGCGGCCGCTGGCTGCAGCTGCCGGCGGGCGCCCCCGTCGTGGGGGACAGTATCCGCCTGCAAGCGCCGTAACGACCGTGTTTGGCCGGGTGCGCCTGTGCACAGAGGAGGAAGCTCTTTTGAAAACTGTAAACACAAAACGCGCCGCTGCCTGGGCGGCGGCGCTGCTGGCGCTGGCCGCCTATACGGGTGTGATGTACTGGCTGCACTGGCAGCAGCTTTGCGCGGCCGACGGCTTTTCGTCCGACCTGCCGTTCCACCTGCAGGAAGCGCTGTACGAACCCGTGTACACGGCGCTGTATCTCTTCATCACCCCGCTGTACGCGCTGGGCGGCAAGGCCGGGGTGGCGCTGCTCGTCACAGCGTTCCAGCTGGCGGCGCTGGCGGCGTTTGCCTGGGGGCTGCGCGGCGCGGCGCCGGGGCTTTCGCTGCCGGTGCGGCTGCTCGTCAGCCTGGTGGTCAACCTGGCGCAGGCGGTCTGGATCCCGCGCGGCGGGTACTGGTACCTGGGCACCGTCAGCGGCACCGTCTACCACAACACCACCTACATTGCGCTGGCGCCGTTTGCCATGCTGGCCATGCTCTGCTTCTACCGCGCCTGGCGCGGCATGCACGGCAAGCTGGACGCGCGCGCCTGGCTGGTCTACACGCTGTTTCTGACGGCGTCCACGGCGTTCAAAGCCAATTTTGTGTTTGCGTTCGCCCCGGCGCTGCTGCTTCTGCTCATCGCCGATTTGGTGCGCACGCGCGGCAAAAACCTTTGCAACGAGGTCATCCTGGGCTGCAGCGTGCTGCCCAGCATCGCGCTCTGCCTGCTGGAGTCGCTGGTCCTCTTCACGGGCGATGGCAACGGCGTGCAGCTGATCTTTTCGGTGGACCCCGTCAACTTTGAAAACGGCGTCATCTCCTGGGGCTTTTTCAACGAGGCGACGCGCCGCGGGCTCATCCGCTCCTTCCTGTTTGCGGGGGCGGCGGCATTGCTGCTGGGTCGGCTGGCCTGGGCCAGCTTCCGCTACCGGTTCAGCGCGCTGACCTTTGCGGTCGCTATGGCCGAGGCGCTGCTGCTCGTCGAAAGCGGCGAACGTGTCGGCCACGCCAACTTCTGGTGGGGCGCGTTCATCTGCTACTGGCTGTTTTTCCTGGAGTCTGTCTGCGCGCTGCTGCGCGGCTGGCAGGCATGGCGCCAAAACCGTGCGGCGCTGCTGGGCGGCCGGCTGGCTGTGTGTACGGCGGCGCTGGCGTGGCACATCGTCAGCGGGGTGTGCTTCCTGGTGCTTTTGCTGCAAGGCAATTCCTACAACATCCCCATCGCCACCTGGAAACTCTGGTTCTGAGCCAACGGCAGGGGAGGGGGGCGCGCCCATGCAAACGATCCAAAACATCCAATTCTACCAGGACACGCGGGAAGAACGCCTGCCCGGCTTTGCGCCGGAGTTCCCCTACATCGCCACCCGGTGCGAGATCGGCGGCGACACCTACCGCTTTGCCCCCTGGCACTGGCACCAGGCGGTGGAACTGTTTGTGATCCAAAGCGGCACGCTGGTCTACGATACCCCTGCCCGCCGGCTGGTGTTCCCGCCCGGCAGCGGGGGCTTCGTCAATTCCAATGTGCTGCACACCACCCGTCCGCAGCAGCCCGGCGCGCCGGTCTTGCAGCAGCTGCATATCTTTGACCCGTCGCTCATCGCGGGGGCGCACGGCAGCCGTATCGAAAAAGACTACGTGCTGCCGCTGCTCACCGCCCCGGGGGCCGATCTGCTGCGGCTGGACCCCGCCGATGCGGCCGCCGCCCCGCTGCTGGCGCGCCTGCAAGCGTCTTTCGCCATCCCGGAAGGCCCCGGCTACGAACTGCGCATCCGCGCGGCATTGTCGGAGCTGTGGCTCGGCCTGCTGGCGCTGCGCCCGGCGCCCAACACCGCGCCCCGCCCGGCTGCCGACGACAAGATCAAGCAGATGATGCGCTATATCGACGAACATTATGCCGAGCCGATCCGCACCGCCGACCTGGCGGCCGCCGCCTGGCTCAGCGAGCGGGAATGTTTCCGCGTCTTTCGCGAGATGCTGCACACCACGCCCGGGGCGTATTTACAACAGTACCGCATCCGCCAGGCCTGCCGCCTGCTGGCCGAAACGCAGCAGCCGCTGGGCGAGATCGGCTACGCCTGCGGCCTGGGCAGCGCCAGCTATTTCGGCAAGCAGTTCCGCGAAGTTATGGGCTGCACGCCGTCGGTCTACCGGGCCCAAATGGCGGGGCTGTAACAAGCCCGGAGGCTGCGGTTGGCGCGGCGTTTGCACACGAAAAAAAGAACAGCCTTTGCTTGCAACAGGGAGGGGCGCAGCATGCAGCAGATCAAGATCGCATTTTTTGACATCGACGGTACGCTCGTCAAACTCCACGCCGGGGAAATGACGCCCCCGACGCGCCAAGCGCTGGCCGCCCTGCGGCAAAACGGCGTCCGGGTCTGCCTGGCCACGGGCCGCTCGCCGCTGACGCTGCCGCCGTTCCCCAGCGTCACGTTCGACGCGTACCTGACCTTCAACGGCTCCTACTGCTACGACGCGCAGCAGGTGCTGTTCAGCAACCCCATCCCGCAGGCGGACGTGCGTCGTCTGGTCGAAAACGCCGCCGCCATCGGCCGGCCGGTCAGCCTTGCGACGAAAGACCGCTTGGCCGCCAACGGGTCGGACGCCGACCTGGCGGATTATTTCCGCATCGCCGGGCGCGAGGTGGAAGTGGCCGATGATTTCGACTGCCTGCTGCAGCAGCCGGTCTACCAGCTGATGATGGGCTGCCGCGAACCGGAATACGCGGCGGTGCTGCAAGGCGTGCGCCATGCCAAGATCGCCGCCTGGTGGGACCGCGCGGTGGACATCATCCCGGCCGACGGCGGCAAGGGCGTCGCCATTGAAAAGCTGCTGGCGCACTACGGGCTGGACCGCGCGCAGGCGATCGCCTTCGGTGACGGCAACAACGACATCGAGATGCTGCAGGCCGTCGGCACCGGCGTGGCGATGGCGAACGCTTCCGCCCAGCTCAAAGCGGTGGCGGACGATGTCTGCGGCGACGTGGCCGAGGACGGCATCTACCACTACTGCCAGGCGCACGGCCTGATTTAAAATGGGCAGACATTTTCTATGACACAACGCCGCGGGCGGCCGGGACCTTCCGGCCGCCCGCGGCGGGGTTTACAACAGCAGCGGTTCACACGCGCTGTAACAGCGCGGCGACTTCGACTTGTTCTTCATTGTCCAAACTGATACTCATGTCTTCCTCGATAATCGGCAGCTTAAACTTGATGGATTTTAACCACTGTCCATTGGCTTGGCGCTCCGGGTAAATCTGAATCTCAGAGATCAACGCCTCGATCAACTGCCGCCGTTCCGTTTCATTCATCACGCCGTACAGTTTTTCGAAATAGATCAGCACTTTATAGATATTGTCGCCGGTCAGCTTTTCCGCTTCGATGGTCTGTTTTTTGGCTCTGGCTGCGATCAGCAGAGATTCCGTATCTTCGATCTTATCA
>DXEI01000134.1 GCA_019115045.1 Candidatus Gemmiger excrementipullorum | reverse complement strand
CGGCGCCCCCGGCGCCCGGAAGTTCCAAGCCGCAAAACCAAAAAACAAATTGGGGGAATGATCTTATCATGGATATGATCGTCATTCTGTTGGGGCTGGCGCTGCTGCTGGTCCTGACGCTGAAAAAAGTTCCCGTCGTGTATGCGGCGCTGGTCAGCGTGATCTTTGTGGCGCTGTTCAGCGGCATGCCGGTGGTGGACACCGTCGTGGGCGACTACATGACCGGCTTTGCCGGCTTTGTGCAGTCTTCCTTCCTGATGCTGCTGCTGGGCACCATCCTCTCCAAAGTCATGGACATCACCGGTGCGGCGCGCTCCATCGCCTCCTTTATCATCGGCAGGGTGGGCACGCGGTTCGCCATCCCGGCCATCGTCATCGCCGGCGGCCTGCTGACGTACGGCGGCGTTTCGTCCTTCGTCTCCTGCTTCGCGCTGTATCCCATCACGCTGGCGGTCTTTAAGCAGGCCAACATGCCCCGCTACCTGATGCCCGCCACCATCGGCGCCGGTATCTTTACCTGGGTCACCATGCTGCCCGGCAACCCGCAGGTGCAAAACATCATCCCGTCCTCCTACCTGCCCACCGACGCCATGGCGGCGCCCGTCGTCGGTATCGTCTGCGGCATCTTCACGCTGGTGCTCATCCTGCTCTACCTGATGTGGGAGGTCAAAAAAGCCCAGAACAACGGCTACACGTTTGAGGCCGACGAGAACACCAACAAGGTGCTGGACCAGGCCGACCAGCTGGAGAAGGAGGGCAAGCTGCCCAACGTGATCCTGGCGGTGCTGCCCATCATCTGCGTGGCGGTGGTGCTCAACGTCCTCAAGCAGGACATCTCGGTCGCGCTGCTGTCCGGCATCGTGCTGTGTATGATCCTGTGCTACAAAAACGTCCACGGCGTGCTGCCCCTGCTGACGGAGTCGGTCTCCGGCGCGGCCCAGGTCACCGTCAACGCCTCGGCCATCGTGGCCATCGGTTCCGTCATCAAGGCGGCCCCCGGCTTTGACCGCATCGTCGACGCCATCCTCAACTTCAGCACGGCCGGGTTCAACCCGCTCATCATCTTTGGCGTTGCCACCACGCTGCTGTGCGGCCTCAACGCCTCCGGCATGGGCGGCCTGGCCACCACGCTGTCGGTGCTGGCAGAACCCTTTATGGCCATGGGCGTCGACCCCGCCATCCTGCACCGTGTCGGCGTCATCGCGTCGGTCGGCCTCGACAGCCTGCCCCACAGCGGCGGCATCGTGGCGGTGCTGCAGATCTGTGGCGTCTCCTACAAGGACGGCTACAAGCACCTGTTCGTCGTCACCGTCGTCATCACGCTGATGGCCCTGGCCCTGAGCGTCATCATGGGCAACATCCTGTACCCCATCGCGGCCTGAGCCCGCGCGGCACACGGCCCCCTTACCTTACCAAACAACACCCAACAGAAAGGCAGGTATTTTTATGCGCCCCGAATACACCAAAAAACCGACCCCGTCCTTCAAAGACCTCGTCCAGCAGGAGCAGATCTTTGCCCCCTGCGTGTGGGACTGCCGCACCACCCGCGCGGCCGAGCTGTGCGGCTATAAAGCCGTCATGCTCAGCGGCGGCCAGCTGGCCGAGAGCGTGGCCGGCCTGCCCGACATCGGCCTGATCACGGCCGACGACCTTGTCCAGTGCACCGAGCGCATCTGCAACTATTCCTCGCTGCCGGTCATCGTCGACGCCGACGACGGCTTTGGCGAGACGCCGCTGGCCGCCTGGCGGCTGGTCAAGCGGCTCATCAACGCCGGCGCCAAGGGCTGCACCATCGACGACACCACCGGCATCCGCTGCTGGAACCGCTGGGGCTTCCAGATGATGAGCGGCTACAAGGACGGCGACATCAAGCACGAGGTCGTCTCGCGCGAGAACTGGCTGGCCAAGGTGGCCGCCAGCCTGGAAGCCGCCAAGGGCACCGATTTCCTGGTCATCGCCCGCACCGAGTGCAAGCTGGAATACGGCCTGGACGAGGCCATCGCCCGCTGCCAGGCGGCCGAAGCGATGGCCAAAGAGATGGGCGTCGACGTCATGACGCTGATCATCGGCCTCAAGACCATCGAGGAAGCCAAGAAAGTCAGCGAGGCGGTCCCCGGCTGGAAGATGTGGCCCGACGTCATGAGCAAGAACGGCAAGCCCGACATCGACCTCAACGACGTCATCCCCTACGGCTTCAACTACGTCACCTGCCATGTGTTTGAAAAAGCGTCGATGTACGGCATGTACGTCTACGGCAAAGAGACGCTGGCCGCCCGCAACACGGTGTTCCACGACGAGCACGACATGGGCGGCATGCCCAAGGTCGAGATGGACCAGTGGATCGATATGGGCCTGAACTACTACATCGGCATCGAGAACGATTTCAACGACATGGCCAAAAAGCATAACGTCTGATGCGCCGTACCCGCACAGTACGCAGGAAAGGAGGAGATGCGGATGGTTCGCAGCTGCGAAGAAAAGATCTATGACCGCAAACCCAGCCCCTTCCATGGCAAGGGGGAGATCCTGGTGCGCAGCCTGCTCAACGGGCCGGAGGAAATGTATGAGGCCGGCCGCGTGTTCGGGCACACGACGGTGTTCCCGGGGTCGGCCATCGGCTACCATGTGCATGAGCATGAGTCCGAGACCTACTACATCCTCAGCGGCACGGCGCGCTTCAACGACAACGGCACGGTGCGCACCGTGACGGCCGGCGACGTGACGTTTACCGGCGCGGGCCAGGGCCACGGCATCGAGGCCGTCGGCAATGAGCCGGTCGAGATGATCGCCCTGATCCTGTATGACAAACGCGCAGACGCCTGAATCCTCCCCAACAAGGCAGACGAGGCGGCCGACCTTCGGGTCGGCCGTCTCGCGGCGTATCGGGGGCCTACCGCGGCGCGTCGCGGTGTGGTATAATGGGGCTGTACCAAAAGCGCAGCGGCGCGCCACAGGCATGCCCCGCCGGAAAGGACTGCACAACGCTATGGAATTTGATTTTACCACCCTGATCGACCGCCGCGGCCGGGACGCCCTGGCCGTCGACGCGCTGGGCCAGCCCGGCGGGTTTGCCCCCGCCGCGCCCAAACCCGGGTTTGACGCCATCCCCATGTGGGTGGCCGATATGAACTTTGCCACGGTGCCCACGGTGCCGCAGGCGCTCATCGAGCGCGCGCAGCACCCGCTGTTCGGCTATTTTTCGCCGCCCGACGCCTACTATGAGGCCATCCGGCAATGGCAGGTGCGCCGCAACGGCGCCGACCCGGCCCTGCTCACGCGGGACTGCATCGGCTACGAAAACGGCGTGCTGGGGGGCGTGGTCTCGGCGCTGACGGCCTTTGCCGCGCCCGGCGACGCCGTGCTGCTGCACAGCCCCACCTACATCGGGTTCACGAGTTCGCTGCAAAATAACGGCTACCGCATCGTGCACTCGCCGCTGCAGCGGGACGACGCCGGCGTCTGGCGCATGGACTTTGCCGACATGGACGCCAAGCTCAAGCAACACCACATCCATGTGGCGGTCTTCTGCTCGCCCCACAACCCCTGCGGCCGCGTGTGGGAGCGGTGGGAGCTGGAACAGGCGATGGAGGTGTACCGCGCCAACGACTGCCTGGTCATCTCGGACGAGATCTGGTCCGACATCCTGCTCAACGGCCACCGGCACATCCCCACGCAGAGCGTCAGCGCCGACGCGCGCCGCCGCACCGTGGCGCTGTACGCTCCCAGCAAGACCTTCAACCTCGCAGGGCTGGTGGGCAGCTACCATATCATCTACGACGCCGCGCTGCGCGACCGCGTGCGCGCCAAGGGCAGCAAACCGCATTATAACGAGATGAACGTCCTCTCGATGCACGCGCTGCTCGGCGCGTACCAGCCGGCGGGCTACCGCTGGGTGGACGAATTGTGCGCGGTGCTCAGCGAAAATGTCAATACGGCGTGCGCGTACATCGCCGCGCATTTCGACGGCGTCGACGTTGCCAAGCCCCAGGGCACCTACATGCTGTTTTTGGACTGCACGCGCTGGTGCGCGCAGCACGGCCGCACCCTGGACGAGGTGCTGCACGCCGGGTGGGACGTCGGCGTCGCCTGGCAGGACGGGCGGATGTTCCACGGCCCCTGCGCCATCCGCATGAACCTGGCGCTGCCGCTTTCCCGCGTGCAGGAGGCGCTGCGCCGCCTGGACACCTATGTCTTCAACGGCCCGTTTTGGGCCGACCGCGGCTGAGCGCCGCCCAAACCCGCCCAACAAGACCCGCCCCGCCGGCATCTTTACGATGCCGGCGGGGCGGGCGTTTGCTATAGTGGGGCCGGGGGTCAGACCTCGGCGGGCAGGGCGCTGAACGCCTCCAGGATGGCGTCGCGCTGTTCGGGCAGCTGGTAGCTGATGGCGATGGCGTACATACGGCCGCCCTGTTTGTGCACCAGCATCGTCTGGCCGGTCTCCACCCCGTTGGAAGCGACGGTGTAGTTCAGCGCCGTAAAGTCCACGCCGCCTAAGGCGGCGGGTTCCGGCTCGCCCAGGTCGGCCTCCACGGTGGTCTGCGCCATCTGCGCGCGGAGCGCTTCGATGTACTGTTCTTCCGTCATGGCTTCCAGCGGCAGTTTCTCGCAGATGATCACGACGTTGCTGCCGTTGGTCACGTCCACGGCCACCATCTCATACACCGTCGTCAGCTGCGCGTAGTCCAGCATCTGTTCGCCGGTCTCGGGGTCCTCGTACATGGCTTCGGCCCCGGCGGCCATCAGGGCGTCGATCTCTTCGTCGCTGGCCATCACCATGTTGGCGGGCAGCGTAAACTGTAAGCCCAGCGCGGCGTTGGTGTAGCCGGTCTCGGTGCGCTCACCGGGGGTGTATTCCGGCTCCGGCGTGGGTTCCGGGGTGGGCTCCGGCGTGGGCTCCGGGGTCGGTTCCGGTGCGGTTTCCTCTGCGGCAGAGGAAGCCTCCTCCGGTTCGGGTGCAGCGCTTTGCGGCGCGCCGCTGCAGCCGGCCAGCAGCGCGGCCAGCAGGGCGGCGGCCAGCGCCAGGGCAAATGGGTGTTTCATCGCGTCCTCCTTTGTTTGCACATCGCGGGCGGGGCCATGCGGCCCGCCCCTTACCAAACAGTGTACCGCGGCGGCCCGCAGGGCGGCAAGGGGCAAACTGCCCAAAAAACGGGCGCAGAAATTGGCAGTCTGCCCCCTTTGCAGCGTGTCGAGTTTCTCGACACGCTGCGGGGCGGGCGCGTTTTTGGCTTACGGCGGCATTTCTGCGCCGCAAAGGCTTGTGGCGGCGCGCCAATGCCTGTATAATAAGCATGTATACTGTAAAAACAGGGGAGATGCCGCCCATGAACATCCAACTGCAAAACCTGACCAAGCGGTTCCCGGCCCGCGGCAAAAAAGCCAAGGGCGAAGTCACCGCCGTGCAGGACCTGACCTTTACCGTGCCCGACGGCAAGCTCGTGGGGCTGCTGGGGCCCTCGGGCTGCGGCAAGTCCACCACGCTCAACATGATCTGCGGGCTGGAAAAGCCTACCGCCGGCCGCATCCTGTTTGGGGAGGAGGACGTCACCGACCTCCCGCCGGAGCTGCGCGGCGTCGGCATGGTGTTCCAAAACTATGCGCTCTACCCACACCTGACCGTGCTGCAAAACATCCTTTTCCCGCTCGAAAACCTCAAAGGCAGCCAGCGCCCCACCCGCGCCCAGATGCGGGAAAAAGCGCTGCAGGCCGCGCAGCTTGTGCAGATCGAAGAGCTGCTCGACCGCCGCCCGCGCGAGCTTTCGGGCGGGCAGCAGCAGCGGGTGGCCATCGCCCGCGCGCTGGTCAAGACGCCGCGCGTGCTGCTGCTGGACGAGCCGCTTTCCAACCTCGACGCGCGCCTGCGTCTGCAAACGCGCGAGGAGATCTGCAAGATCCAAAAAACCACCGGCATCACGACGCTGTTCGTCACCCACGACCAGGAGGAAGCCATGAGCATCTCGGACTTCATCGTGGTCATGAAAGAGGGCGTGTTGATGCAGCAGGGCGCGCCGCAGCAGGTCTACGACGACCCGGCCAACCTGTTTGTGGCCAAGTTCCTGGGCACGCCGCCCATCAATGTCTTTGCCGGCGAGGTAAAGGGTGGCATGCTGTACCTGGCCGGGCAGAAAGCGCTGGCCGTGCCCGGTGCGCCGGACGGCGAAGTGTGGGCCGGCATCCGGCCCGAGGGTTTTGTGCCCGACCCCGAAGGCCCCGTGGCGTGCGGGCTTTCCCGCGTCGAGGTGCTGGGCCGCGACGCCAGCATCGTCTGTACCCACCCCGCCTGCCAGGGCGACACGCTGCGGGTGATCCTGCGCTCGGAGCATGAGGTGGACGGTGCGCAGGGCAGCGTGCGGTTCGCCCTGCGACCGGAAAAAACCTTCCTGTTTGACCGCAGCAGTGAGCAGCGCCTGCGTTTTGGCGCAGGGCAGGGCGCGTAAGGAGGCGACGGCATGGACCGCAATACCAAAAAGGCATGGCTCTACCTGCTGCCGTCCATCGTGCTGCTGGGGGCGTTTTTGGTCTACCCCCTGCTGGACGTGGCCGTCTACTCGGTAGAAGAATGCTTCAATTTCGCTTCGCAGACTTACCAGGGCGTGGGGCTGTACAACTATGCCTACGTTTTGCACGACCCCTACTTTTTGCAGGCGGTGCAAAACACCTTTGTGCTCGTCGCCATCACGGTGCCGCTGTCGACGGTGCTGGCGCTCGTCATCTCGACGGCGCTGTCCTCCATCCGGCCGCTGCGCCAGTTGTACCAGACCATCTACTTTCTGCCCTACGTCACCAACACGCTGGCTGTGGGCCTTGTCTTCATGGTGCTGTTCCAGCGTACCGAGTATACCGACGGCCTGGTCAACCTGATGCTAAGCTGGTTTGGCGCCGGGCCCATCGACTTCATCAACGGCCCCCACTGGGCCAAGATGTTCGTGCTCTGCTTTTATACCATCTGGGTCGTGCTGCCGTTTAAAATTCTGGTGCTCACCAGCGCGCTGGCCTCGGTCAACGACGAATACTACAAGGCCGCCCGGGTGGACGGCACCAGCCGCACGCGCATTTTCTTCCGCATCACATTGCCCATGATCTCGCCCATGATCGTCTACCTTGTCATTACCGGCTTCATCGGCGCGTTCAAGGCGTACAGCGACGCGGTGGCGCTGTTTGGCACCGACCTCAACGCCGCCGGCATGAACACCATCGTCGGCTATGTGTACGATATGCTCTATGGCGACAGCGGCGGCTACCCGTCCTACGCATCGGCGGCGGCCATTTTGCTGTTCGTCATCGTGCTCACCATCACCTGCATCAATCTGCTCGTCACGCGCCGCCGTGACGGCGGGGAAGGGGGCGCCGCGCTGTGAACGCAAGCGAATACGAAAAAAAGCAGCAGACCCTGCGCCGGCGCGAGAATTTGCGCAAAGCGCTGACCTACCTGTTTTTGAGCTTCTGGGCCGTTGTGGTGCTGTTCCCGTTTTACTGGATGGTGCTCACCTCGCTCAAAAGCTACGGGGCGTATAACTCCGAGCATCTGCCGGTGTTCTTTACCCTTTCGCCCACGCTGGAAAACTACCGCAATGCCTTTACCGCCGTGCCGCTGGGCGGCTACCTGCTCAACACGCTGATCTTCTCGGTCGTGACCACGGCCGTCATGGTGGTGGTCAGCACGCTGGCGGCCTACGCCTTTGCGCGGCTGCGCTTTGCCGGCAAGGATCTTTTGTTCGGGCTGTTCCTCTCGATGATGATGATCCCCACCGAGCTCGTCGTCATCACCAACTTTGTCACCATCACCAACTGGGACCTGCGCAACACCTTCCCCGGGCTGATCTTACCGTCCATCACCTCGGTGTTTTACATCTACCTGCTCAAGGAGAATTTTGAGCAGGTGCCCGACGAGCTCTACCGCGCCGCCAAGGTGGACGGTACCTCCGACCTCAAATACCTGTGGAAGGTCATGATCCCCATCTGCCGGCCCACCATCGTCACCATCACCATCTTAAAGCTGATCGAGTGCTGGAACTCCTACGTCTGGCCGCGGCTCATCACCGACGACCCGGCGTACTACCTTGTGTCCAACGGCATCCAGGAGATCCGCGAAAACGGCTTCGGGCGCGAGAACGTCCCCGCCATGATGGCGGCGGTCGTCGTCATCTCGGTGCCGCTGATCTTACTGTTCCTGGCGTTCCGCAACAAGATCATGGAAGGCGTATCGAGAGGGGGCACCAAGGGATGAAACACCGCTTGCCAGCCGCGCTTGCCGCGGCGGCCCTGGCCGGGGCGCTGCTGCTGACCGGCTGCCACGGCAGCCGCGAACAGGCGGCCTTCACGGTGCCCGCCGCCTTTGACGCGGCCCGGGACTATGAGATCACCTTCTGGGCCAAAAACGATACCAACATCCGCCAGACCGAAATTTACAAGCAGGCCATTGCAGACTTTGAGGCGCTGTACCCCAACATCACGGTGACGCTGCGCCTGTACACCGACTACGGCGATATCTACAACGACGTCATCACCAACATCGCCACCGGCACCACCCCCAACGTCTGCATCACCTACCCCGACCACATCGCCACCTACCTGACCGGCGACAACGTCGTGGTGCCGCTGGACGACCTGCTGGCCGACGCAAAGTACGGCCTGGGCGGCAGCGCGCTGGCGTTCGACGGCCCCGCGCAGGGCGAGATCGTGCCGCAGTTTTTGGCCGAGGGCCGCCTGAACGGCCACTACTACGCGCTGCCCTACATGCGCTCGACCGAGGCGTGCTACGTCAACAAGGACATGGTCGAATCGCTCGGCTTCACCCTGCCCGAGGATACGCTGACCTGGGATTTTATTTGGGAAGTGTCCGAGGCGGCGGCCGCCACCAAGGGCGCGGACGGCGTCTATGCCGTCAACGGGCAGGAGGTGCTGATCCCCTTCCTGTACAAGTCCACCGACAACATGATGATCCAGATGCTGCGCCAGCTGGACGCCGGGTACTCCACCGCCGCGGGGGACATCCAGCTGTTCAACGACACCACCAAAGCGCTGCTGCTGGACATTGCCGGCCATACGGAAAACGGGGCGTTCTCGACCTTTAAAATTTCCGGCTACCCGGCCAACTTCCTGAACGCAGGGCAGTGCATCTTCGCGGTGGATTCCACCGCCGGGGCTACCTGGATGGGCAGCGACGCCCCGCTGGTGGACATCGACCCCGACGAGATCATCCCCTTTGAGACTGCCGTCTACCCGGTGCCGCAGTTCGACCCCGACCACCCGCAGATGATCAGCCAGGGGCCGTCGGTGTGCATCTTCAATAAGGACGACCCGCAGGAGGTATTGGCCTCCTGGCTGTTTGCCCAGTACCTGCTCACCGACGAGGTGCAGATCGCCTACTCCCAGACCGAAGGCTACGTCCCCGTGACCACCAAGGCGCAGGCCACGCCGGCCTACCGGGACTACCTGGCCCGCGCCGGGCAGGACGACGACACCTACTACGACGTCAAGATCAAAGCCGCGCAGCTGCTGCTGGGGAACCTCGAAAACACCTTCATCACGCCGGTGTTCAACGGCTCGGCCAGTTTGCGCAACGCCGCCGGCCAGCTCATCGAGGATGTGACCAAGGGCGTGCGCCGCAGCCAGCAGGTCGACGATGCGTTCATCGACCAGCTGTATACCGACACCGCCGCGCTTTACCATCTCGACTCGGTCGCCTCGAACGGCGCGGCCAAGGCCGACCTCGGCCCGCTGCCCGGCACCGCCGTGGCATTGCTGGGCGCGCTGGCGGCGGCCTGGGCGGGCATCCTTGCCTATGTGGCCGCGCAGCGCCTGCGCGCGCGCAAAAAGGTTAAAAAACGGTAAGAAAACCCGCGTTCCGGTTGCTTTTTTTCGGCGGGGTGCGGTATAATAAGGGCGTCCCCGCGGGCCGTCCGCAGGGTCTACCACCCAAGGAGGGAAAGAAACGATGAAAAAGTTTTTGTCTTTGCTGCTCGCCGCGGGCCTGGCGCTCTCGGCCACTGCCTGCGCGGGCGGCGCTGCGTCTTCCAGCGAAGCCGCCAGCGAGTCCGAGGCCGCCTCGTCGGAGGCTGCCGTTTCCGAGGCTGCCTCTGAGGAAGCCGCTTCCGAGGACGCCACCGCCGAGGAGGCTGCCCCCGCCGCCGTGATGACCTACGACGAGTACATGGCCGCCGCCGTCGACGATGCCGTCACCATCGAGTCCTACGTCCAGGCCAAGCAGAGCTACTATGCCGAGCAGGGCACCGCGACCGTCTACCTGCAGGGTGAGGACGGCGCCTACTTTGCCTACGACATGGCCTGCACCCAGGAAGAGTACGACCAGATGACCGAGGGCACCAAGATCCGTGTCAGCGGCTATAAGGCCGAGTGGTCCGGCGAGGTCGAGATCATGGACGGCCAGCTCGAGGAGATCATCGCCGGCGACACCTACGTGGCCGAACCGGTCGATGTGACCGAGCTGCTGGGCACCGATGAACTCGAGAGCCGCCAGAACCAGAAAGTCACCTTCACCGGCCTGACCATCGCCCCCAGCACCATCGAGGGCGATGAGACCGAGTACGCCTTCCTGTACAATTACGACGGTTCCGGCACCCAGGGCGACGACGTCTACTTCAATGTCGAGTACAACGGCGAGACCTACCAGTTCCTGGTCGAGAGCTACCTCTGCGACAGCTCCACCGACGTCTACAAGGCCGTCGAGGCGCTGGAGATCGGCCAGACCATCGACTGTGAGGGTTTCCTCTACTGGTACGAGGGCGTCAACCCCCACATCACCAGCGTGACCGTCACCGGCTGATCCGGTACCGTACCCCGCAAACAGGCGGCGCAGCGTTCGGCTGCGCCGCTTTTGTGTTGGCCGCTTTTCCCATCCGGCCGGGCGGGGGCTGCCTTTCGCTTTGCCGCCGTTTGTGCTATACTGGGAAAAACGCTGCGCGTAAAGCCCAGCGGGCATGCAGACACAAGGGCCGAAAAAACTGCGAAGCGACGCGCAGAAAGGGGACTTCCATGCGCATCATCACCCTGATCGAAAACACCCCCGGCGCACCGGGCTGCGCCCATGAGCACGGTTTGAGCCTGTATATCGAGACCGCGCGCCACACCCTGCTGCTGGACACCGGCGCGTCGGACGCCTTTGCCGCCAACGCCGCCGCGCTGGGGCTGGACCTGGGCCGGGTGGATACCGTCGTGCTCAGCCACGGCCACTACGACCACGCGGGCGGGCTGCTGCGCATGGCGCAGCTGGCCCCGCAGGCGGCCATTTACATGCAGCGCGGCGCCGGGCAGGACTTTTACCACGGCGCGCGCTACATCGGCATCGACAAAGCCATCCTGCAGCTGCCCGGCGTCCGCCTGCTGGACGGCGACTGCCGCCTGGACGACGAGCTGTTTCTGTTCGCCGGCGTCACGGGGCGGCGCTTCTGGCCGCAAAGCAATTTGGAACTGCGCGCCGCCGGGCCGGGCGGCGTGCTGCGGCAGGATGATTTTGCGCACGAACAATGCCTGGTCGTCACGCAGGGGGTGCGGCATATCCTGCTTTCGGGCTGCGCGCACAACGGCATCTTCAACATCCTGGACCGCTACCGCGCGCTGTTCGGCGCCGACCCCGACGTCGTCGTCAGCGGCTTCCACATGAAAAAAGCCGAGCCGTATACCGATGCGGAATGGCAGGTCATTGAGGACACCGGCCGCGCGCTGCAAGCCTACCGCCACACGCAGTTCTACACCGGCCACTGCACCGGCCGCCCCGCGCAGGAGCGTTTGCAGCAGATCCTGGGGGCGCAGCTGCGCGCGCTGCACAGCGGCGTGGCGCTGGACCTGTGACCCGGCAGGGAAAGGGGAGAGGACGATGAAACCAACCTTGCTGCGGCGCGCCGCCGCCTTTTGCAAACAGGAGGCCGTGCTCTGCGTCGCCGCCGTTCTGGCTGTGGCGTCCATGGCACTGGAACCGCCCAGCGCGGCCTACTTTGGCTACATCGACTGGGACACCCTGGCCATGCTGTTCAGCCTGATGGCGGTCATGAAAGGCTTCCAGCATGCGGGGCTGTTCGTGTGGCTGGGCAACCGCCTGCTGCGCTACACCAACACCACGCGCAAGCTGCTGTTTGCGCTGGTGTTTTTGCCGTTTGTGTGCAGCATGGTCATCACCAACGACGTCTCGCTCATCACCTTTGTGCCGTTTGCGCTCATCGTGCTGCACATGGCCGGGCAGGACTGGCTCGTCGTGCCGCTCGTCGTGCTGCAGACGGCGGCGGCCAACCTTGGCAGCATGCTCACGCCCATGGGCAACCCGCAAAACCTCTACCTCTACACCCGTTCCGGCATGTCGTTCGGCGCGCTGGTGGGGCTTATGCTGCCCTATGTGCTGGCGTCGGCCATCTGCCTGGCGGTGCTGATCTTCCGGTGCGATTCGGCGCCCATCGCCCCCGTCAGCGTGCAAAGCCAGCTCGCTCCGCCGCGCACGCTGGCCGTCTATGCGGCCGGGTTCGCGCTGTGCCTGCTGGCGCTGTTCGACGTTGTGCCCACGCTGGCGGTGCTGGGTGTGGTGGCCGTGTTTTTGCTGTTCTATGACCGCCGCGTGCTGGCGGCTGTGGACTACGCGCTGCTGGGCACCTTTGCGGCGTTTTTTGTGTTCATCGGCAACCTGGGGGCGGTGCCGGCCTTCCGGGAGTTTCTGGCCGGCATCCTGGCCGGGCATGTGGTGCCGGTGGCGGTGCTGGCCAGCCAGGTCATCAGCAACGTGCCGGCGGCGCTGCTGCTCTCCGGCTTTACGGCGGACTGGCCCGCCCTCATCGTCGGGTGCAACCTCGGCGGGCTGGGCACGCTCATCGCGTCGATGGCCAGCCTCATCTCCTACAAACTGGTGGCGCAAAACAGCCCCGGCCGCCGCAGCGCCTACCTGGGCTGGTTCACGGCGTGCAACGCCGGCATGCTGGCGCTGCTGCTGGCGCTGTACTGGCTGCTCAACCGCTAAACTTTGATATACGAAAAACCCGCCCCGTGCCAAAGCACGGGGCGGGTTTTTGTTGTATGCGCAGTTAGTACACAAAAGCTTTTTGCAGCAGGTAGTTGGCAAAAAACAGCGCCACATCCACGGGGATCTTCAGCGCCAGTTCCGGCGTGCCGGCGGGCAGCAGCGCGGCCAGGCCCGCCACCAGCAGCGCGCTGGCCAGCGTTTTCAGCACCGTGATGACGGCGTACAGCCCGGCCGAGCGCCCGTGCGCGGCGCGGCTGTGGAAGACAAAAAAGTAGTTGATCAGGTAGTTGCACAGCGACGACAGCACCCGCGCCGCCACCGTGGCCGTAAGGATCAGCGCCCCGGCGGGCAGGTGGGGGCGCAGCGCGTTGCACAGCAGCGTGAACGCCGCCAGGTCCACCACGCTGGAGGACAGCGACGAAACCGAAAACTTGCCGAACTTGCGCACGGCGGCCAGGTTGGCAAAGGACAAAGCAGAGGACCTTCTTCCCTACAAAAACAGGCAAAAACCACGTAAAACAGTGTTATTATACCCCTTGCGCGGCGCGGTGTCAACCGCCGCGCGGGTCAGTCCGCCAGGCGGTAGATCAAACTGGGGCGGCCGCCGGTGCCGTAGTTCATCGTGCTCGCCACCAGGCCCTGCTGCGCCAGGTAGGCCAGGTAGCGCCGCGCCGTCACCACCGAGATGCCGGCCGCCTCGGCCACTTCCTCGCTGGTATAGCCGTGCGGCGGCGCGGCGCGCAGGCAGGCCAGCACGCGCTCCTGCGTTTGGGGCTGCAGGCCCTTGGGCAGCGCGGCCGGGGGCGCGGTGTGCAGCAGGCTGTCCAGCGCGTCCTGGTCCAGGCTGCCGCCCTGCATGGCGCTGCGGCGGCGGCAGAAAGCGTCCAGCGCGCGGCAGAACCGCTCGTAGGCAAACGGCTTGACCAGGTAGTCCACCACGCCCAGGCGGGTCAGCGCCTCCACGGTGGCGGCGTCGTTGGCGGCCGTCACCATAATGACGTCGGCCGCCACGCCCGCGGCGCGGATGCTCTGCAGCAGTTCCAGGCCGTTCATCTGCGGCATGTAAAAATCCAAAATCACCAAATCGGCGGCGTTGCGGCGCAGCCAGTCCAGCGCGGGGCGCGGCTGCGCAAAGGTGTGCGCCACCGCAAAACGGCCGTCGCGCTCGATATAGCGGCGGTTGAGCTCGGCGATCATGGGGTCGTCCTCCACGATGACAACAGTATACAAAGCGTCCCTCCTTACAGGTGCGTTACGCCTCCGGCGCGTCGGCGCCGGGGCGGAAGGTGATGACGAACGAACTGCCCACCCCGCGCGTCGACTCCACCCGGATGTCGCCGTGGTAGGCGTCCACGATCTGCTTGACGAGGTACAGCCCGGTGCCGTGCCCCTTGCCCTTGGAGGTCGCGCCCCGTTCAAACAGGTGGCGGCGCACCTCGTCGCTCATGCCGCAGGCGTTGTCGTCGACGCTTAAAATCAGCCCCTGTTCGCCCTCGCGCACCGAAACGCTCACCTCGTGCAGTGTGCGGCCGGGTGTCTGGGCAAAGGCGTCGAACGCATTCTCGATCAAATTGCCCAGCACCGTGATCATGGCCGGGGCCGGCAGGCAGCGCGGGTCGGCGCCCAGATGGCTGGCAGGGTCCAGCGTCAGGCGCACGCCCAGCTCGGCCGCGCGGCAGCTTTTGCCGATCAGCAGCGCCGCCACCGACGGCTCGGCGATGCAGGCGGAGATCTGCCGCGTCGAAAGCGCCCGCGTCTGGGTCAGCTGCAAAACGTATTCCTCGGCCCGCTGCGCTTCGCCCAGCTGCAGCAGCCCCAGGATCACATGCAGCTTGTTCATGAACTCGTGGGTGTAGGCGCGCATCGCTTCCACGATGTGCTGCACGCCGGTCAGCTCGCGGGCCAGGCGGGCGACCTCGGTGCGGTTGCGGAAGATCGCCACCGCCCCCACGATGCGCCCGTCGCGCCAGACCGGCATCCGGTCGGACAAAATGCGCACATGGCGCAGCGATTCCAGGCTGACGTTGTACTCAGCCTTTTGGGTGCGCAGCACCTGCGGGATGGTGGACTGGGGGTACACCTCGGCCAGCGGGCGGCCCAGCACGGCGTCTTTGTCAAACGAGAGCATCTCGGCCGCCGCGCGGTTGATGTACAAAATGTGCGCGTCGCGGTCGATGGCCAGCAGCCCCTCGTCCAGGGCGTCCAGCAGCTCCATGCGGCGCAAAAACAAATCGCGGAAAGCGTCCGGCTCATACCCCAGCAGCCCGCTTTTGATGCGGCGGGCCAGCTGCAAACTCAGCAGCGTGCCGACGCCCAGCGCCGCCAGGCCGATGCCCACAAACACCCCAAGTGTGCGCAGCGCCATCGTGCGGATGGACCGCAAATACAGCCCGGCCAGCACGTAGCCGGTCACCGTGCCGTTTGCACCGCGCACGGCGGTCACGGCGCAGTGGTCGGCGCCCAGCGGGGTCTCGGCGTCGTCCAGCAGCACCTCGCTGCTTTGGGCCAGGCGGCGGCACAGTTCGGCGTCCAGCGCCGGCAGCTCTGCGCTGCCGGCCTGGCCCGATACGATGTCGGCATAGTACACCGGCCGGCCCTGCGCGTCGTACACGGCAAACAGGTCGACGCCCTCGATGCCCTCCACCGTGCGCAGGGTGTATTCCTGCAGCTGCTGCGCGTCGCTGTGCCCGTCCAGGGCCAGCGCATAGGCCGCGGCCTGCACGGCGGCGGTCAGCGTGTCGTCGCGCATGCGCTGCTCCTGCGCAAGGCTCAGCCACAGCCCGGCGCCGGTGGCCAGGATCATCGCCACCAAAATGCCCAGCACGCTCACACGGCGGATCTGCTGGTACAGCGTCTGTCCGGCGGTCTTGTGCGCCATGGCGGCCCCCTTTCTGCGCGTAAAACGCCCTGTTTGCGGTTATGATACCACCTGGGGGCAAAATCGTCAATGTTGCACAAAGGTTGTGCAAAAGTGCAAATAAATTGCGGCGGTTTGCACGGTTTTGCTTTTTTTATGTTCGTAAGCCTTATCACGCGCGCGCCCCGGCGGTAAGATAGGGGACGAAACGAGGTGAAATTGCTTGGAAGGTTTTAAACAAGCCCTGCTGGAGGCGCTGGAAAACGAGACCGCGTTCACCATCCCGCTGTTCGGCGGCATCCCCATCGCGTCGTCGCTCGTCGTCAGCTGGGTCATCATGGCGGCGTGCATGGTGTTTACGCTGCTGGCCACCCGTGACCTCAAAGTGCGCCAGCCCGGCAAACCCCAGGTCGTGCTGGAAAGCGCCGTCCAGTTCTTAAACGGCTTCGTCAAGGACTCCATCGGCCCGCACTGGCGGCCGTTCGCGCCGTATCTGGGCACGGTGGCCATCTACATCGCGCTGGCCAACATCATCGGCATCTTTGGGCTGAGCTCCCCCACCAAGGACATCAGCGTCACCACGGCGCTGGCGCTTATGAGCATGGCGCTGATCTACGGCGCGCAGTTCCGCTACAACGGCCTGGGCGGCGGCCTCAAGCGCTTTGCACAGCCCATGCCGCTGCTGACGCCCATCAACCTGATGGAAGTCGCCATCCGACCGCTGGCGCTGTGCATGCGTCTGTTCGGCAACGTGCTGGGCTCCTACATCATCATGGAGATGATCAAGTACCTGGTGCCCGCCGTCGTGCCCGCCGTCTTTGGCATCTACTTTGATCTGTTCGACGGCATCATCCAGACCATCGTCTTTGTGTTTTTGACCGCGCTTTTCACCGGCGAAGGCATCAAGCAGGAAGAAGCCTGACCCCTTACCTTATCACCATTTGACCATTTGACAAAACAGGAGGAAACATCTCATGGATATCGGAATCATCGCCGCAGGCATCGCAGTTCTCACCGGCATCGGCGCCGGCATCGGCATCGGCATCGCCACTGCCCACGCCAACGACGCCATCGCCCGCCAGCCGGAGGCTTCCGGCAAGATCACCAGCACGCTGCTGCTGGGCGCCGCCATGGCCGAAGGCACCGCCATCTTTGGCTTTATCACCGCGCTCATCATCGTCTTTGTGGGCTAACGGCCGCTTTTTGACCACTTTGTAAGGAGGTGTGCGGCATGCTGGATTTCCAGCCCGTGACCATCATATGCACCATCATCAACCTGCTGGTGCTGTACTTCTTTTTCCGCAAATTTCTGTTCGGGCGCGTCAACGCCGTGCTGGCGCAGCGCGAACAGCTGATCCAACAGCAGATCGCCGAAGCCGAGGCCGCCAACGCCCGGGCGCAGCAGGCCCAGGCCGAGTATGAGCAAAAGCTCGCCGGCGCCCGGCAGGAGGCCGCCCAGCTGATGGCCGACGCCAAACAGCGCGCCGACGCAGCCTACGCCGACCGCCTGGCCGAGGCCGACGCCGACGCCAAGCAGCGCGCCGAGGACGCCGCCCGCCGCATTGAGGCGGAGCGCGGCGAGATGCTGCGCGCCGCCCGCGGCGAGGTGGCGCAGCTGGCCGTGTTGGCCGCCGCCGAGATCGCCGCCAAGCGCCTGGACACCGACGACGACCGCGCATTGGCCGAGGAATTCCTGCAGAAAGTGGGGAACGCGCAATGAGCGAGATGACCCAGCGTTATGCCGCCGCCCTGCTGGAGGCTGCCGGCAGCGACGCCCCGGCCGTGCGCGCCGCGGGCGACGCCCTGCTGGCCGATACCGCCCGCTGGAACGCCCTGACAAGCCCGGCGGCCACCCCGGCGGAAAAACAGCAGCTGCTGGCCGACGCCCCCATGCTGGCGGGCTGCGACGCGTTGAAAGCCTTTTTGAACATCCTGGCCGACGCCGATGCGCTGGCCGACCTGCCCGCCATCCTGGCGGAATTTTCCCGCCTGGCGCTGGCGGCCCAAGGCGGCGTGGCCTGCCGGGTCACCTGTGCCCGCCAGCCCGACGAAGCCACGCAGCAGACCATCTGCAAAGCGGCCTGCAAGCTGTGCGGCGCAGACAACGCCGTGCTGGACATCCACATCGACCCCGCCATCCTGGGCGGCTTTGTGCTGGACGTCAACGGCCTGACCTATGACTACAGCGTCAAAAGCCGGCTGGAGCGCCTGGCCCGCGGCCTGCGGGACGACCCCGCCGCCGGCGCGGACGCCGGGCTGGAAGCGATGCAGGACCGCATCCAAGCGGCCATCCGGCGCGAGGACGCCGCCGATACCGTCGAGACCGGGCGTGTGCTGTCGGTCGGCGACGGCATCGCCACCGTCAGCGGCATGCAGCACGCCGTCTACGGCGAGCGTGTCGAGTTTGCAAACGGCGCCGCCGGCATCGTGCTGGACCTCCGGCGCGAGTACACCGGCGTCATCCTGCTGGGCAGCCAGGACGGCCTGGAGGAAGGCAGCCTCTGCCGCCGCACCGGCCGCCCGGCCGACGTGCCGGTGGGCGACGCCCTCATCGGCCGCACCGTCGACGCCCTGGGCCGCCCCATCGACGGCCTGGGCCCCGTCCAGACCAGCGAGCGCTACCCCATCGAGCACGAGGCCCCCGGCGTCATCAGCCGCGAGCCCGTCAACCAGCCCATGCAGACCGGCATCCTGGCCATCGACGCCATGGTGCCCATCGGCCGCGGCCAGCGCGAGCTTATCATCGGCGACCGCCAGACCGGCAAGACGGCCATCGCCGTCGACGCCATCCTGAACCAGAAGGGCCAGGATATGATCTGCATCTACGTTGCCATCGGCCAAAAGGAGTCCACCGTCGCCCGCCTGCGCGAGACGCTGCGCCAGCACGGCGCGCTGGCGTACACCATCCTGGTCTCGGCCACGGCGGCCGAGGGCGCGCCCCTGCAGTACGTCGCGCCCTATGCGGGCGCCGCTATGGGCGAGTATTTCATGGCCCACGGCAAGGACGTGCTCATCGTCTACGACGACCTTTCCAAACATGCGGTGGCCTACCGCACGCTGTCGCTGCTGCTGCAGCGCAGCCCCGGGCGCGAGGCCTACCCCGGCGACGTGTTCTACCTGCACAGCCGCCTGCTGGAGCGCGCCTGCCGCGTCACGCAGGAGTATGGCGGCGGCTCCATGACGGCGCTGCCCATCGTCGAGACGCAGGCCGGCGACGTTTCGGCCTATATCCCCACCAATGTTATCTCCATCACCGACGGCCAGATCTACCTCGAAAGCGGGCTGTTCCATTCCGGCCAGCGCCCGGCGGTCAACGTCGGGTTGTCGGTGTCGCGTGTGGGCGGCGCGGCGCAGATCCCGGCCATCAAAAAGACGGCCGGCACGCTGCGCATCGACCTGGCCCGCTACCGTGAGCTGGAGGTGTTCACCCAGTTCAGCTCCGACCTCGACGCCGGCACCCGCAAAGCGCTGGACCACGGCAAGCGCATGATGGCCCTGCTGCGCCAGCCGCGCAGCGCGCCGATGTCGGCCGCACGGCAGGCGGTCGTGCTCTACATCGCCACCAGCGGCCTGCTGGCCGACGTCCCGGTGGAGCAGGTGCGCGGCTTTGCCAACGACTTTGTCGACCTGCTCGAGCGCGAACAGCCCGACCTTATGGCCGGCATCACGGCCAGCGGCACGCTGCCCGGCCCCGTGACCGAGCAGATCCGCACCACGCTGGACGGCTACAAAAAGCAGGTGAGCGCGCAATGGACAGCATAAAAGAGATCCGCAACCATATCGACAGCGTCCAGCAGACGCTCAAGATCACCAACGCGATGTACCTGATCTCTTCCTCCAAGCTGCGCAAAGCCCGCGAACAGCTGACCAACGTGCAGCCCTATTTTGTCAAGACGACGCAGACGATCTCGGACATTTTGCACCGCACGCAGGATGTCGAGCATATCTACTTTGACCGCCGCCCCGGCAAACCCCACAAGGCGGGGTTCATCATCATCACCGGCGACAAAGGCCTGGCCGGCGCCTACAACCACAACGTGCTGCGCCTGGCCGAGGAGCATATGCAAAAATTTGACGACCCCACGCTGTTCCTCGTCGGGCAGACGGGCCGCAGCTACTTCCGCCACAAGGGCGTCACCGTCGACGTCGAGTTCATGTACACCGCGCAGGACCCCACGCCCCCCCGCGCGCGGGAGATCGCGGACCTGTTTGTGGAACATTTCCGCAAAGGCCGCCTGGACGAGGTGTACGTTGTGTATACCGAGCTCGTCACCCCGCTGCAGCTGCAGCCCAAGATCCTCAAGCTGCTGCCGCTGGACCGCGACGCCTTCCCCTGGCAGCCGCGGCCGCGGGCCGACGGCGGCATCCGGCGCGAGGTGACGTATATGCCCTCCGCCGCCGAGGTGCTCAACCACATCGTGCCCGTCTACCTCAAGGGCGCGCTGTTCGGCGCGATGGTGGAGTCCTTCTGCTCCGAGCAGAACGCCCGCATGACGGCCATGGACACCGCCACAGAGAACGCCCGCAGCCTGCTCAAACAGCTTTCGCTGGAGTATAACCGCGCCCGCCAGGCCGCCATCACGCAGGAGATCACCGAGATCGTGGCCGGCGCGCAGGGCGGCGACGCCGCTGCCGGGGCCGAATGACGGGCTTTTGCCACTAAGAAAGGAACGACTGCTATGCAACAAAAAGGTGTGATCGCGCAGGTGCTGGGGCCTGTCGTCGACGTGCAGTTCGGCGCAGACGCCCTGCCGCAGATCCACGAAGAACTCTTTGTGGAAAAGCCGGACGGCCGCCGCACCATGGAGGTCGCGCGCGACATCGGCGGCCATGCGGTGCGCTGCATCCTGCTTTCGCCCGGCGAGGGGCTGGCGCGCGGCGACGAGGTCACCGCCACCGGGCACCCCATCCAGGCGCCGGTGGGCGAGGGCACGCTGGGGCGCATGTTCAACGTCCTGGGCGAGCCCATCGACGAAAAAGGCCCCGTCGACGCGCCGGAGCGCTGGTCCATCCACCGCGCCCCGCCGCCGTTTGAACAGCAAAGCACCGGCACCGAGATCCTCGAGACCGGCATCAAGGTCATCGACCTGCTGGCCCCCTACACCCGCGGCGGCAAGATCGGCCTGTTCGGCGGCGCGGGCGTCGGCAAGACGGTGCTCATCCAGGAACTGATCCACAACATCGCCACCGAGCACGGCGGCTACTCCATCTTTACCGGTGTGGGCGAGCGCACGCGCGAGGGCAACGACCTCTGGCGCGAGATGGGCCAAAGCGGCGTGCTGGACAAAACCGCCCTCGTCTTTGGCCAGATGAACGAGCCGCCGGGGGCCCGCATGCGCGTGGCGCTGACCGGCCTGACGATGGCCGAGTATTTCCGCGACCGCCAAAAGCAGAACGTGCTGCTGTTTATCGACAATATCTTCCGCTATGTGCAGGCCGGCAGCGAGGTCAGCGCCCTGATGGGCCGCATGCCGTCGGCCGTCGGTTACCAGCCCACGCTGGCCGACGAGATGGGCGCGCTGCAAGAGCGCATCACCTCCACCAAGGACGGGTCCATCACCTCGGTGCAGGCGGTCTATGTGCCGGCCGACGACCTGACCGACCCCGCCCCCGCCACGACGTTCAGCCACCTGGACGCCACGACGGTGCTCTCCCGCAAGATCGTCGAGCAGGGCATCTACCCGGCCGTCGACCCGCTGGAGTCCACCAGCCGCGTGCTGGAACCCGACACCGTCGGCCAGCGCCACTACACGGTGGCGCGCGGCGCGCAGGAACTGCTGCAGCGCTACCGCGACCTGCAGGACATCATCACCATCCTGGGCATGGAAGAACTCAGCGAGGACGACCGCCGCACGGTGGCCCGCGCGCGCCGCATGCAGCAGTTCTTCTCGCAGCCGATGTTCGTGGCCGAGCAGTTCACCGGCCTGCAGGGGCGCTATGTGCCGCTGCAAAAAACGCTGGACGGCTTTGAAGCCCTGCTGGGCGGCGAGCTGGACCAATACCCCGAGTCCGCCTTCTCGATGGTGGGCACGGCGGACGAAGTGCGCGAAAAAGCGCGCGCCCAGGGGGCGGTGTAAATGGCCAACACCTTTTTGCTGGAGATCGTCACCCCCACCGGGCCGTTTTTTACCGGCCAGGTCGAAAGTCTGATCCTGCCCGCCACCGACGGCAGCTACGGCGTCGAGGCCGGGCACGAGCCGGTGGTCGCCGCCATTGAACCGGGCGAGACCCGCTACAAGGTGGACGGCGTGTGGACCAGCGTCATCGTCACCCACGGCTTTGCCGAGATCATGTCGGACTACGCCGTGGTGCTTGTCTCCACCGCCGAACGCCCCGAGGAGATCGACGAGGCCCGCGCCCAGCGCGCCAAGTCCCGTGCCGAGGAACGCCTGCGCCAGCACGGCAGCCAGCGCGAGTATTACCGCAGCAAGGCTGCCCTGGCGCGCGCCACGGCGCGGCTTTCGGCCGTGCGCCGCCGCCGCGGCGCGCGCTGAGCCAATAAAACCACAAGCCCCGCCGCACGCTTTACCGCAAAGCGCGCGGCGTTTTTTGCTTGCCACAAAGGCCCCTGCTGTGGTAGGATAAGAGCGCCCCGCCGCCAGCGTGACAAAGTCACCGACACAGCGCGCGGCGCCGGGGTATACTAAGGCAAACCCTACAGGAGCGTGCTATGCAGTATTTCATCGCTTTTTTGGAAGGCGTCATCACCTTCCTTTCGCCCTGCCTGCTGCCGATGCTGCCGGTCTACCTCAGCTACTTTGCGGGCGGGGGCGAGCGCAGCACCCGCAAAACGCTGGCGGGCGCGCTGGGCTTTGTGGCCGGGTTCACCGTCGTCTTTGTGCTTATGGGCGCGCTGGCCGGCACCGCCGGGCAGCTGCTGCAGCAGTACCACACGGCCGTCAACATCGTCTGCGGCGCGGTGGTCATCTTCTTCGGCCTTTGCTACCTCGGCGTCATCCAGCTCACGCTGTTCCGCGGCAGCAGCCGCACGGTCGACACCCAGATGGGCTTTGGCGCGGCGGTGCTGTTCGGCGTCGTGTTCTCGCTGGGGTGGACGCCCTGCGTCGGGGCGTTCCTCGGTTCGGCGCTGGCGCTGGCGTCCCAGCAGGGGCATGTGCTGGTGGGCATGGCGATGCTGCTGGCCTACTCGCTGGGGCTGGGCGTGCCGTTCGTGCTCAGCGCCGTGCTCATCGACCGCCTCAAGACGGCGTTTGACTGGGTCAAGCGTCATTACGGGGTCCTCAACCGCGTGTGCGGCGTCTTTCTCATCGTCGTGGGCGTGCTGATGGCCACCGGCCTGATGGGCCGCTTCCTCAACCTGCTCAGCTGATAAAGGAGGTCACCATGAAAGACCGCAAAACATTGGTATTGCTGGTGCTGGCGTTCGCCATCGTGCTGGCGGGGGCCTACCTGCTGTATGACCGCCTGGGCAGCCAGTACGCGCCCGACCAGCTGGCCGTCGAGTCCACGCCGGTGCCCGCCGACACCGCCGAAAGCACCGCCGACAGCGGCGATACGCAGCAAACGGCGGAGGACGCCGAGGCGCAGCGCACCGCCGCGCCGGACTTTACGGCCTACGACGCCGACGGCAACGCCGTGCAGCTTTCGGACTATTTCGGCAAGCCGCTGGTGCTCAACTTCTGGGCCAGCTGGTGCGGCCCCTGCAAAAGCGAGATGCCGGCCTTCCAGCAGGCGTATGAGCAGGAGGACGGCGTGCAGTTCCTGCTCGTCAACATGACGGGTGGGCGCGAGACGCAGGCCGACGCCGAAGCGCTGCTGGAGGAAGAAGGCTACACCTTCCCCGTGTTGTTCGACCTCGACCTCGACGCCGCGATGACCTACGGCGTCACGGCGCTGCCCACGACCTACTTCCTCGACGCCGAGGGCAACCTCGTCGCCTGGGCGCAGGGCGCGATCAATGAACAGACGCTGCAGCAGGGTCTCGACATGATCCGCCCCGCCGCGTGATGCCCCCACAAAACCCAAACGCCCCGTGCCGGCCGGCACGGGGCGTTGCTTTGTCTGTGTGCAAATAAGGGGGGCCGCTCAGCTTTGCGCCGCGGCTTCGCGCAGCGCGGCCAGCAGCGGGGCCAGTTCCTCGTCGCGGTACTGCACCATGCCGCGCAGCGGCGAGGCGTCCAGCATGGCGGCCATCGCCTCGGGCGGCATCAGGCCGTCGCCGGCGTCGCCCTCCACCACGCCGTGCTCGGCCATCACCCGGCGGATCACGGGGGCCGTGCGGCCGTCGGCCAGCAGCACGCCCAGCGGTGTGTTCTCGTCAATGGCCAGCGGCGGGCGGCGCGCCGTCTCGTAGCGCAGTTCCAGCGTCTGGCGGATGTCCCGGCTGGAACGGCCGATGCGCAGCTCATACCGGCCGGGCGCGGCGTACCAGCCGTGCAGCGCGGCGTCGTAGTGGGCCAGGTCGCGCGGCGTCAGCGTAAAGGTGACCTCGCACGCCTGGCCGGGGGCCAGTTCCACTTTCTGGAACCCGCGCAGCGCCTGCGGCACGCGGCCGCCGGGCACCGGCGCGCCGGTACCGTCGCTGACATACAGCTGCACGACCTCGGCCCCGCGCACCGCGCCGCTGTTTTTGACCTGTACGCGCACCGTCACGCAGCCGTCGTCGGCCAAAACGGCGCGGTCCAGCGCCGCGTCGCGGTACACAAAGCCGGTATAGCTCAGCCCGTGGCCAAACGGCCAGCGCACCGGCATACGGCGCGCGTCGTACCAGCGGTAGCCCACAAAGACGCCCTCGCGGTAGTCGGCGGTCATGCCGTCGCCGGGGAAATCCAGGTAACAGGGCGTATCCTCCAGCCGCAGGGGCCAGGTCTCGGGCAGGTGGCCGGCGGGGTTGGCGTCGCCCCACAGCAGCGCGTCGGCGGCTTCGCCCACGCCCTCGCCCGCTAAGTACATGCACAAAATGGCCGAAACATCCCCCGCCCAGGGGCATTCCACCGGCGCGCCGGTGTGCAGCACCACCACGGTGTTTTTCTGCACGGCCGCCACGCGGGCGATCAGGTTGTTCTGGCAGTCCGGCAGCCGCATGTGGCGGCGGTCGGCGCCCTCGCTCTCAAAACTCTCGGGCAGCCCGGCAAAGATCACGGCGGCGTCGGCTTCCTCGGCCGCCGCCACAGCGCGCAGAAACTCGGCCTCGTCGCGCTGGTCCAGCGCGGCGGGGAACCCCTCGACATAGCGCACGTTGCGGTGGCGGCGCTGCGCGGCCTGCAGCGCGCCCACGGCCCCGCGGGTGTTCACATGGCTGGACCCGCCGCCCTGGTAGCGCGGCTGCGCGGCCAGCGCGCCGATGTACGCCACCTTCTGCCCCTCGCGCAGCGGCAGCGCGCCCAGGTTTTGCAATAGCACGGCGCTCTCTTTGGCCAGGCGCACGGCCAGCGCGTGCCCGGCTTCGCGGTCGGCAGGGGCGGGGCGGGCCAGGTCGGCGGCGCGCAGCACGATGTTCAAAATGCGCGCCACGGCTTTGTCCAGCAGCGCTTCGTCCAGCGCGCCGCTGCGCACGGCGGCTGCGATCTTGGCGTCGTTGACGCCGCCGGAACCCGGCATCTCCAGGTCCAGCCCGGCGGCCAGGGCGCGCACGCGGTCGCTGACCGCGCCCCAGTCCGACATCACGAACCCGGTAAAGCCCCACTGCCCGCGCAAAATTTCGTCCAGCAGCAGCGGGTTTTCGCTGGCGTAGACGCCGTTTACGCGGTTGTAGCTGCTCATCACGCACCAGGGCTGCGCGTCGCGCACGGCGGTCTCAAACGGCGGCAGGTAAATTTCGTGCAGCGTGCGCTCGTCGATGCGGTCGTCGACGCTCAGGCGGCGGGTCTCCTGGTTGTTGGCGGCAAAGTGCTTGGGGCAGGCGCCCACACCCTCGCCCTGTGCGCCGCGGATGAACCCCGCCGCCAGCTCGCCGGCCAAAAACGGGTCCTCGCTGTAATATTCAAAGTTGCGGCCGCACAGCGGGCTGCGCTTGATGTTGATGGCCGGCCCCAGCACGACGCCGACGCCGGCAGCCTGCGCCTCGCGCGCGACGGCCGCGCCCAGGCGCCGGGTCAGCGCGGGGTCAAAGCTGGCGGCGGCCGCGCAGCCGGCGGGGTAGCAGACGGCCTCGACGCTGTCGTTGGGGCCCTCGGCCCCGGGGCGCTGGGCGCGCAGACCGTGCGGCCCGTCGGATACCATCATGGCCGGGATACCCAGCCGCGCGACGGCTTTGGTGTGCCACGGCCCCTGGCCGGAGCACAGCCCCGCCTTTTCTTCCAGCGTCAGGCTATGTACCAGTTCTTCTACGGTAGCAGGCATGGCAGGGTGCCTCCTTTTGTAAATTTATGGCTTTGGCTACAGTATACCACGCGGGCTGTGGTAAAATAAAGGAAATTGTGAAAATTTACAACGAACCCTGTTACAACTACGATACAACCCCCTGGTATGCTGGGCGCAAAGAGAGGAACTGCCTATGACACGCGTATTGATCGTGGAGGATGAACCGCTGATCTCCCGCCTGATCGAGATCAACCTGACCCGCGCGGGCTACCGCTGCACGGTGGCCAACGACGGCAAGACCGCCGCCGACCGCATTGAACAAAACGACTACGACCTGGCGCTGCTGGACATCATGCTGCCGGGCCTGGACGGTTACGACCTGCTGGACTACCTGCGCCCGCAGGGCGTGCCGGTCATCTTTATCACGGCCAAGGGCACCGTCAAGGACCGGGTCGAGGGGCTGCGCCGCGGCGCCGACGACTACATCGTCAAGCCCTTTGCGGTCGAGGAACTGTTGGCCCGGGTCGAAAGCGTACTGCGCCGCAACGGGCGCGGCAGCGTCATGCAGGCGTTCGACGTCGTGCTGGACTCCGGCGCGCACACGGTGCTGCAAAACGGCGCGCCGGTCGACTTGACGCCCAACGAGTTTTTGCTGCTGGAACAGCTCATGCGCAACCGCGGCGCGGCGCTCTACCGCGACACGCTGTATGAGCGCGTCTGGGGCGGCGACCGCGCCGAGACCGACACCCGCACGCTGGACTTGCACATCATGCGGCTGCGCCGCAAACTGCACTGGTATGATCACATCGAGACGGTCTACCGCATCGGCTACCGCCTGAAAAAGGAGTAAGGCCGCCGGTTTGGCCGCCCCTTTCCCTCATCCTGTAGGGCGGGCGTTCACGCCCGCCGTGGCCGTCTGCATTATGAGAATGTTTTTGGGTAACGTTGCTGCTCCCGGTTCGTCTCTATAAGATTTGGTTTTCTTGCTCGCCATTCTCGCTTCCTTTTTGACCGGCCAAAAAGGAAGCGAAAAAGCCGCCGCTAATTCCGAGGCGCGGGGCACGGCCAAAGGGGCCTGCGGGCCCCTTTGGAAACCCCGGGGCTTCAAGGGGGTCGCCCGAGACGGTTTGCGTTTCTCACAAGGCAAATGCTCTCTGTTACAATACCGTTTCTTTCCTACCGGAAAGGCTCATCCGGGCTCCCGTTCTGAAACCCCGCCCGCGTTCGCGGGCGGGCCGGTCTGCGGCAAACTTTTGCTTTACCCATTTGCCTGTTGTTCCCGGTAGGTCTGTAGGGGCCGCATGCATGCGGCCCGTGCCCGTTTGCCTTACGATAACGTTTTGGGTTTGTGTACGCGCTTCCCCCATGCGTAGGGGCGGCATATATGCCTCCCGGCAGGGGGGAACGGCCGCGCGGGGTTTGCGGGGAAATCGCTCGTTCCCGCCGCCCTGCAATGCAAGGCAAACGCCGGGTAACCGCTGTGCTTTATTGCGCCGCAAACCCGATTTTTAGGCGGCCCGGGGCCGCCGATCCTCTCTGCTCCAAGAGCCGGGCCTTGCGGCCCGGTTGCGCTCCGAGACGCGCCTGCGGGCGCAGCACCATAATTTTTATTTTTTCATTTTTCATTTTTCATTTTCGATTTGACCCGCCCCCCAAAAAAACAAGGAGGCCCCCTTATGCGCTTTGCCCAAAAACTCATCTGCCTGCTGCTGCTCGTGCTCAGCGCGTCGTTCGGCGTGGGCGGGTGCTACTTACTGTACAGCGATTTTGCCGCGCAGCGCCAGCGCGTCGACCACGCCAACGCCGCCGCCCACGCGCAGGCCTGCACATTGCTGCAAACCGAAATTCTGGACCTGCAGCGCCGCGGCGACGACACCGGCGATGCCGCGCTGGCCGCCCTGGTGCGCGCGCACGGCCGCATGGCCGCCGTCTGGCGCGGGCAGGACCTTGTGTACAGCGCGCTGCCGCTGGCGTGGGACGCCCCGCTGCCAAACGCCACCGCGCGCACCGTGCGCGACGGCGGCGCGGTCTATGCGCTGTACGGCAGCGATCTGCAGGGCGGGGTGCACCTGGTCAGCGCGTTCGACCTCACCGGCCTCTACCGCGAGCGCGACGCCAGCCTGCGCCGTTTCCTGGGGCTGGAGGCCGTCGTGCTGGCGGGCGGCGCGGCCGTGCTGGCACTGCTGGCGCGGCAGGTCACCCGCCCGCTGCGGGTGCTCACGGCGGCCAGCGCGCGCATTGCCGGGGGCGACTACGCCCACCGCACGGCGCTGCATACCGGCGACGAGATCGAGCAGGTCAGCCGCAGCTTTGACCAGATGGCCGACGCCGTGCAGGAAAAGATCGCCGCGCTGGAACACAGCGTGCAGCAGCGCGAGGATTTTATGGGCGCGTTCACCCATGAACTCAAAACCCCCATGACCAGCATCATCGGCTACGCCGACATGCTGCGCGCCGCGCAGGGCGACCCCGACGAACAGCGCGAGGCCGCCGGCGCCATCTACCATGAGGGCCGCCGCCTGGAAGATTTGAGCCAGAAACTGCTGGCGCTGCTGGCCCTGGGCGGCGAGGACCTGCAGCTTCACCCGCTGGACCTGGCCGCGCTGTGGCCGCGGCTGCGCGCCGCCTGCCCGGGGGCCAACCTGCAAACGCCGCCGGGGCGCTGCACGGTGCAGGGCGACGCCGACCTGCTGCTGGACCTGTTTTACAACCTGGTGCAAAACGCCGTCAAGGCCAGCGCGCCGGGCGCGCCCATCGCCATCGCCTGCACGCAGCAGGGTGGCAGCGTCACGGTATCCGTCACCGACTGCGGCTGCGGCATCCCGCCGCAAGAAATCCCCCGCGTGACCGAGCCGTTTTATATGGTCGATAAATCCCGCGCGCGCAAACAGGGCGGCAGCGGGCTGGGGCTGGCGCTGTGCCAGCGCATCGCGGCGGCCCACGGCGGCACGCTGGAAATTGAGAGCCGGCAGGGGCAGGGCACCACCGTGCGCGTCACCCTGCCCAAAGGGGGTGGCGAAGCATGAAACTGTGGCAGCATCCGCGCCTGGCGGGCGCGCTGTGCGCGCTGGCCGTGCTGGTGTGCGCGGCGGCCCCGGCCGTGTTTTTGGCGGCGGCCGACGCCGCGGCGCTGGGCCGCACCGCCGCCGTGCAGGACCCCTACACCGCGCCGGTGCCCAGCGGCGACGACTACTACCTGCTGCGCCAGCTTACAGAGCGCGCCGCGCAAAGCCAGAGCGCCTACACGCCCCTGCCGCAGGGCGACGCCGCGCAGGACCGTATGCTGTACGTCGGCGCGCGCAGCGACATCGGCGGCATGACGGCAAGCAGCGTCTACCGCGATACCATGGACGCCGTGCTGCAAGACCTGGCCGCCAGCGGGGCCCTGGCCCCCGCCTGGGCCGCCTGGGCCTGCGACTGGGCCGAGACCGGCCCGTACACCGACTACGACGGCACGCAGTACTGGCTGGAAATGCCCTACTACGCCACCGACAGTTTGGGGTTCATCACGCTCAAGCGTTTTGCGCTGGACGAGACCGGCACGCTGTACACCGCCTGCAGCCTGACGATGGACAGCCGCACCGGCGCGGTGGTGGACATCTGGCTCTCGGCCCCATACGACTATTTTGGCGGCCTGGCCACGCAGCAGGCCGCCCTGGAGGCCGCCGCAGAGGCTGCCTTGCAGGCCGCCGCAACGGGCGAGGTGGACGCGGCCGCCGACGGCACCGCCCCGCCAACGCCCGACGAAGCCGCCCTGCACGCCTTTGCCGAACAGGCGGGCCTGGCCGCCCTGGGCGACTGGGCCGTCCCGCAGGACAGCCTGTATCCCCACGCGCTCTACAGCCAAAACGGCGCGGCGCTCATCACCGCGTCGCTCTACCCGTACACCACCATGACCGGCTCGGTAAGCGGCGGCGAAACGGCCCACACGCGGTGGGTATACTCGCTGACGTTACAGCCCTGCACGGCGGAGGAACTGCCCCGCGCCGTGCCCGAGACCCCGCCCGAGACCCCATAAGAAAGGACGCCCTATGAAAACCCGCCTACCCGTTGTTTTGGCGCTGGCCGCCGCGCTGGCGCTGGCCGCCTGCGCCCCGGCGCACACCGCGGACGCGCCCCAAAACGAACAAACCGCCGAGACCGCCCCGGCGCAAGAGACCGCCCCCGAACCGCAAACGGCCGGACCGGCCGGGGCGTTTTTTACAGTGGAAGCGTGGAACGCCACAGAGCCCGTTTTTAATGCGGGCGACGCCTACTATATGCTGGACCCCACCTACCATTTGGGCTACTGCCTGCTGACTGAGATCGACTACGCCACCGCCGAACAGCGCGTCGTCTGCCGCGTGCCGGGCTGCGGGCACGATACCGACGCCTGCCCGGCGTATTTCCCCGGCAAGGGGCGGGAACTGTGTGTGTTCACCGTGGGCGAGACGCTGTACGTCTACCGCCCGGTAGTCACGATGCACTATGAGGGAAGTTGGGATGATTATTACGCCGAGGTCGTGGCCCCCAAATTGCAGGAACGCCCCCAGGGGTGGGAGACATTGACCGACGAGGAACTGCTGGCCTACTGCCGCGGCCGCTATGCCGAGCAAAGCGCCCCGGCGGGGCTGTATGTCATCGAGGGCGGCGGCACGTCCCGCCGGGAGTTGACCTGCACGCAGGACCTGGCAAGCACCACCATGCGCTGGTGCGACGGCGCGGCGCTGTACGGCTATGCCTACGACGCGCTGCCCACCGGCAACTCGGCCGGGTACCGCATCGCGCTGGCCGACGGCAGCGTGACGACCTTCCCGCTCATGCAGTACGAGAAGATCGTCGGCGCGCAGGGCGGCCGGCTGCTGACCAGCCGCCCCGTGGCCGACGCGCCGCTGCCCGACCCTGGCCAAAACTGGGAAGCCTACGACGCCGCCATGCAAAACGCTGTGGTGGAATACGACTGGCTGGACCCGGCCACCGGCATGCGCAGCAAAGTGCTGGAACGCCCGCGCGATGCTTCCCTCTACGAGGACAACGGCTTTTGCGGCCTGCTGAACGGTGAACTGGTTTTTGAGGAGCAGGAACTCCAAGACGACGGCACAGCCCTGGACCGCGCCTTTTGCGCCTACGACCCGGCAGCCGGGACCTGGCGGGACCTGCTGCGCCCCCTGCCCGACGCCAGTATGACCCTGCGGCACCCGGATGCGGCCTGCCCGGCGTCCAGCGCCGCCTGCACGGCGCCCTACCTGTGGTTTACGGGTTCCAGCGGCTGGACCGAGGATCTCACCTGGGTGTTAGACATCCGTACCGGCACGCTGACCGCCGTGCAGCAAAAGCTGGCGGACGCCCCTTACGGGCCGCAGGCTGTGTACCCGCTGGCCCAGACCGATGACGGCCGGTTTTTGGTGCGCACCGCGTACCGGGGCGAGGGAGAACTGTACGACTACAGCCTCATCGGCATCGACGCCTTTTTGCAGGGCAGCACCGCCTACACGCCGGTGCAGATGCTCGCTTGACCACACCCCGCCGCGATAAGGAGGGCACCCCATGAAAACCCGCATACCCGTTGTTTTGGCGCTGGCCGCCGCGCTGGCGCTGGCCGCCTGCGCCCCGGCGCAGACTGCGGACGCGCCCCAAAACGGACAAACCGCCGAGAGCGCCCAGACCGCCGGGACCGCCCCGGCGCAAGAGACCGCCGCCCTGCCCGCCGTGGCAGGGGAGCTGTACGCCCTGGCCGAGGACGGCGCCCAAACGTGCCTGTTCAATGCCGGGGACTGCGGCTACCAGATGCTGTGGCAAAACGACCACGGCCTGGTCACCGTCATCGACTACGCCGCCGCCGAGCAGCGCGTGCTGTGCAGCGTGCCGGGCTGCGATCATGCGTCAGAGGACTGCCCGGCGTACTTCCCCGGCATCCGGCACCATTATAAGTTGTTTGCCGCCGGGGACGCCGTCTATGTGTATAAACAGTGGGCGGGCGAGTACATGCCCGCCACCTGGGAGGAATACTACGAGACCAACCTGGCCGGCACACTGGCCGAGGACGCGCAGACCTTTGGCCAAACGCCGGAGGAATACCTGGCCTGGCAGCGCGCGGTGTATCGCTCCTCCACAGACCCCGCCAGCCTGATGGTCATTACCGGGGGCGGCGCGGCCAAGCACATCCTAGAACTCTCGCAAAACCTTGGCTCGGATTCCATCCTGCGCTGGTGCGACGGTGCGGCGCTGTACGGTTACAGCAGCGGTGCGCTCACGATGGGGGCGCGCACCGGCTACCGCGTATCGCTGGCCGATGGCAGCGTGACGGAATTTCCGCTGCAAGAAAACGAATGGCCCTGCGGCGTGATGGGGCAAAACCTGCTGGTCGATCAGTTCCTCACCGACGCGCCGCTGCCCGACCCCGACCAAAACCGGGAAGCCTACGACGCCGCGCTGCAAAACGGGTACTATGCCTACTACCTGCTGGACCCCGCCACCGGCGTGCGCACCCCGCTGCTGGTCGACCGGATGATCGTGTCCGACACCGGGTTCCGCGGCCAGGCGGGCGGCTGGCTGTATTTTGCCACGATGCAGCGCGACGGCGCGGGGGTGCTGACGCGCATTGGGCTGCGCGTCTACGATACGGCCACCGGCCAGTGGCAGGACATTGCCGGGGCCAATGGGAATATTTTGGACGCCGAAGCGCGCGCCCTGCCCGGCGCCGCCGCGCAGGAGGGCCGCTGGCTCTGGCTGGAGAGCGCCGCCGAAACACCCGAGGCCCCCAATACGGCGTGGGTGCTTGACCGGCAAAGCGGCGAGCGGTACGCCGTGGCGCAGACGATCGAGGCCGCTGCCCCGGTGGACCGCACGATGTTTGCCGCCGCCGTGACCGACGACGGGCGCTTTCTGCTGCCGCTGCGCGAGAAAGAGCCCTATGTCGCCGACTATGACTACGGCCTCATCGCCATCGACGCCTTTTTGCAGGGCAGCACCGACTACACGCCGGTGCAGATGCTGCCGTGAACTTTCTTAAATATTGTAAAATTGCACAAGCTGTCCATAGCGTGGGGACATCTGCTGCCGAAATGCGCACAAACTTTATGAAAGTTACTGCAAAAATCTTGAAAAACTACGCATCGCGTGGTAGGATAAAGGCGGTGTTCGAAATTTATATAAAGGAGAGTGTCCCACATGTCGATCAAAAATGCGTATCTGCAGGGCGTGTACGAGGGT
>DXEI01000133.1 GCA_019115045.1 Candidatus Gemmiger excrementipullorum | reverse complement strand
GCAGAGGATGACGCTCTCGGTGATAAACTGCATGCGGATGGCCGACCCCGGCGCGCCCAGCGCTTTGCGGGTGCCGATCTCGCGCGTGCGCTCTGTCACCGAGACCATCATGATGTTCATCACGCCGATGCCGCCCACCAAAAGGCTGATGGCCGCAATGGCCGAAATGCCCATGCTCATCGTGTCCATTATCTCGGTCAGCGCTTCGATCAGGCTGGAAAGGCTGCTGGCGCTGACGGTCCAGCTGTCGTTGTAGGTGTAGTAGGTGGCAAAGTAGCTGCCCGCGGTGTTGACGAACTGGTCGACGTTGATGCCGGCGGCCGACACCACCGTCAGGCTCTGGTAGCCGGCCCCTGCGCCGGTGATGGACTTGGCGACGTCCAGCGGGATGTAGATGCTGGTCTGGATGTCGTCGTCGCTGGTGCCGCCGAACAGGCTGGTGTAGCTGTCCTCGGTATACTGGTAGACGCCGTTGATGTAAAAGTTGTACAAATTGCCGCCGATGTTCAGCGTGAACCGCTTGCCGACGGCGTCGTAGTTGCTGCCGCCGATGGCCTGCTGCACGAACTTTTCAGACACTAAAGCCACTTTGCGCCCGGCGTCCTTGACGTCGTCCAACGCGCGGCCCGCCAGGACGGGGGTGTCTTTCAGCAGCGGCTGCAGCGCGGCGCTGTTGATGCCCGAAACGCTGGCCTTGATGGTGGTGTTGGGGTCGCCGTATTTGGCAATGGTCCCGTCGCCCGCCTCCTCGCTCAGCGCGATATGGTCGATCTCGGCAGGGAAGGCGGCGCAGAACTCGTCGATCATCTCGGTCGTGATCAGGTCGCTGTCGGCGGGGGCGGTGTCCATAAAGCGGCGCAGCACCACGCCATCAGCCGTGCCGGCGCTGTCGCTGGAACTTTTCTGCGTCAGGCTGACCGTGATGTCGGACGCGCCCATGCCCGACATGGAATCGTTGACCTCGCCGGTCATGCTGCTGCCGATCGTCTCGATGGCGATGACCGCCGAGATGCCGATGATGATGCCCAGCATCGTCAGCAGGCTGCGCATCTTGTTGCTGCGCACGCTGGCCAGCGCCATCGAGATATTTTCAAAAAGCTGCACGGCGGCCCGACCCCTTTCGTTCGCCCACGATCATGCCGTCGCGCAGCGTCAGCACGCGCTGGCATTCCTCGGCCAGGGCGGCGTTGTGCGTGATCAGCACGACGGTCTTGTGGTATTGTTGGTGCATCTCATGGAACAGATCCATGACGACGCGGCTGGTCTGGCTGTCCAGCGCGCCGGTCGGCTCGTCGGCCAAAATGATGGCCGGTTCGTTGGCCATGGCGCGGGCGATGGCCACGCGCTGTTTCTGCCCGCCCGAAAGCTCGTTGGGCTGGTGTTTCATGCGGTCGCCCATGCCGACGCGCTCCAGCCACTCTTTGGCGCGGCGCACGCGCTCCGCCCCCGGCACGCCGGCATACAGCATCGGCAGCTCAACGTTTTTCAGCGCGCTCTGCCGCCCGATGAGGTTGTAGGTCTGGAACACAAAGCCGATCTTGCGGTTGCGGATGGCCGCCAATTCGTCGTCGGGCGCGTCGTGGATGTCGACGCCGTCCAGCGTGTAAAAGCCGTCGGTGGGGCGGTCCAGCACGCCGATGATGTTCATCAGCGTGGATTTGCCGGAGCCCGACTCGCCCACAATGGCGACAAATTCCCCGGGGTAGACCGTCAGGTCGATGCCGTGCAAGATCTCCAGCTCATTGGGCTGGCCGATGTAAAAGCTCTTGCGGATGCCGCGCATCTCGATCAGCGGGCGGGGCGCCTCCGCCCCGGGGGCTTCTTCGGAAGCGGCTTCCGGGGCCGGGGCGGCCTCCGCCGGGGCGGGCGCGTCCCCGTGGGGCCGGGGCAGGTGCAGGCGGCGGGTCTCGCCGGGGGCTGCGGCGCGGGTCTGCTTCATCATTCCATGCCTCCCGGGCCGCCGCCTTCGCCGCCGGGGGCTCCGCCACCGCCGCCGGGACCGCCGTCACTGGGGCCGGTGACCTGCACGCTCATGGAACCGCCGCCCATCATGCTGGCAAACGGGTCGGAGGCGTTGGCGGTCTCGATGCCCTGGGTCATATCGGAGCTGGAGCGGATCACGTCGCCTTCGTTCAGGCTGTCGCCGCTGATCTCGATGTAGTAGTCGTTGGAGTTGCCGGTGGTCACGTCCACTTCCTCAAAGGTCATGTCCACGCCCTCGCCGCCGGTGCGGCGCAGCACATAGCTGCCGCCGTCCTCGGCCGTGCCCACGGCGTCGCGCGGCACGGTGAAGATGTTGTCCTTTTGGGTGATGACGATCTCTACCTGGGCGGGGATGCCGATCAGCAGGCCGGAGTCTGCGCCGTTGACGCTGACCGTCGCGCCGAACGCGCCGTCCTTGTTGGCGACGGGGTCGATGCGCGTCAGCGTGCCGGCGATCTCGGTGCTGCCGGTGGCGTCGCTGGTGATCTTGCACTGCATGCCGGGGGTCAGCTGGCCGACGGTGTTGGCGGGGATGGTCACCTCCACCGTCAGGTCGTCAACGTCCTGGATGGTGGCCACCGTGCCGCTGCACACCGAGCCGACGGTGGCGTTGAGCTCGGTGATGGTTCCGTCCATCGTGGCGGTCAGCGTGCATTCCTCCAGCGAGGTCTGCAGGTCGGTCAGCGTGTCGGGGTCGCGCTGCGCGCGTTCCAGCTGGGTGCCGGCGCTGTCCACCTGGCGGGCGTTGCTGGTGGCGGCGTTGTCGTAGGCGCGCTGTGCGGCGTCCAGCGCCTGTTTCAGCTGCTCGATCTTGCTGTAGTACTGCGCAATGGTATCAAAGCCCTGCAGGCCCAGCTCGGGGATGGAGCACTGCGCCTTGGCGACGGAGAGCTGGTTCTGGTAGTCCTGCAGCTGGCCCTGCAGCTCCTGCTGGCGCTCGGGGGTGCCGTCGCTCTGCGCCTGGGTGATCTGGATCTGCAGGTTGGCGATGGTATTCTCCAGCCCGGCGATCTGCTCGGTATACATGCCGTAGTAATACTCCACCAGTTCGCGGGCGTTGCCGGTGGCGCCGTCGGCGTTCTGCATCGAGGCATAGACGTCGGTCAGGCCCAGGGTGTCGTAGTCCTGGCGGGCTTTGTCCAGGTCTTCCTGCAGCTGGGTCAGGTTGGTGCTCTGGTCCTCCACGCTGTGCAGGTAGCTTTTGGCGGCGTCCTGCACGGTGTCGCCGTAATTCTCCTGCGCGCTTTGCAGCTGCTTTTCAATGCTGGTGGTGTCCAGCGTGGCGATCACGTCGCCCAGGCGCACGGTGTCGCCCACGGCCACGTTGACCGAGGTCACCTTGCAGGTCTTGACAGAATCCGACGCCGTGACGCTGGCCTTGGAACCCGAGGCCACGGTGCCGTTGACGCTGACCGAGTTGACCAGGCTGGTTTTTTGCAGCGTGGTGGTGCGCACGAACTGGTAGGCCAGCACGCTGCTGACGGCCTCGGCCGCGCGCATGCAGGACGACACGATGAAGGCGACGACGGCGATGATAATGGCCAGCACGATGACCAGCTTTTTATGGCGTTTGAGCCAGTGCAGCGGCCCGCGCTGCCGCGCCCAGGACTGTTTGGCGGTGGCGTTATTTTCCGGCATGGTTGATGCAAACTCCCTTTTGTTTTGCGGCGCAGCCAGGCGCACCGCAGGCATTTTTTGACTTTTATAGTGTACAACCAAATTGTGTATAAATCTAGTATCCGTTGTAAAAAAACAGCCCCGCCGCCCGCAAAAAACGGGGCGGCAGGGCGAAACATCCGGGCTTGGGGCAAAACAGCGGGGTCAGGGCGCGGTTTCGGGCGGGGTAAAGCTGTCCAGCACCTGTTTGAGCACCGCGCGGGCGTCGGCGGTCATGCCATCCTCCCACCCGTTGGGGGACCAGGCGTTCAGCCGGTAATAGATCCCGTCCCAGGTGAAAAAGGCGTAGGTGTCGCGGTAGCCGGGCTCCTGGTAGGACGTGCAGTGGGGCATCAGCGCCACGATGCCAAGGTCGGTGGTGTATTCTTCGTTTTCCCAGGTCAGGGCCGATTCCCGGGTGAACCAGACCTCGTGGTTGGAAAGCGTCGTCCCGGCGGGAACGTGCTCATAGGAAAGCGCCGCGATCGCCTGCAGGTCGATGACATAGTCGCCCAGCTGCCCGGCAACGCGGTTGACACGGCGCAGGCGCAGGTAGGACGGGTAGAGGTGCGGATACTCGGACGCCCACGATACGGTGAAGCCGACAGGGTACTGGTTTTGCCGGTCGAGTTCCTGCAGGTATTCCGTCGCTTCTTCGCTGGACATGCCCTCCGGCGGCGTCCATTCGGTGGTGCGGTACAGGGTGATGGTATCGTAGGCGGTGCTGCTGTCCAGCAGGTCGCTTTGCAGCAGCGGCAGGGCGGTGTCGGCGGTCATTTCCTGCCAGCTGTCGTAGCCGTGCGTGCCCCGGTCCCGCAGGGTGGGCGTTTCGTTTGCGGCAAAGCCGGTATACCAGGAGAAGCCGCCGTCCGGTTCGCCGTTGGCGGCGGCCAGAAGGTCGCGGTCCAGTTCTTCCGGCAGGGCATAGGCCGTCAAGTCGTAGCGGATGGCGTAGCCGGTGTTGTTTTCGGGCGCAAAGCTGGGGCGGGGGTCCTCGCGCAAATTGGTGAACTCGGCGCGGCCCAGCAGCGCCCCGGCGGCCAGCAGCAGCGGCGCGCCCAGGCAGACGGCCAGCCGTACAGCGCGCGCGCGGCGGCGCTGGCGGGCCTGCCCGGCGGGCAGGGCCTCGGCCAC
>DXEI01000132.1 GCA_019115045.1 Candidatus Gemmiger excrementipullorum | reverse complement strand
AATCACTTTATAAGTGTTTAATCTTGTAAATCACTCAGACACAATCGCTTGCGTCCTGTTTGAATTACTTGTAATGGAATTGATTTGCGTGGGTTTCCACCCACGATAAGGTTCCACAAGTTTCAGTTTTGTTCAATTTTCAAGGTCCTGCGCGCTGCCGCGTCTTCGTGACAGCCTATTTATTATAGGCTCAGCGAGCGCCTTTTGTCAAGCACTTTTTTGAGATTTTTTTCGGCGGCCCTGCCGGCTTTTTGCAAAGCCGCGCCGCCGTCCCCAGGCTGCCCGGAACACCGCCGGGCCGCGCTGCCGCCCTGCGTCCCCGCCGGACAGCTTAGCTATATTACCACCGCGAAAACCCTTTTGTCAAGCGCTTTTTTCGCTTTTTTCTACAAATTTTTACCATTGCTTTTGGGCACTCTGTATCTTGTTGCAGGCCGCCAAAACACCCACAATGTATAGGCGCAAGCCCACCCACAAAGGTTTTACTTGCGGTTTGGCGGGCCATCGCTTATACTGGTAGTTGAGAACGAAACATGGGACGGACACTGCCATGATGAAGATTTACCGCACAAAAGACAAGCAGCTAACGCGCGTGGAGGACATGGGCGAGGGGGCGTGGGTCTGCCTGACCGCCCCGACCGAGGCCGAGGTGCGCCAGGTCGCCGCCACCTTAGATATAGAGCCCTCTGACCTGTTTGCCGCGACCGACCCCGAAGAATCGGCGCGCATCAGCCTGGAGGACGGCTACACCGTCATCATCGTGGACATCCCTTACCAGGTGCCCGGCTCGGGCGAGGGCATCTACTCCACCATCCCCATGGGCATTCTGCTGACGCAGGACCTTGTGGTGACAGTCTGCTCGGTCGAGACGCCGGTGATCGGGGATTTTGCTTCCTGCCGGGTGCGCGGGTTCTCGACCCGCAAAAAGATGCGGTTCGTCTACCAGCTGCTGTACCGCGCGGCCACGATGTATCAGCAGGAGCTGCGGCTGATCGACCGCCGCCGCCAGGCGCTGGAGAAAAACCTTTCGGGCGATCTGCGCGACAGCGACCTGGTGGAACTGCACGGGTTGGAGTCGACGCTGGTATACTTTGCCACGAGCTTGCGCGCCAACGCGACGGTGCTGGACCGCCTGACGCGCTACAAGCGGCTGGAGCAGTACCCCGACGACCGCGAACTGCTGGATGACGTCATCGTCGAGATCCGCCAGGCCATTGAGATGACCAGCATCTACCGCGACGATATTAAAGGTACGCGCGAGCTGTTCAGCGCCATTTTGGACAACCGCCTGAACAACGCCATGAAATACCTGACGAGCATCACGCTGCTGATGGCCGTGCCCACGGTGGTGAGCGGTTTGTACGGCATGAACGTCTCATCCGAAGGCATGCCCTTTGCCAGCAGCGCTGCCGGCTTTGGCATCGTGCTGGGCCTGACGCTGGTCATCTGCATCGTGATCGCCTGGCTTTTGCACAAAAAGCATATGCTGTGAACCGTTTGTAAACCGTTTTGCCCCCTGGCGGAATTTTCCGGCCGGGGGTTTTCATTTTTTAGGGGCTGTGGTAGAATATAGTAATATGGCTATCTGCCTGTCGACCCGAATAAGGAACGTTGGAACAAGCGAAAGGACAAAACGACCATGTGTGGCTTTGTTGGTTTTACCGGCCTGCGCGAAGGGCGCGAGGCGATCCTGCACAAGATGGCGGACCGCATCATCCACCGCGGGCCCGATATGGAGGGCTACCACCTGAGCGGCGAGACCCCCGCCGACGCGGTGGCGCTGGGTTTCCGCCGGTTGAGCATCATTGACCTGGCGGCCGGCCGCCAGCCGATGTATAACGAGGACGGCACCGTCGTCTGCGTGTTCAACGGCGAAATTTACAACTTTATGGACCTGCGCACCGAGCTGAAAGCGCGCGGCCACATCTTTAAGACCCGCTGCGATACCGAGGTTATCCTGCACGGGTTTGAAGAATATGGTACCAAACTGGCGGCGATGCTGCGCGGCATGTTCGCCTTTGTGGTGTACGACACCAAGACCCGCACGATGTACGGCGCGCGCGATATGTTCGGCATCAAGCCGTTCTACTACACCCAGACTGAAGCCGGCGAACTGCTGTTCGGCTCTGAGATCAAGAGCCTGCTGGAGCACCCCGGGTTCCGGCGCGAGGTGAACCCCGAAGCGCTGCGCCCCTACCTGACTTTCCAGTACAGCGCGATGAACGAGACCTTTTTTAAAGGTACCTACAAGCTGCCCGCCGCCCACTGGTTCACCTACAAAGACGGCCAGCTGCACATCGAGCGTTACTGGGATGCTGATTTCCGCCGCAAGACCGCCAAGAGCTTTGACGAATGCGCCGAGGAGATCGACGCGCGGGTGCGCGAGTCGGTGGCGGCGCACCGCATCAGCGACGTCAAGGTGGGGTCGTTCCTCTCGGGCGGCGTCGATTCCAGCTATATCACGGCCTGCCTGATGCCCGACGACACCTTCTCGGTCGGATTTGAGACGCCGGACGGCGGCCACAAGTTCGACGAGACCACCGAGGCCGCCGAGCTTTCGGCCAAATTGGGCATCCACAATTTCCGCGAGATGCTCACCAAAGAGCAGTGCCTCGACGCCTTTGCCGACATCCAGTACCACATGGACGAACCGCAGTCCAACCCGTCGTCGGTGCCGCTGTACTTCTTGTGCCAGCTGGCCCGCCGCCACGTGACGGTGGTGCTTTCGGGCGAGGGCGCGGACGAGATCTACGCCGGATATGAGTGGTACGCCGACACCCCCGCCATGCAGCAGTACAAGCGCCTGCCCGCCGGGCTGCGCCATCTGGCCAGCGATGCGAGCCAGCGCCTGCCCTATTTTAAGGGCCATGACTTTATCATCAAGGGCAGCGGCCGGCCCGAGGATTGGTTCATCGGCCAGGCGCTGGTGTATACCGAGAAGGAAGCCTATGACATCCTGAAACCGAAATACCGCGTCGGCCCCACGGCGCGCGAAGTCGCCGCGCCGATCTACGACCGCGTCAAGGACCTGCCGGAACTGGAGAAAAAGCAGTACCTGGACCTGAACCTGTGGCTGCCGGGCGACATTTTGCTGAAAGCCGACAAGATGAGCATGGCCCACAGCCTGGAGCTGCGCGTGCCCTACCTGGACCGCGAGGTGCTGGGCGAGGCGCTGACCTACCCCGCCGACTACAAGATCGCCGGCGACACCAAGGCCGTGCTGCGCGCCGCCGCCAACAAGACGCTGCCCGACGCCTGGGCCAACCGCACCAAGAAAGGCTTCCCGGTGCCGATCGCCAAATGGCTGGAGGACCCGGCCTTTGCCGCCAAGGTGCGCGCCCGCTTTACCAGCGACGCGGCCGCCGAGTATTTTGACCAGGACAAGCTGGTGGCGATGCTGGACGACCCGCGCCACGAGCGCCGCAAGGTGTGGACGGCCTACACCTTCCTGACCTGGCACGAACAGTTCTTTGAGAAGTGGGCGTGACGAAGTCAAAAGGGGACACACTCGCGCACGGCAACATTTTCTAAAAACGCTTCTGCCAATAAGGAGATGCAATTTTCACGATGAACACCGACCTGATCCCCGTATTTTTGGGGGCCGACCTCAACTGCTACAACTTTGCCCGCGCCTTCCATGAGGCTTACGGCGTCGAGAGCTACGCCTTTGGCCGCTACGCCATGGCGCCGACGAAGTATTCCCGCATCGTGCACTTTACCGTGGTGCCCGACATCGACAGCGAGCCGACGATGCTGCGCGTGCTGCGCGACTTTGCGGCGCAGCACCCCGGCAAGCGGCTGTACCTGTTCGGCTGCACCGACGACTACGCGGCCATGATCATCCGCCGCAAGGCCGAACTGCCCCAGTACATCGCACCCGGCCCCGCCGCCGGGCTGTACACCTCGCTGCAGAAGAAGGCCGCGTTCTATGAGGTCTGCGACCAGTTCGGCATCCCCTACCCCAAAACGCAGGTGCTGGACGCCCCGGCGGACGCCGCCGCCCTCAGCGCCGCGCGCCTGGGGTTTGCCTACCCCATCATCGTCAAGCCGTCCTCCAGCGTCGATTACTGGAAATTCCCCTTCGACGGCATGAAAAAGGTCTACACCGCCCGCACCCCGGCCGAAGCCGCCGACATCGTGCGGCAGATCTATGCTTCCGGCTACCCGGACAAGATGATCCTGCAGGAGATGATCCCCGGCGGCGACGACCACATGCGGGTGCTGACGGCCTTCTCGGACCAGAACGGCAAGGTGCGCGCCATGTGCCTGGGCCACACGATGGTGGAGGAGCACACCCCCCACGGGCTGGGCAACCACGCCGCCATCGTGACCGAGGACACCGCCGCCCTGCCGCTGGTGCAAAACATCCGCGCCATGCTGGAAGCCTGCCACTACACGGGTTTTTCCAACTTTGACATCAAGTGGTCCGGCAAGCCGGGGGATTTCCGCGTGTTTGAGATCAACCTGCGCCAGGGCCGCAGCAACTACTATGTCACGGCCGGCGGGCTGAACATCGCCAAACTGGTGGTGGAAAAATGGGCCGACGGCGGCGACGACTGTGTGCTGAACCGCAACGAGGTGTTCTGGCACCACGTGCCGGCCAAAGTCGCCTTTACGTATACCGAGGATAAGGCCCTGGCCGACCACGCCCGCGCGCTGCACAAGCAGGGCAAGGAAGCCTGCTCGCTGCTGTACGGGCCGGATCTGCGGCTGAACCCCCTGCGCACGGCCTGCGTGCTGGAACAGCTGCGCCGCCAGTTCAAGAAGTTCAAGACCTATTACCCGAAAGGCTGACCTGCCATGAAACTGAACGACCTGGTTCGCCATATCGACCATACCGGCGCCTCCGACGCCGAGATCACCGCCATCGTCTACGATTCCCGCAAAGCGGGGCCGGGGGCGCTGTTCGTCTGCCTGGTGGGCGCCTGGATGGACGGCCACACCTTTGCCCAAAGCGCCTACGACCAGGGCTGCCGCGCCTTTTTGGCCGAGCACCCGCTGGACCTGCCCGCCGACGCGGCGCAGATCATCACGGAGGACACCCGCGCGGCGCTGGCGGTCATCGGGGCGGATTTTTACGGCAACCCCGCCAACGAACTGCACCTGATCGGCATCACCGGCACCAAGGGCAAGACGACGACGGCGCTGCTGACGGCGGCCATTTTGAACGAAGCGGGCCTGCCCTGCGCCTACATCGGCTCCAACGGGGTGGACATTGCCGGCCAGCACGAGGCCACCGCCAACACGACGCCCGAAAGCCTGGAACTGCACCGGCTGTTCCGCAAGATGGTGGACGCCGGCGTGCACCACGCCGTATTGGAAGTGAGCAGCCAGGCGCTGCGCCACCACCGCGTGGACGGCGTGCCGTTTGAGGTCGTGGCGTTCACCAATTTGTCCGAGGATCACATCGGCCCCGGCGAGCACCCGGATTTTGAGGACTACAAAAATGCCAAGCGCCGCCTGTTTGCCGAGTATGACGCCCGCGTGATGGTGTACAATGCCGACGACCCTGCCAGCGATTTTATGCGCGCCGGGTTTGGCGGGCAGCAAGTCAGCTACGGCATCGCCCGCGAAGCCGACTACCGCGCCGAGGGGCTGGCGCAGTTCCGCAGCGCCACGGCGCTGGGCATTGAGTTCACCTGCCGTCACGGCGGCGAAGCCACCCCGGTGCGGGTGCTGTCGCCGGGGGCGTTCAGCGCCGACGACGCGCTGTGCGCCATCGCCTTGGCGGGGGCGTTCGGCGTCACGCCGGCGCAGGCCGCCGCGGCGCTGGCCCACACGACGGTGCGCGGCCGGTTCGAGGTCGTCGAGGGCCTGCCCGGGCGGACGTTCATCGTCGATTACTCCCACAACGGGCTGGCGCTGACCAGCGCGCTGAAAACGCTGCGCGCCTACCACCCCCACCGGCTGATCTGCGTGTTCGGCACCGTGGGCGGCCGCACCCAGGTGCGCCGCCGCGAGCTGGCCGAAGCCGCCAGCGCCTGGGCCGACTACAGCATCTTGACCAGCGACAACCCCGACTTTGAGGACCCGATGGCCATTTTGCGCGATATCGACCGCCACATGGCCCCCGACGCCCAGTATGAGATCATCCCCGACCGGGCCCAGGCCATCCGCGCCGCGGTGGCCATGGCGCAGGAGGGGGACATCGTGCTGTTTGCCGGCAAAGGCCACGAGGATTACCAGATCATCCAGGGCAAAAAGATCCCCTTTGTGGAGCGGGACCTCATCCGCGAAGCCTGCCACCTACTTTCTTGAAAGAAAGTAGGCAAAGAACTTTCAACCGTTCGACCCGTAAAGTGGCGGCGGGAAAGCATGTCAAAGAAACACCGCAGGGCGGAGTCTTGACCCCGCCGGTTACTTGCTTCAAAGAAAGTAACCAAAGAACTTTGAACTGTTCGACCCGTGAGATGGCGGCGCAAAAAATACAAAAATCGCAGAGGACTGCATAAAAGCAGCCCTCTGTTTCGTTTGTGTAGGTAATAGGGGGATACCATTTTGCACTCTCCCGGCAGTTGACACCGTGTCAGTGCTGTGGTATAGTGGAAACAGAGAACGCTGACACAGTGTCAGCTCCGCTTTGCTGACCGAAACAGGAGGTTTGCCGTATGCTGAAACCGAAAGTTTACTTTACCCGCGAGATCACCCCCGAAAACGTCGTGGCGCTGTACAACGCCCTGGGCATCACGCTGCCCGGCAAGGTGGCCGTCAAGGTCCACTCGGGCGAGAAGGGCAACCAGAATTACCTGCACCCGGAGTTCTGGAAGCCGATGGTGGACGCCGTGCACGGCACCATTGTGGAGTGCAACACCGCCTACGGCGACGCTTCGGGCGGCGTGCGCGATCACACCGAGAGCCACCGCAAACTGCTGGAGGAGCACGGCTGGACGAAATACTTCCCCGTGGACCTGATGGACGCCGAGGGCCCCGACGTGGTCTGGCCCATCCCGAACGGCAAGGTACTGAAACAGAACGTGCTGGGCAAAAACATTGAACACTATGACTCGATGCTGGTGCTGGCGCACTTCAAGGGCCACCCGATGGGCGGCTACGGCGGCGCGCTCAAGCAGCTGTCCATCGGGTGCGCATCCCGCGCGGGCAAGGCGCTGATCCATTCCGCCGGCGTCACCGACGACCGCTACGAGACCTGGCAGAAACACGCCAGCAAGGTCGCTTTCCCCGAAGCGATGGCCGACGCCGCCCTGAGCGTGGCCGAGCATTTTAAAGGCCGCATCGCCTACATCAACGTGATGAAAAACTTGAGCGTCGACTGCGATTGCTGCATGGTGGCCGAGGACCCCTGCATGCAGGACATCGGCATGCTGGCGTCCCTGGACCCGGTGGCCATCGACCAGGCCTGCATCGACCTCGTCATGCAGTCCGACGACCCCGGCAAGGCGCATTTTATGGAGCGCGTGACCAGCCGCAACGGCATCCACACCATCGAGGCCGCGGCCGAGCTGGGCTGCGGCAGCCGCGAATACGAGTTGCTGGAACTGTGACGGCGCGCCGCCCGCCAAGAACGCCCAGAAAGAAGGACGCCATGCCCTCCACTTTGCAAGACCTGACCCGCGCGCGCCGGGAGGAAATTCTGAACGCCTGCGCCGCTTTGTACCAGACCCAAAGTTTTAAGGAGATCACCCTCAAAGAGATCGGGGCGCACACCTCCTTTACCCGCACCTCCATCTACAATTACTTCCACACCAAAGAGGAAATTTTCCTCGCGCTGTTACAGCGGGAATACCAGGCCTGGATCGACGATCTGCAGGCGCTGCCCCCGGCCGCCACGCCGGACGCCTTTGCCGACGCGCTGGCCCACACGCTGGAAAAGCGGGCGCTGATGCTCAAGCTGGAAGCGATGAACCTGTTTGACATCGAGGACAACACCCGCATGGAACGGCTGGTGGATTTCAAGCGGGTCTACGCCCGCTCGCTGCAGGTGCTGGGCCGCTGCGTGGCGGGCAGCTTCCCCGCTTTGACGGAGCGCCAGGTGCAGGAATTTTTGTATGCGCTGTACCCCTTTTTGCTGGGCGTCTACCCCTACACCACCGCGACCCCCAACCAGCGGCAGGCCATGGCGCAGGCGGGTGTGCAGCCGCCCGACCTGACGATTTATGCCATCGTGCGCGCCTTTGCCGCCCGCCAGCTGCGCGGCTTTGGGCTGTGACCGCCCCCGGCCGCACCGCATACCCTCTGCACACAAAGAAAAGCCGCCCGGCATCCCGCCGGGCGGCTGTGTTGTTTGTGGGGGGCAAACGGTTAAGGCGGCCCGGTCACCCGGAATAAACCGGGTTACGCCGCGGCCTCCAGCAGTTTCTGGTTGATGCGCGTTTGCACTTCGAGGTAATACATCGTTTCGGCGTCAGACAGTTCTTCTTCGCCCCAGGCTTCAAAGTCCGCCGCCATCTCGCTGTACTGGCTCATAAAGGACGCGTAATCTGCCAGCAGCGTCAGGTCGCTGCCGTCGGATTCCGCATACTTCTGCATAAAAGCGCAGTACTCGTCAAAAAACGCTTCGTAGCTGTCCATTGCCTGCTGAAATTCCGGGCGGATGCCAGCCGGGTCGGCAGCGGGCGTTTCGGATGCGGAGGCTTCCTCCGTCTGCTCCATCCCGGTTTCGGCTGCCTCACTTTCCGCTTCTGTCTCCGGCTCAGACTGCACCGGTTCCTCCGGCGCCCTTACGGTAGCGCTCATGCGGCCGTCTTCTTCATAATAGCTAAGGTTTACACTGTACCCATCCGCGCTATCGGCTGTGTAATACCCATCCGAACTGCTTGCGTTCTCTGTGTACCCTTGTTCTTTACAGGCTTCCACATAGGCGTTGAACCGCTCCAAAGACATCCCATACGCATCGAACATAAAGGTATCCTCGTCATCTACCCCGGCTTCCACGATCTCCGTTTCCGGCTTGGGGATCTGGTTTCCCAAATCCGTTGCCGTCCACTGGTACGCTTTTTCGATCTCATTATCCAGCGTGTATTTATCCGTTCGGAAATCATAATTCACGGTGTAGATTTCCCCGTCTGCCACATAGCGCACCACAGCTATATCCGGCTCGACCAGCTCATAATGCCCCATATCCTTTACATAGTACGCACCGCTATAATAGTAGCAGTGGATATTGGACACCGATCCGCCCGGTGCAACGGCACGTTCGCTTTCTGTATGCAAAGAGATCGCTTGCCCGCGGATTTGCTCCATGATGCTCTCATCCAAGTCAAACGCCTGCTGCACTTCCGTGTAGAAAGCCTCCTTCTCCTCGTCGCTGATGCCCTCCTTCTCTGTAAAAATGATCTTCAGTCCGGCGATCGTAAAGGGAGATTGGTTGGTATATCCCATCAGAACATACCGTTCTTCGTCCACAATGCCTTCCTCCACCGTCCAGACAATATCTTCCATCGAAAATTCCGGGCGGCTTTCCTCTGTCGCAGCGCTCACTGCTTCCTCCGTGCTGCTTGCCGTGCTTTCCGCGGCCGCTTCTTCCTTCGGCGCGCCGCACGCCGTCAGCGCCGCCAGCGCGGCTGCCAAACATACTGCCAACATTTTTCTCATGGTAAGTCCTCCTGTTTCATCGTTCTAAAATGGTGTACCTTTTTGTAAGGCAGGCATTGCCGGCCGGGGAACCAAAACCGCAACAAAATTTCCTGTGTTTGCCGCCGCCGTATAGCCCTCTTGCCCAAAACGTGCTATACTGGCTATGCAGCCTGCAACGCGTTTGGCCTTGCAGAAAGGTACACTTTTTTAAAAAATGCAAAAATCGGGTCCGGTCACGGGCGCAGCGTCTGCCCGTAGTGTTCGGCCTTGTAGCGGAATGTCGCCAGCGGCATTCCGCATTCTTTTGCGGCCTGTGTGCCGGTGATATGCCCCGCGCGCCACTGCCGGTACGCGCCGGCAAACCCGGCCGGCAGCGGCTTGGGCGGCCGGCCGAACCGCACCCCGCGCGCCTTGGCTGCGGCGATGCCCTCGGCCTGGCGCTGGCGGATGTTGGCGCGCTCGTTTTCGGCCACGAAGGACAGCACCTGCAGCACGATGTCCGCCAGAAACGTGCCCAGCAGGTCTTTGCCGCGCCGGGTGTCCAGCAGCGGCATGTCCAGCACGACGATGTCGACGCCTTTTTCTTTGGTCAGCACCCGCCATTGCGCGAGGATCTCCTCATAATTGCGGCCTAAGCGGTCGATGCTTTGGATGTATAGCACATCGTCGCGGCGCAGCCTGCGCAGCAGGCGCTGGTACTGCGGACGGTCGAAGTCTTTGCCGGAGCGTTTGTCGGCAAAGATGTTTCTTTCCGGCACCGGCACCTGCCGCAGCGCAAGGCGCTGGCGGTCCTCGTTCTGGTCTTTGCTGCTGACGCGGATGTATCCGTAAACGGTCGTTGGGTCCTCCTTTCTGGTCTGCCGCTGTTGTGTATCGTACCGGACTTTCCGCGTTTTTTCCACCCGGGCCCCCGGGCGGTGGTTTTCCTGTTCCATAGGCTGCCTCCCGCGCGGTGTGGTCCCCCGCAAGAGGGGCTGCAAATTTCGCGCGGCCGGCGCACCGCTTCCCTTCCGGCTGTAAACAACACGCCGCCCCCGGCCTTAAGGGTCGGGGGCGGCGTGTTGTTGTTTGTTTTGGGCGGCCGGTTCAGGCTTTGCCGGCCTCGCGCTCGGCAAAGGCGATCATCTTCTGGTAGGTCTCGTCGCTGAGGTCGTGTTCGATCTTGCAGGCGTCGTGGGCGGCGGTGTCGGGGTCGACGCCCAGCGCCACAAAAAAGGCCGTCAGCTTGCGGTGGCGGTCGTAGATGCGCCGCGCAAT
>DXEI01000002.1 GCA_019115045.1 Candidatus Gemmiger excrementipullorum | reverse complement strand
CCCCGAGACCAAGACCCTCAAACTGCCCGCGGGCGTCACCGACCTGGGCGGCTACCCGGTGGAGGCGCTGACCAAAATCTTCCTGGCCGTGGGCCAGCCCTACCTCGAGGGGGCCTACATGACCAAGCACGCGGGGAAATATTACCTGCAATACGCCTGCCCCGGCACGCAGTATAACATCTACGCCGACGGCGTCTATGTGGGCGAAAGCCCGCTGGGGCCGTTTGTGCGCCAGGCATCGAACCCGTTTTCCGCCGTGCCGGGCGGCTTTGCCACCGGCGCGGGCCACGGCAGCACGATCGCCGATAAGTACGGCAATTACTGGCACGCGTCCACGATGCGCATTTCGGTCAACCATGACTTTGAGCGCCGCGTCGGGCTGTTCCCGGCCGGGTTTGACGCCGACGGCGTGCTGTACTGCAACCAGAACTTTGCCGACTACCCCCACCGCATCCCGGCGGGCAAATTTGACCCGGCGGCCTGGCAGCCGGAATGGATGCTGCTCTCCTACGGTAAGCGGGCGTTTGCCTCCTCCACGGCGGCGGGCAGCGACCCGGCGCGGGCGGTGGATGAAAACATCCGCACCTGGTGGAGCGCCGCCGACGCCGCCCCCGGCCAGTGGCTGGCCGTCGACCTCGGGCGGGATATGGACATCCGCGCCGTGCAGGTGAATTTGGCCGACGAGGGGGTGGCCGTCGAATTTCCGCCTGAAAGCTACGGCGACGACCGCCACACCCGCCACATCGAGCTGGAGGCGCAGATCTCCCACTATACCCTTGAAACGAGCGCCGACGGCGCGCACTGGACGGTGCTGGAAACAGTTGCGCGGGAGTGTTCCAACGGGTATTATGAAGTGGAGAACGGCGTGACCGCGCGCTTTGTGCGCGTCGTGGGCGGGGCGCTGCCCTACGGCCAGGCTTTGCGCGTGGCCGGGCTGCGCGTGTTCGGCCACGGCGGCGGGGCCAAGCCCGCTGCGGCCAACGCCCGCGCTGAGCGCCTGGGCGATTTGGACGCCCGCGTGTGCTGGGATGCCATCCCCGATGCGCAGGGCTGCAACGTGCGCTACGGCATCGCGCCCGACAAACTCTACCACAGCCACCTGGTCTATGGGCAGAACGAGGTCACGCTCTGCACGCTGACCGCCGGGCAGGCTGTGTATATCGCGGTGGACGCTTTTAACGAAAATGGCGTCACGCCCGGCGAAGTTTTCAAGCTGTAAGGGGGCTTTTGCATGAAAACCGGCATCCAGCAGTTCATGCTGGGCAGCGTGATGAACACGCAGGCGCAGGCGCGCGAGACACTGGCGGCCGTCAAGGCCGCCGGGTATGACGGCATCGAGCTGTGCGCTTTTATGATCCACCCCACCGGGCTGCTGGTGCGGCTGCTGACCCGCGCGGCCGGCATGCCCACCGGCAGCGGCGGCAAACTCGACTGGCACAGCCTGGTCAAGGAGGCGGGGCTCGAAGTCCTCAGCCTGCACACCGACCTGGGCAGCGTCGAGCGCGACGCCGCCGCCGTCGCGGCCGAGGCGCAGAGCTTCGGCACGCAGTACGCCGTCATCACCGGTATGTACCGCTTTGCCTACGCCGACCCGGCCGCCTGGCACGACCTGGCCAAACGGCTGAACCAGGCCGGCGCGGCGCTGGCCAAACAGGGCGTGCAGCTGCTCTACCACAACCACAACTGCGAGTTGCAGCGCATGCCGGACGGCCGCCTGGCCTATGACATCCTGCTGGCCGAGACCGACCCCGCGGCGGTCAACTTTGAGCTGGACACCTACTGGTTTGCCGAGGGCGGGGCCGACGTGGCCGCCGTCATGCGCGCGCTGGGCCCCCGCATGAAGCTGTGGCATGTAAACGACCGCGGCGCGCGGCTGGACCCCCAAAAGCCCGCCATGACGCCGATCGTAAAAACCGACAGCATGGAGCTGGGCGCGGGCAGCCTGCCGCTGGAAACCTGGCTGGCGCTGGCCAAACAAAACGGCGTCGAGGCCGCCGTGCTCGAGAGCCACCGCAACTGGGTAAACGGCAGCCCCGTGCAATGCGCGCAGGCCAGCGCCCGGTGGCTGCACGAACATCTGTGACGAAAGGCAGGGAAAAACCGATGCCCCAAAATAAGACCATCGCCCGGCTGCTGGCCGGGGAGAGCGACAACCACATCTTGCCCTTTTTCTGGCAGCATGGCGAGGACGAAGCCACCTTGCGCGGGATGATGGCGGCCATCGACGGCGCGCACTGCCGCGCCGTCTGTGTGGAGAGCCGCCCCCACCCCGATTTCTGCGGCCCCCAATGGTGGGCCGACATGGACGTGATTTTGGACGAAGCGCGAAACCGCGGTATGCGGGTGTGGATCTTGGATGACAGCCATTTCCCCACCGGGTACGCCAACGGCGCGGTGAAGACTGCGCCGGACGCGCTCTGCCGCCAAAGCATCCTTGGCAACACCCGGGTTTTGGACGAGGCCGCCGGGCCGGTCGCGCTGGACCTGCGCGCCGAAGGGCTCATGGACCCGCCCCAGCCGGACCTGCGCGACCCGATGCAGGCCTTTGCCGCCCGTATGCCCGCCGCCCGCAGCTTTGACCCGGCCACCGACCGACTGCTGACCGTTCAGGCCGTGGCCGAAGATGGCGGTATCACCGACCTTTTGCCCTTTGTGCAGGGCACGGCGCTCTGCTGGGACAAACCCGCCGGGGCGTATACGCTGCGGGTGGTCACGGCCAGCCGCAACGCAGGCTGCCACCGGGACTACATCAATATGACCGACCCTGCCAGTGTGCGGCTGCTGATCGACGCGGTCTACGAACCCCATTGGCAGCACTATGCGGCGGATTTCGGCAAGACCATCGCGGGCTTTTTCTCGGACGAGCCGGAGCTTGGCAACGGCCTGTTGTACCAGAAAGGCAACACGCTGGGCTGCGGCCAGGACCTGCCCTGGAGCGCCCCGCTCGAAGCCGCCCTGGCCGAAAGCTGCGGCCCCGGCTGGGCGGCGGCGCTGCCGCGGCTGTTCGCGCAGGATGAGAGCGACACGACCGCCCGCATCCACACCGCGTATATGGACTGCCTGACCAAACTCGTGCGCCAAAATTTCAGCGGGCAGATCGCCGCCTGGTGCCACGCGCACGGCGTTGCCTACATCGGCCATGTCATCGAGGATGACGGCCAGCACTGCCGCACCGGCGCAAGCCTGGGGCATTATTTCCGCGGTTTGCAGGGGCAGGATATGGCCGGCATCGACGACATCGGCGGCCAGGTGCTGCCCCAGGGCGAGGACGAACCCAAGACCGACAACATGCGCCGCCCGCGCAACGGTACCTTCTACCACTACGGCCTGGCCACCCTGGCCGAGAGCGCCGCGGCCATCGAGCCCGCCAAGGGCGGCCGGGCGATGTGCGAGATCTTTGGCAACTACGGCTGGGCCGAGGGCGTCCGGCTGGAAAAATACCTCGCCGATCATTTTCTGGTGCGCGGCGTCAACTACTTTGTGCCGCACGCGTTTTCCGGCAAGGCGTTCCCTGACCCCGACTGCCCGCCGCACTTCTACGCCCACGGGCATAACCCGCAGTACCGGCATTTCGGCCAGCTTATGGCCTACATGGACCGCGTCGCCACGCTGACCAGCGCCGGGCGGCACGAAGCGCCGGTGGCCGTGCTCTACCACGGCGAGGCCGAGTGGTGCGACCCCGCGGCGATGCCGTTTGAGCAGGTGGTGCGCCCTTTGTACGACGACCAGATCGCCTGCCGCACGCTGCCCGCCGATATGTTCGGCGAACCGGAACGCTACAAAACCGAGCTGGGCAACCCGCTCGTCGTCAACGGCCAGCCCTACCGCGCGTTTGTGGTGCCGGGCGCAAAGCGCATACCGGCCGCCGCGGCAGCCGCCCTGGCGGAACTGGCCCAAAAAGGGCTGCCGGTGCTTTTTGCCGGGCGCCGGCCCGACGCCCTGTGCGAGGGCGGCCCGCTGCCCCAAGCCCTGGCCGCCTGCCTGGTGGCGGACCCCGCCGCGCTGCCCGCCGCCCTGCGCGCCGCCGGGGTGGCCGCGCCGGTGCTGGAACCCAAAAACGACCGCCTGCGCCTGCTGACGGTGCAGGGTGACAGCACGATGGTGCTGGCCGTCAACGAGGGGACCGAACCCTGCGCCGGCACGCTGACGCTGCCCGGGCTTTGCGGCCCCTGCTGCTGGTACGACCCCTGGGCCAACCGCTGCGAACCCGCCGCTGCGGCCGACACCCCCGCCGGGCTGCGCGTCGGCATCGAGATCCTGCCGCTGCACCCGCGCGTGCTGGTGCTGGGCGAGGCGCCCGCCGGGGCCGCTTTGTACAAAGCCCCCGCCGCGGGGGCGGAGATCGCGCTTTCCGGCTGGACGCGTGCGCTCTGCGAAGGGGCCGAATACCCGCATTTCGGCCCGGCCAAACCGGTCACGCTGCCCGACGCACTGGCCGCGGAACAGCCCGCATTTTCCGGCTTTGTGCGCTACGAAACCCGCTTCACGCTGGATGCGCCCGCCGCGCTGCGGCTGGAGATCGCCGACGCCGCCGAGGGGGTGGAGGTATTCCTCAACGGCGAGAGCGCCGGCATTCAGATCGCCCCGCCGTTTGGGTACGACCTGGCCGGGCAGGCGGGGGCGAACACCCTTGTCATCGAGGTCGCCACGACCCTCGAACGCCAATGCTACCCGCTGCTGGACGGCTACCGCAAAATGCTGGCCGCGCCGCCCGCGGGCGGCAGCGGCCTGACCGGCCGGGTGCAGCTGCGGCGCACCGTGACCGGCTGCTGAGCTGCCGGGCGCAAAACCGAAAACGTTGTCCAGCTTTCTGAAAGGGACATCCCGTAAAATCTCATACAAAACAAAAAAGCAGCGCCCGAAAGCGCGAGTGACATAAGAAAACAAAGGTTCTGCAAAAACTGCGAAGCACCGCAAAACCGCTGCAAGGCGACAGGTGCAAGGCAGAGGGTCGCAGCACTCCTTGGTGGAATGCAAGACCCGATAACGCAGCAGATGCCGCTTTGCAGGCAGAGTTTTGCGGCTTTGTTTTCTTATGGAACCGCGCGTAATGGGTGCTGCCTGCTGCGGCCGGGGGGATTCGCCAA
>DXEI01000131.1 GCA_019115045.1 Candidatus Gemmiger excrementipullorum | reverse complement strand
GTGGGGGCGGCGGGCTGCGGTGCAGGGGCCGGCTGCGCCGGGCGGCGGTATACTTTGCGTTGTTCGCGTTGTTCAGCCACGGGTTCGATCCTCGCTTTCCTGGCAGGGCGCGGCATGCGGTAGGCCGCATCCCCAGCTTTGGGGGCTATGCCCATACAGACAATAGATAAAAATATAGTAACATTTTGTCGGGCAAATTACAATGCGCCGCCCCTACCATAAAATGTAAAATTCCACAAAAAAATGCGCCCCGCAGGGGCGCACAAGCGTACCGGGAAGCCGGACGCTTCCTTTTCTACAGACATTTCTGATCGCACCGCCGCCGATCCTAAAAGCATTTTTGAAAGACACAGCGGTGCGGCGGGTCAAGACCCCGCCCTGCAAGGCAAGGCAAACGCTCTGCAAACGGGGAACGGACGGTTTTTCGGCAGTCTGCAGCTTACTTTGCGGGCGCGTCGGCGCGGTAGGCCCCGGCGCGGCGCAGCAGATCCTTGACGACCTCGGCTCCGCACAAAAGGCCGCAGGCTGCCGGCACAAAGGCGTTGCTGGCCGGCACGGCGCGGCGGCCGGGGGCCGGGGGCTCAGCGGCTGCGCCGGGCAGCGGCGGCAGCGGCGGCTCGGTCGAAAAAACGACCTTGACCTTGCCCAGCCGCCGCTTGCGGCATTGCAGGCGCACGGCTTTGGCCAGCGGGTCAACGGAGGTTTTTTCAATATCCGCCACGCGGAACGCCATGGGGTCCAGCTTGTTGGCCGCGCCCATGCTGCACAAGATCGGCGTGCCGGCGGCTTTGCACCGCTCGATCAGCAGCACTTTGGCCGTGACGGTGTCGATGCAGTCCAACACATAGTCGAACTGCGCGAGGTCGACAGTGTCGGCGGTCTCGGCGCTGTAGAACAGGCGGTGGGCGTGCACGACGGTGCCGGGGTCAATGTCGGCGATGCGGGCGGCCATGGCGTCCACTTTATACTGCCCCAGTGTCGAGTGCAGCGCCACCAGCTGCCGGTTGAGGTTGGAGGGGGCGACGGTGTCGCTGTCGAAGAGGCTCAACTCCCCTACCCCGCTGCGGGCCAGCACCTCGACGGCCTGGCCGCCGACGCCGCCAATGCCGAACACCGCCACATGGGCGCGGCGCAGCACGGCCAGCGCTTCGCCGCCCAGCAGGGCGCGGGTGCGGGTGTAAATATCAGGCATGGCGGTGTCCTCCAGTCCGCTGCGGGCGGCAGCTACAGATCCTGGTTTTATTATACCGGCTCCGGCGCTCACGTCAAGTCGGCTGCCACACAGCGCCAGGCTTCGTCAAAAGTCAGCCGCAGGCGGGTATGGCTGTCGACATCCGCGTAGTAAACGTGGTCGAAGCTGGCGGTCAGTTCGTACAGTTCCCGCACATCCTCGAGCGGGCGGGCGTCGAACCAGCCCGCGTTGATAAGGTCGACGGTATAGCCGAGGCAGTGCGCGCGCTCGCGCTCCCAGGGCGCAAAGCCGCATGCCTGCAGCACATCGGTGTCGAGTTCGGCATCCTGCCCGGCGGCGTAGCGGGCGATGTTGGCCTGCACGATGCGCTGCTTGACATTGACGCAGGCCAGCAGCGTAAAGCTGACGGCCAGCACCATGATGCCGATGTGCGCGGCCGGGATGGGCCGGAACACCCGCACCAGCAGCAGCACGACCCACACGGCCAGCACGCCCAAAAACCACCCGGCCACGACGCGGCGCGGCGTGAACCCGTGCAGGTGGATGTAGACGGCCAGCTTGGCCGCCGCCAGCCCCGCAAACGCCAGCCCGCAGCCGCAAAACAGCGCTGCCAGCGCGCGCGGCAGCGGGGCCCGCCCCAAAAAGCGCACCGCCGCCAGCACGGCGAGATCCAGCAGCAAAATGCGCAGCAGCTCCCAAAAACCGTCGACGGCGAACCCGGCCGCCTGCGGCGCGGTCAGACCCAGCGGCGCGGCCGCCAGCCAGGCCGCGGCCTGCAGCGCAAAAAACAGCAGATACAGTGCGCACAGCGCCCCCACCGCCACGTTGGCGGTGACGGCCGGCAGCTTTTGCAGCGGGCGCAGCCGGGCCCAAAAGCGGTCGGCCGGGCAGGGCGGCGTCTGCCGCTGCAAACTGCCAGCCACCAGGCCGTACAGCCACGCCCCCACCGGCAGCGAGAGCACGAACGCCAGCGCCGTCTGCAGCAGACTGCCGCCATCCACCCAGCCAAACATCCATTGCATCAGATGGCGGCCCACTGCGGCAAAGTTGGCATCGGCGGCGGCCAGCAGCGGCCAGACGGCGGCGCACAGCCCCAGCGTGACCGCCGCCGTCAGCGCGGCCACCGCGGCCTGCCGCAGCCGGAACCGGCGGCGCAGCAGCGCCCGCGCCCCGGCTGCTAGCGCGCCGATGCGCTTGAAAAAGCTGCCGAACGGCAGCGTGATGAGCCCGGCCAGCGCGTCCAGGAAGCAGAGGCTGCCGCTGTGCCCCTGGGCCAGCATGCCGCAGCGCGCCAGCACATACCACACCGCAAACAGATGCCACACCAGCACCTGCCACCCAGCCAGGGCCGGCTGCTCGCCATATGCCCACAGCGCCGCCGACAGCGTGAACCAGCACGCCGCCCACAGCCCCGCTTCGGGCGCGTGCCGCCGCCCCAGCGCGCGGGCCAGCACCTCGACAGCGGCGATACAGGCTGCGGCAAAGGCCGGCACCTGCCACCCGGCGAAACCGTTGTACAAAAGGATGCCGCGCGTGTACAGGTAGGCCAGCGGGTAGCTGACCGCCGCAGCCCAGAGATACGGCGCGGCCGGCGGTTCCGGCCTGGTTTGGGGCGCACTTGTATAAAGGGGACGCCCCGCGCCCTCTTTGCGTGGTTCGGTCATGGGTAGACCCTCCTGTTTTATGATGGTTTTTAGGATGCTTTGCCCCGGCGGCGCGTCACGGCTCGTCGGGGATGTATTCCAGCAGGTCGGCGGGCTGGCAGTCCAGCGCTTTGCACAGCGCTTCCAGTGTGGTAAAGCGCACCGCTTTGGCCTTGTTGTTTTTGAGGATGGAGAGGTTGGCCGGCGTGATGCCGATCTCCTCGGCCAGTTCGCCGGCGGCCTTGTGGCGGCGCGCCATCATCACATCCAGGTTGACCACGATGGGCATGCAGCGCTCCCCCCTTTAGACGGTGTAATCGAGTTCGTCTTTCATGCGCACAGCCTGGGCAAAGGCGTTTTGCAGCACCCGCACCAGCAGCGCCATGAACCCGGCCGCCACCGCCAAAAAGACGAACGGCAGGTAGAGGAAAACGCCCACCGGCAGGCAGAGCAGCGCCGCCCCGGCGCAGCAGCCGCTGATGCGGCGCAGCGCCTGCACGGTCTGCGGCACAAAGACCTGCCCCTGCTCCAGCCGCTGCAAAAAGCGGTAGAGGTTGTACAGCATCCAAAAGGCCAGCGCCGCACAGGCATAACCCAGCGCCAGCAGCACCGCGCCCACGGCCGGGCCGTTATGCTGCAGGTGCCGCGTGTGCATGAGCCAGCTGACCAGCTGCGGGCCGCACAACGTCATCACGGCGCTGCCCAGCAGCGCCAGCACCACGACATAGCGCGTCAGCGTGATGCTTTTGTGTTCATCCCACTGCCAAAGTTTCATGGTACGATGCTCCCTTGCGTCATTGTACCGGCAGTATACCACACCGCTTATCGTTTTGCAAGTAGTTTTTATTGTTTTTCAATAAATTTTTATCGGGGCGCAAAAAAAGCGCCGCAGGGTCTGCGGCGCAGAAGGCAAAATTTTGGCGGCGCGGCGGCTCACGCCGGGGCGCGGCGGGCGACAGTCTCCCACAAAGCGGCGAGTTTGTCGGCGATGCAGACGAGCACGGCCTCGCGGCAGCGGGGCACCCAGGGCAGCGTCAGCGGCCACATGTGGCTTTGGATGATGTTTTTTTCCACCTCGTTGAGGTGGAACACTGCGTCGGCGTTGTAGCGGGCGATGAGCGGGTGCTTGAACCCGTGCCACCGCGTGATGGTGTGGCAGCGGTGCCAGTCATAGAGGTAAAAGTCGTGCAGAAACGCGCCGCGCAGCAGGCTGCGCTCCCGCGCGTGGCAGTGCAGCCGCAGGTTGAGCCAGTACGCCAGCGTCGTCACCCGCAGGCAGTGCTCATAGGTCGTCACACAGCCGTGCTGGATAAACTGGCGCATATCCAGTGCCCGGGGGTCGTCGGCCACGCCGCGCAGCTGCTCGTGCAGGTGCGCGCGCTCGGCCGGGGTGAGCGTGAACCACATAAGGCGTCTCCTTTTTTTGGGAACAGGGCGTCTGTTTACGCTTCCATTATAGCCGCGCGCCGCGGGCTGCGCAAGGGGCGCCGCAAGATTTTACACCCTGCGCCGTTCTTTTTTACATAAAGTTCATCTTTGCGCACAGTGTTCAATCTTCAGGTACGGCGTCCCAACGGCCCCAGGGCAGTGCAAACACCGCGCCGCACAAAAGCAGGGCGGCCGGGTCGCTGGTGATGTGCAGGATCTGCGTTTCCATATAGCCGTAGCACAGCACGGCCACAAGGCAGGCAACCTGCTGCCAGCCCCCGCGGCGGGCATAGCCGTACAGCGCCGCGGCCCACAGCGCCGCCGCCAGCACCAGCAGCACAGGGCCGAACTGGTACAGCAGGTAGACGAAGATGTTATCGAGCACCGGCCACTCTGGCAGCATCTGGCCGGCGATCTTGATGGGCAGCACGCGGTAGGCCGCCCATGCCAGCGAGATACGGCAGGTCAGCAGCCCGTCCAGCCGCCCCAGCCAGGCCGGGCCCACGTCGCTGGCCCAGGGGCCGATCTTGACGATGAACAGCGGCAGGATCAAACTGACCGCCCCCGCCAGCGGGACCAGCGCCGCACAGGCAGCTGCCGCGCCGCGGCCCGCCGGGCGCGCGCGGCGCACTTTGGCCGCCGCCAGCAGCACCGCCAGCAGCAGCATGCACAGCGCGGCCGAGCGCGAGGCCGGCCCCACCAGCAAAAACACCGCCACCGCCGCAATACCGGCCAGCTCTGCCCAATGCAGTTTGGCCGTGCGCAGCAGCACCCACGCCAGCACCAGCCCGAACACGATGCCGCCAAAGGTGTTGGGGTGGCCGTAGCCGAACAGCAGGCGGAAACTGCCGTCCCGCTCGCTGGTGGCGCCGGGGGCCAGAACGCCGGCAAAGTGCAGGATCTCGACGGCGGCCAGCGACGGCAGCCCGGCGGCCAGAAACGCTTTCATGGCGCGGGGCAGCGGCACGTCCTTGGCGGCCAGCAGCACGACGGCCAGGCCCAAAAACCAGATGTTCTGCCCGTTGAAGTACACCCACCGGGCAATAAAATACAGCGCGCCCGCCACCCCCAGGCTGCGCCAGGTGTAGCGCGTGCCCAGCAAAATTTTGGCCAGCAGCAGCGTGTACAGCACGGCGTCCAGCACGGGGGAAAGCTGCGTTTGCAGCCAGGGCCAGTGCTCGCGCGCCATGCTGCTGCCAAACACGACGGTGAACTCATACAGTGCCAGCGCCCGGCAAAATGCAGCCTGCCCGGCGCGCAGCCGCCAGGGCGCGCCCCAGGCGCCGAACAGCAGATGTTCCTGCCGCCACAGCGCGCGCACGGCAGCCACCGGGCCGCCGGTGCGCCGCCAGGCCAGGATCAGATCGACCGCCGCCGCTGCGAACAGCGCCAGCAGCAATGCGTTTGCAAAGCCAAACAAAGGCGGACCCTCCGTACTGTTTTGATCTTGCCCCTATTATAAGCGTTGCCGCCGCCGTTTGACAAGCCTTTTGCGGGGTGTTATGCTTAGACTGTATACTAAGCAAAGAGGGAGGGGTCGTTATGGACGCGCGGCGATACCGTGCCGTGATGGGCTGGTTCCGGGCGCGCCCGGCCGCCCGGCGGGCGCTGTACCTGCTCAGCCGCGGCGCGGTGGCGGCGGTGTACGTGGCGTACATTGGGCTGCTGCTGGTGCTGGCGGCATGGCGGCAGCCCGCCTTTTGGCCGGCGGCGGTGATCCCCGCGCTGACGTTTTGGGCCGGCACCGCGCTGCGCGCCGCCATCGACCGCCCCCGCCCCTACACGGCGCTGGGCTGCCAGCCGCTGTTCCCCAAAGAGGAAGCGGGCCGCAGCATGCCCAGCCGGCACTGTTTTTCGGCCGCGGCCATTGCGGTGGCGGCCTGGCATTGCTGCCCGCCGCTGGGCATGCTGCTGGCGGCGCTGGCGGTATTGATCGCACTGTCCCGCGTGCTCAGCGGCGTGCACTACATCAGCGACGTCGTGGCCGGGCTGGCGTTCGGCTGCGGGTGCGCGCTGGTGGGTTGGCAGGTCTATGCCCTGGCCGTGCAGGCCCTGGCAAGATAAAACAAAAACCGGACGCTACGTTGCGCCCGGTTTGTTGTACCCGCTTTTCAGCGGATGAAATTCGTCCGCTTGTCATTTTCGGCCTGCGGGGCCGTGATGCCGGCGGCAGCGCCGGCCTCGATGCAGCGCAAGATCCACGCCATATTGTGGCCGAGGTTGCGCATGATCTGGCAGCCTTCCTCATCCAGCGCCGCCTGCTCGGCGTTGCCGCCGTGGACCATCGGCCAGTAGGTCGAGCTGATGAGCGGCATCTCAAAAAACTGCGGCACCTTTTCCATCGCTTCCAGCGCAGTGGTGGTGCCGGCGCGGCGCGCGCTGGTGACGACGGCCGCCGGTTTATGGCGCAGGTACTGCCCGCCGCTCATGGCCAGGCGGTGCAAAAAGCCCAGCATGCTGCCGGCCGCCGTGGCGTAGTGCACCGGCGCGCCAAACACCAACCCATCCGCCTTTTGCACCAGCGGCAGCACGTCGGCCACCGGGCCGCCGAATACGCATTTGCCGGCCTTGGCGCAGCCGCCGCAACCCACGCAGCCGCCGACCGGCGCCGCGCCGATGTGGAAAATTTCGGTCTCGATGCCGTCGGCCTGCAGGGCTTTGGCCACTTCGGTCAACGCCGTATAGGTGCAGCCGGCTTTGTGCGGGCTGCCGTTGATGAGCAATACATTCATACTGGGTCGCCTCCGTTTTGTAGTCAGTACAGGATATGCCCCGCCGCCGGGGCCATGCTCTACTGGTATTGTAACACACCGGGCAAGGCCCGGCAATCACCCCCGGGAGGGAAACGCATGGACACCACCTGCCCCAACTTTGCCCGCCATTGCGGCGGCTGCCCGCTGCTGGCCGTACCGTATGCGCAGCAGCTGGCGCAAAAACAGGCCAAACTGCAAACACTGCTGGGCCGCTTTGCCCCGGTGGAACCGGTGCGCGGTATGGCGCAGCCGTGGCATTACCGCAACAAGGCCATTGCCAGCTTTGCCAAACAGCGCGGCGAGCTGGTGTGCGGCCTGTACGCCGCCGGCACCCACCGCGTGCTGCCGGCCGCCGGTTGCCTTTTGCAGGACGAAACGCTCAACCGTACATTGCAGGCCGTGCTGGCCGCGGCGCGCGCCTGCCGCTGGACCGCCTACGATGAGGACCGCGGCGCCGGCCTTTTGCGCCACACCGTGCTGCGCTGCAACCGGCGCGGCCAGGTGCTGGTGACGCTGGTGACCCCCACGCCCGCGCTGCCGGGCAGCCGCAATTTCTGCGCCGCGCTGCACAAAAGCGCGCCGTGGGTCGTGGGCGTGGTGCAGAACATCAACCCCACGGCCACCAGCGCCGTGCTGGGCGACCGCGAAAAGACGCTGTGGGGCGCGCCCTTTGTGCCGGATACGCTGTGCGGGCTGGAGTTTGCCGTATCCTCGCGCAGTTTTTACCAGGTCAACCCCGCGCAGACCGAGGTGCTGTACAACGCCGCCCTGGACCTGGCCGGGCTGGACGGGCGGCAGACCGTGGTGGACGCCTACTGCGGCATTGGCACCATAGGGCTGTGCGCCGCGCCGCGGGCGCGCCAGGTGCTGGGGGTGGAGCGCAACCCCGCCGCCGTGCGCGACGCCATTGCCAACGCGCGCCGCAACGGGCAGCGCCAGGCGCGTTTTGTGTGCGCCGACGCCACCGTCTGGATGGAACAGGCCGCGCGCGAGGGCCTGCGCCCCGACGTGGTGTTTTTGGACCCGCCGCGCGCCGGCAGCACGCCGGCCTGCCTGGGCGCGGTGGCGCGCATGGCCCCGGCGCGCGTGGTGTACGTGAGCTGCTGCCCCGAGACGCTGGCCCGCGACACCGCGCAGCTGGCCCGCCTGGGCTACCGCGCGCAGCGCTTTGTGCCGGTGGATCTGTTCCCGCATACGGAACATGTAGAAGTCGCCGCGCTGTTACAGCGCGTGTGAACCGCTGCTGTTGTAAACCCCGCCGCGGGCGGCCGGAAGTTTCCGGCCGCCCGCGGCGGTTTATAGAATGCTTTTATGAGAATGGTACGTTCATGCCTGCAGCAGCGCCAGCAGCTGCTGCGGGGTCTGCAGGCGGTAGCGCGCCGGGATGTCGGCGCGGTGCGCGCCCCAGCCCGCCAGCGCAAAGTCCACGCCGGTGTCCTGGGCGCACTGGCTGTCGTAGATGCTGTCACCGATGTACAGCACCGTGTCCGCCGTAGCGTTCGCCGTTTGCAGATACTGCCGCAGCGGATCCCCGAAAGGTTTATGCCGCTTTGTGTCGTCGGCACAGACCGACAGCGGGAAAAACTTCGTGATGGCAAACGGCGCAAGGTCCGTTTTGTATTCCGCCCGCGTTTTGGAGGTGACGATGCCCAGCTGTTTGCCGTTTTGAGCCAGCCCTTGCAGCAGCGGCTCAATGCCTGCGAACACCCGGACGCTGCTTTGGTAACAGGCCATCCGTTCGTCCCACAGCCGCTGCGCGGCGGCAAGGTCCGCAAACCCAAGCTGCCGCAGCGCGTCATCGCCCGTGATGCCCAGCGCAAACCGCAGGTCCTGCACGGGGGCTTCCCGCCTTTGCACAGCCCGGATCACGTCCTGCAAAGAGTGCAGCACGGCGTACTCGGTATCCAGCAGCGTGCCGTCGATGTCAAACACAAAATGCCGGTAGTGCATGCGTTTCCCCTCCTGTTGCTGTAAAAAGCGCCATGCCTGCTGCGTTCTTCAGCAATCGCCTGCGTAGTAAGAGACGATCGCGTGGTAATCCGAGGGGACCGGCGCACTAAGCGAGAGCAGAAGCGCATTGCCGTTTTGTCGGTAAGTTTGCATCAGTTCGCGCTGTACCTCGTACCGGCGGCAGATGTCGGTTTTCGTCCCGTCGGGCAAAAGGCGGTACACCGGCCCGCGGCAGGCGTCCACCACGCGCAGAAAAGCGCCCATATTCAAAATGTTCAGCTTCATCATTGCGATGCACCTCCAGACCCTGTAGGCGGCGGGAAGGTTTTGGCGGGGGCGCCCCTTCCCCTTCTGCTTATCATGATAGTGCAAAAAGGCGTAAACGTATACCATTTTAGCGCTTGTTTCTATCACGATCCCGCCATTCTTTTGCATCGCAGTAAAGCGGGCTGTGATAAAGCGCCGCGGGCGGCCGGAAGATCCCGGCCGCCCGCGGCGTTGTGTCATAGAAAATGTCTGCCCATTT
>DXEI01000130.1 GCA_019115045.1 Candidatus Gemmiger excrementipullorum | reverse complement strand
GAAAACGGTCGATTTTCCCGTAAACCCCACGCGACCATTCACCCCTGCCGGGAGGCATGTATGCCTCCCCTACAAACAAGGCAACCGCGTACACAAACCAAAAACGTTGCCGCAGGGCAAACGTCCCCGGGCCGCATACATGCGGCCCCTGCGAATCGCCCGGGAACGGCAGGGGAACGGGCAGGGGAACGGGCAGGGCAAACGTTTGCCGCAGATTGGCCCGCCTGCGCCCCCCGCCTTACTGCATCGAGGTCACGCCGCCGTCCACTTTCAACGTCACGCCGGTGACGAACGCCGCGCCTTCGCTGCACAAAAACAGCGCGGCGGCGGCCATGTCGCGGCCTTTGCCCAGCCGCCCGGCCGGGATGCGGTGCACCAGGCTGTTGTAGAACACGGGGTCCTGCATGCGGTCGGCGTTGATGGGCGTCACAACAAAGGTCGGCGCAATGGCGTTGACCGTGATGCCGAACCGCGCCCACTCGCACGCGAGCTGCTGGGTGTACATGTTGATGGCGCCCTTGCTGGCGCAGTAGGCGGCGTAGTCGCGGTCGGCGGCCAAAAACGCCTTGGCCGACGACAGGTTGACGATGCGCCCCTTGTGCGCGGGGATCATCCAGCGCCGGGCCGCCATTTTACTGACGAGGTGGGTGCCGGTGACGTTGAGGTGCAGCACCTTGTTGAAACTCTCGGCGTCATATTCCTCGGCATGTTTGAGGATGTTCATGCCGGCGCTGTTGACGACGAGCGTCGCCGGGCCCAGCGCCCGCTCGACGGCGTCGCCCAGCGCTTCGACGTCGGCCTCATCGGTGACGTCGCAGCGCACGGCCAGGTAACGGCGGCCCTCGGCGGCAGCCAGTTCGGCCAAATCGGGCGCGCTGTCGGGGTGGCGGCTGCACACCGCCACATCGACGCCGTTTTGCAAAAATGCCTCGGCGATGGCGTGGCCCAGCCCGCTGGTGCCGCCGGTGACGAGCGCCACGCGGCCGGCCGGGGCAAACAGATCGCCGATCTTCATAGGACCTTCCATAGACGGCCCCTCCTTCTTTTAATATAAAGACGTTTCAGAAAAAGGCTTCCCGCTTGGGGAAGCCTTTTTGAATGATAGGTAAAGCTCAGGTACGCTTACCGCGTGAAGCCGGGCAGGCCCTCGATGGCGTAGACGCGCACCGGGCAGGAGTCCAGGCCGATGATGGGGATGGGCGCGTAGCTGATGAAGAAGGTGTCGCTCTTGAGCTGGTCCAGGTTCTGCAGCACTTCCAGGAAGGTGCAGTTCTGCGCCATCAGGATGTCATGGAAGGGCTTGACGTTCGCCACGTCGCCCTCAATGGCGACGCCGTCGCCGAAGCCGACGCACTGGACCTTGTGGTCCGCCAGCCACTGGGCGCAGTCAGCGCCGACCTGCAGGCGGTGGTCGGTGGGGCCGCCGGTCAGGCTGGTGAACGGCGGGATCTGGTGCGGGCTGTCCAGGATGACGGTGTCGCCGGGCTGGATGCGGTCGCCGATGGCGGCTTCCAGGTCAGCGCCGGTGATCTGGTGATCCTCGGGCAGGTCCAGCATCTGGTAGATGCCGCGGCCCATGAACTGGCCCAGCGGCAGCTCGGCCACGCTGGGCCAATCGTTGTCGTGGTGGTAGGGGCACTCGCAGTGGGTGCCCAGGTGGCTGCCGATGTCCACGTTGGTGTGGAAATCAGGCACGTCGCCGCCGGTGTTGAAGCGCCACAGGTTGCAGCGGCGGCTCTCGGTGCTGGGGTCGATGACCTTGGTCAGGTCGATGATACGCAGCCCGTCTTTCTCATACACTTTAGGGGGCAGCTGGTCCATGGGGACGGTTTTGGGCTTGCCGGCGACCCAATCGTAAGTAAGCTCGGCCATAGGGTTTTTTCCTCCTTTTCAGATACAAGCAAAATCAAAATGATCTATCACCCAAAAGCGGCCGCGCGCGCCGCCTTTGAAGTCCTGCGTTATGCTTTGGGGCGGCCTTCCATCGCGTGGATCAGCCCCACCAAAAACTCGTGGCTGGGGGTGGGCACGCCGCCCTTTTTGCCGGCGCGCACCACGCTGCCGCTGATGGTATCCACCTCGCTGCGGCGGCCGTTTTTCAGGTCGGCGTAGATGCTCGTCAGCCCGTTGGGGGAGTTGTCGCACACCGCCTTGACCTCGGCGACCTTCTCGTCATAGTCAAAGTCCATGCCCAGGCCTTTGGCGGCGTCCACCGCCTCGCGGATCAGCGTGCAGCACAGCTTCCAGGCGTGCTCGTTGGCAGAAATGTAGCCCAGCGGCACCTGCAGCGCGCCGGTCAGCGCGCTGGCCGAAACGTTGGTGAACAGTTTGTTCCAGATCATCTTCTGCACGCCGTCCGATACGTCGGCCTCCAGGCCGCAGGCGGTAAAGGTATCGGCAAACTTCTGCAGGCGGGCCGCTTCGCCCACCACACAGCCCATGTGGGTCATGCCGCTGCCGCCGTGTTTGGTCGCGCCGGGGCCGGCCACGCTGGCGTTGTGCTGCGTGGTGCCGATGATGATGTGGTCCTGCGGCACAAACTTGCCCAGCAGGTCCTCATGCCCGCTGCCGTTTTGCAGCGTCATCAGGTAGGTGTCAGGCCCGATGATGCCCTTGTTGTTGGTCAGCGCGCTCTCGCTGAACATCGCCTTGACAAAGACGACGATCAGGTCCACCGGGGCCATGCCCTCGGTCGAAAGCACGGCGTGCGGGTGGTAGACGGCGCTGGCGCCGTCGGGTTCGGTGACGGTCAGGCCGTCGGCGTTGATCTTTTCCACCACGGCGGGGTTGACGTCGATGACGGTGACCTCATTCTGGCGGCTCAGGTACGCGCTGAACAGCCCGCCCATGGCGCCGGCGCCCAGGACTGCGATCTTCATACAGCTTGCTCCTTCCAAGTTCCTTAACAGTGACCTTTGTATCTGCACGGCGGCCGGGCGGCTGCCGTTACATCTCCTCAAAAAAGCCGGGGTGGCGGTTCTTGCACAGCTCCATCAGCGGGCGGAACAGGTCGTACACGGCGTCCAGCGCTTTGATGGCGGCCTCGTGGTCGTGCAGCGCCAGCGCCGCCACCAGGTCGGCCTGGCGGTCAATCAGGTACCGCCAGATGCGCGGCTCCTCGATCATGCGCAGCAGGCGGTAGAGGTCGATGCTGGTGTAGCGCAGCGCGGCCAGCACCGGCGCGCGGCCTGCCAGGGCGTACAGCTCCTGCGTGAACTCGGCATACAGGCGCGGCAGCGGCAGCGTCGTGCCGCTGCGCAGCGCCTCATACTGGCGGGAAACGCAGGCCTCCAGCGTTTCGTAGCTGGCAGGGCGCTTGTTGTACAACTCGCCCAGCACGGCGGCGGTGGCCGTGCGGTACATCCAGATCAGCTGTACGATGGCGTCGGGGTCCAGCGGCGGCACCAGCGCGCCGCGCGGCACGGCGCGCAGCATTTTTTCGCGCACCAGGCGGCTGAAGGTGTCGTGCACCGGCGTGCGGCTGACCTGCAGCGCCCGGGCGACGTCGGTCTCGACGAGTTTTTCGCCGGGGTGCAGAAACAGCTCGCGGATATACAGCGAAAGGATACGGTATACATAGGCGCGGGCAGACTCCTCGGGCGCGCGTACGGTCCGTATCGTGGGAAACATCTGCTCGGCTCCTTTCCGGGGGGCGGGGCGGGCGCAGGGCCTGCCACGCCAGGTTTGCCTATAGTATACCGCAAGAAAATGCAAAAAGCAAGCCGATCTTGTATGCCAAAAAAGTTGAAAACTTCTTGTATATTCTGACGAAAATGTTCCCCGATGCCCGTAAAATCAAGAAAAACTGTCAAAAAAGGGGTTGCAAAAGGCCGGGGTTCGTGCTATGGTACTGCTATACCCGGGCGGCTGGCATGCAAAAGTTGCATACAACGCAAAGCCGCCCGCCGCCCGCCTGTAAGCAGAGAGCGAGGTGCCCCGCCATGGCAGCACAAAGCGCGGTCAGTACCGACGTATACAGCCGCGATACGGTGTACCAGCGCCTGCGCGGGCAGATCATCGACTTTACGCTGCTGCCCGGCGAATTGCTGAGCGAGAACGCCCTGGCTGCCCAGATGCAGACCAGCCGCACCCCCGTGCGCGAGGCCATCGCCCGTTTGGCAAGCGAGCACTGCGTCGAGGTCTTCCCCCAGCGCGGCACGCAGGTCAGCCGCATCTCGATGGAGCTGGTGCGCCAGGCGGTTTTCCTGCGCCTGGTGCTGGAGCGCGACGTGCTGGAATGCCTGTGCAAGGCCGGCCCCACGCCGGAGCAGATGGCCGAGTTGGAGCAGAGCCTGGCCGCCCAGCGCGCCTATTACGAAAAGCAGATGTCCGCCGCCCTGCTGGAGGAGGACACCCGCATGCACCGGCTGTTCTACCGCTACTGCGGGCGGGAACGCGCCTGGGATGCTTATACGGAGATCAACTGCGATATGCTGCGCGTGCGCTATCTGCAGATCATGACCTACAGCTACAAAAGCCACATGGTCTCGGTGCACAGCTGGGAGAACCACCTCACCGAGCACCGCCTGCTGCTGGCGGCGCTGCGCCGCCGCGACTATGAAGCGCTGCGCTTTACCGTGCAGCAGCACATCGCCTCCATCGAACAGGACGGCGAGCACCTGCGCACCATCTACCCCCAATATTTTGTGTAACACCCTGTTTTGCTATGGAACAGACGGCGCCCGCCGCCAACGGGCGCCGCTGCGGCAAACGGCGGCCTGCCGCCGCGCGCCGGACTATAGAACCCATTTTAACAGGAAAGGAAGTGAGATCCCGCTCGGTCCCTGGTCATTATCGGTTTGCCACTGTTAAGGAGAATCATTTTTACACAAGAAAGGGGTATTTACCTTGACGATCGTAGTCGGTATTTTGCTGCTCCTCACGTTCTTTGGCCTTGCATACTACTGCATCAAGGGCCATAACCTGATGATCGGCTTCCTTGTTATCACCATTGCCTGGACGCTGCTGTCCTTCCTGGGCGCCGCGTTCGCCACGCCGGAGTTTTTGGCCGACACCGCCTTCTACTCGAACGGCGAGCCGCTGAAGATCATCCAGATCCTCAACAACATCTACCAGTCTGCGCCCGAAGGCTGGGGCACCACGCTGGTCAACGTCTGCTGGGGCGCCTGGTTCGGCCGCGTCCTGATGGAGACCGGCATCGCCTCCACCCTCATCCGCAAGACGGTTGAGCTCGGCGGCGACCGCCCGATGGTCACCGTGGCGCTGCTCAACATCGTCACCGCCGTCATCTTCACCGCCATGACCGGCGCCGGCCCCGTTATCGCCATCGGCGTTATCGTGCTGCCCATCATGATGTCCCTCGGCGTGCCCAAGGCCATCGCCATGTTCAGCTTCATGGAGTCTGTGGCCGCCGGCATCTACCTCAACCCCGTCAACTTTGCGCAGTACCGCGCGTTCTTCATCGGCGTCGATGAAATGCCCGACTTCACCCTCGGCTGGTACGCCGCCAAGTGGGGCTATGCGGCCGTCATCATCTCGGTCGTCGTCACCACCGTGCTCACCGCCGTGTTCCTGTCCCGCAGCAAGACCAGCCATGCCTGGGCTGCCCAGACCCGCGGCGCTTCCGAGCAGAAGGACGCCCCGCTCTATACGCTGATCCTGCCCATCGTGCCCGTCGTGCTCAAGATCGCGCTGGACTTCTCGGTCATCGGCGGCTTCGTCATCGCCGGTTTCCTGGCGCTGTTCCTCTGCGGCAAGATGAAGGGCTCTTTCAAAGAGAACTGCCAGCTCGTCAACAAGCTGTACTATGACGGCGTCGTCGACACCGCCCCGCTGGTCGGCTTCCTGCTGACGCTGCCCATGTTCAACACCGTCGCCAACTATGCGTCGCCGTTCTTCAAGGCTGTCCTGGGCCCCGTTATGCCCAAGACCGAGCTCGTCGTCTGCATCCTGTTCGCGGTGCTGCTGGGCCTGGGCCTGTTCCGCGGCCCCATGACGCTGGTCGGCTGCGGCGCGGCCACCCTCGGCGTGCTGCGCGGCGTGGCGTCCTTCTCGGTGCCGTTCCTGTACTGCGTCTTTGCCATCCCCACCATCACCGTCAACATCGGTTCCTGCATCACCCAGTCCTGGGTGGCCTGGGGCCTGGCGTACACCAAGGTCGAGTCCAAGGACTACCTCAAGCTCTCGATCCCGTGCGCCTACATCGCCGGCATCCTGCTGTACGTGCTGACGTTCTTCACCGTGACCGGCCTGGGGACCGAGTGGTTCATCTGACCTGTACCTGCACAGTTCTGCAAACCGTATAATGGTGCCGCCGCCCTCAGGCGGCGGCACTTTTGTTAACAGCGGGGGCGCGGCCCCTGCCCGGCAAACCGTAACGACCCACCCCCGCGCGCCTGCAGCCCCGGCAGGCCGGGCGCGCCGACCGAACGGGAACGTATTTCCCCGGAAAGATTAGGAGGAAACCAAATGGCAGAGCATCGCGCCGTTCGCATGGGCATCGACGTCGGCGGCACCTACACCAAGTGCGTCGCCATGGACAATGCCACCCATGAGATCATCGGCAAAAACGAAGTCAAGACGACGCATGACGACAAAGCCGGCGTGGCCGCGGGCGTCGTGCAGTCCTTCAAGAACTGCATGGCCGAAAACGGCATCTCGCCCGAGGACGTCGTCTTCGTCGCGCACTCCACCACGCAGGCCACCAACGCTTTTATCGAGGGCGACGTCGCGCCCGTCGGCGTCATCGGCGTGGCGGGCGGCGGCCTGGAAGGCTTTTTGGCCAAGCCGCAGCTGACGCTGAAGGACATCGTCCTGGACGAAAAAGTCGGCCGCAAGATCCCCGTCTACAACGAGTTCATCAAGAAAAAGCAGCTCAATGACGACACCATCACGGCGGCCATCAAGAGCCTGCTGGGCAAGGGGTCCAAGGTCATCGTGGCGTCGATGGCGTTCGGCGTCGACGATATGTCGGTGGAGATGAAGATCCACGACCTGGCCGAGCAGCAGGGCCTGCCGGTCTCCATGGCGTCGGACATCACCAAGCTGTACGGCCTGACCCGCCGCACCCGCACGGCGGCCATCAACGCCTCCATCCTGCCCAAGATGATGGCGACCGCCAACGCGACGGAATCCTCGGTGCGCGAGGCCGGCGTCACCGTGCCGCTGATGATCATGCGCGGCGACGGCGGCGTTATGGAGATCAACGAGATGCGCAAGCGCCCCATCCTGACGGCGCTGTCCGGCCCGGCGGCTTCGGTCATGGGCTCGCTGATGTACCTGCGCGCGTCCAACGCCATCTACTTTGAGGTCGGCGGCACCACCACCAACATCGGCGTCATCAAAAACGGCCGCCCCGGTGTCGACTACGCCAAGATCGGCGGCCACGACACCTACATCAACTCGCTGGATGTGCGCATCCTCGGCTGCGCCGGCGGCTCCATGGTGCGCATCAACGACCACGGCGTCGAGGACGTCGGCCCGCGCTCGGCCCACATCGCCGGCTGCGAGTACGCCTGCTTCACCCCTGAGGAAGAGATCGACGCCGGCCCGCTGACCATCGAGATGCTCAGCCCCAAACCGGGCGACCCGTCGGACTACGTGGCCATCCGCCTGGCCAGCGGCAAGCGCATCTGCTTTACCAACACCGACGCCGCCAACGTGCTGGGCCTGATCGAGCCGCAGTACTTTGCCCACGGCAACGCCAGCGCGGCGCGCAAGTGCATGCAGCCGGTGGCCGACAAGCTCGGCATCACCGTCGAGGAGCTGGCCACCCAGATCCTGGATAAGGACTTTGAGAAGGTCAACGCCTGCATCAACGACCTGGCCGAGAAATACCAGCTCGACCACGACGCCATGAAACTGGTCGGCTGCGGCGGCGGCGCGGCGTCCCTGGTGCCGTACTGCGCCAAAAAGATGGGCCTGCAGTACTCCATCCCCGAAAACGCCGAGGTCATCTCCTCCATCGGCGTGGCGCTGTCGATGGTCCGCGACGTCGTCGAGCGCGTCATCCCCAACCCGACGCAGGATGACATCCGCGAGCTCAAGAAAGAGGCCACCGACGCCGCCATCAGCTCCGGCGCTTCGCCCGACACCGTCGAGGTGCATATCGAGATCGACAGCCAGACCGGCAAGGTCACGGCCATCGCCACCGGCTCCACCGAGGTCAAGACCACCGACCTGCTCAAGGAGTGCGACGAGGCCGAGGCCGAGCAGCTGGCCACGGAAGATTTCGGCCCCAAGGTCTCCAACATCCACCTGGTCGAAAAGACCGACAAGTTCTACGTCTACGCCGGCGAGATGGGCGACCGCCACCCCGTGCGCATCGTCGACAAGAAGGGCTTTATCAAGGTCCAGTGCTCCGACGCCGATGCCGTCAAGGTCAAGGTGGCCGACTACTTCCAGGCCGTCGAGGATATGTGGGAGAAGCTGGCCGTCTTTAAGACCGACACCGTGCTGCGCCCCGACTACTTCGTCTGCGTCGGCCCGCGCGTGTGCGACTACTCGGCCGTCGACCTCGAGCATGTCAAACTGCTGATGGATCTTGACATCGGCGACCGCGAGCCTGATGAGGAGATCATCGTCGTCGGCTCCATCAACGACGTGCGCTGACACCCCCGCCACAACACAGCACGGCCCCGCACAAACGCGGGGCCGTTTTTACAGGAGAGGAACGCCATGACCCAGGAACGGTTCAAAGAACTGCTCAAACCCATTGCCGACGGGCTGTTCGGCAAGCAGCGCACCCGCTACGGCGAGCGCCCGCACTATACCGTGCGCCCCGTGGGCATGATCGTTGAGGATCTGTGCCGCATCCCGGAGGAGGACTGGGCGCTGTACGCCTTCTCGCGCGAGCCGCTCAACGGCAAATTCACCGACGACCAGCGCCGCGACCTGACACAGCAGGCCATCGCCTGCGGGCGCGCCTACGCCGATAAACTGGCCGCCCAGTACGGCATGCGCGACCCCGAAAAACTGGCCGCGCGCCTGGGGCTGGCGGTGGATTTCCCCGATGTGCCGCAAAACGCCTCCCGCGTGTTGTTTGCCGAGTTCCGCGAACCCAACAAGATCCACATCTATATGGACGGCGTGCGCAAAGGCCGCGCGCTGCTGGGCGAGCCGGGCGTGCCCCATGCGCTGGGCGGCCAGCTGGACATCACCAAGCTGCTCATCGGCCATGAATTGTTCCATTATGTCGAGGAACAGTACAAAAAAGAGATCTGGACCCGCACCTACAAGATCGAGCTGTGGGCGCCCAAGTTTTTGCACAACCGTTCCACCGTCAGCGTATTGGGCGAGATCGCGGCCATGGCGTTTACGCGCGCGCTCAACTGTCTGCCGTATTCGCCCTATGTCATGGACGCCTTCCTCGTCTACGGCTACTCGCCCGAGGAAGCCAGCGGCCTGTATGAGGAAATGATGCAAAAGGCCGGCCGCACGCCGCGCCTGCCCGACGCCGCGCCGCAGGCTTTGCCGGCGGATGCCTCCGACGCCGCAGAAGGGTAAAACCCAGCCAGCCCCCGGCCGTAAGGCCGGGGGCTGGTTTTGGCTTTGTTTTGGCTGTTCAGCCGCCTTGCAGCGTAAAAAAGCCGGGGTGGCGCGCCATCTTGTCCATCAGGTTGCCGCGGTAACTCGTCAGGTGCGCGCCCAGCACCTGCTGCGGGGCCACGTCGTCGGGCAGGCCCATCAGCAGGTAGTCGCAAAAGGCGCGGTGCTGCGTCGTCACGCGGTCAAAGTCCAGCTCGCCGTCCAATGCGTCGAGGTAGCGCAGCCGGTCATAGTGCGAAACCAGCCCGCGGATCGCATGCCAGGTATGGCTGCGCCCGCCAAAAAAGTACATCATGCGGTGGAACTCGTCATCCAGCTGGATAAACTCATCCACGGCGTCGGGCATGCGGCCGCGCAAAGCGTCCTGGCGGCGCATGCACTCCAGCAGCTGCGCCACCTGGCTGCGGCCGATCTTGCCCGCCACGTCCTGCAGCAGCGCGCTCTCCAGCAGCAGCCGGGTCGAGTACCCCTCTTTGACCAGCGCCGGGTCGATGCGGCTGACCCGCGTGCCGCGCTGGGGGAACACCTCCACCAGCCAGTCGCCGTGCAGCGCCGTGATGGCCTCGTGCACGGGGGTGCGGCTCATCTGCAGGCAGGCGGCCAGCTCGGCTTCGTTCAGCGGCGCGCCGGGGGCCAGGCGCAGCGTCATGATGTTCATGCGCAGCACGCGGCAGGCGTAAGCGCGGTTGTTCTCGCCCCGGCGGGGCGCAGGGACCAGCAGATCCATGGCAAAACCCTCCTTGCCGGGCCCGGCAGGGCCCTTTCTGCAACTAATATATCAGTTGGTGCACAGCTTGGCAAGAGCCGGCCCTGCTTTTTGTGGTTCTGCTGTAAAATGCCTTTTGAAATTTGTCGAAAATGCCGGTTGTATTTCGGTTTTTGCTGTGTTATTCTAAGACTGCCAACAGGAGACTGAGTAATATATCAGTACCGAAAACCGCCCGCCACCCACCCCCAAAAAAGGAGAGATCGCCATGAGCATCCGCGTCCCGTATGATACCGTCCTGTCCACCGTCAAGCAGGCCTTTTTGCAGATGGGCCTTACCGAAGCGCAGGCGCAGCAGTGCGCCGAGATCCACACCGAGAGCAGCCTCGAAGGCATCGAGAGCCACGGCCTCAACCGCGTGCCCCGCTTTGCCGAGTATGTGCAGAAGGGCTGGGTCGACCTTGCCGCCAAGCCGGAGCTCGTCGGCGCCAAAGGCGCGGTCGAAAACTACGACGGCCACCTGGGCATCGGCGTGCTCAACGCCACCTTCTGCATGGACCGCGCCGTCGCCCTGGCCAAAGAGCACGGCATCGGCTGCGTGGCGCTGAAAAACACCACGCACTGGATGCGCGGCGGCTCCTACGCCTGGCAGGCCGCGCAGGCCGGGTTCATCGGCATCAGCTGGACCAATACCGAGAGCTGCATGCCGATGTGGGGCTCCAAGCAGCCGGGCGTGGGCAACAACCCGTTCTGCATCGCCATCCCGCGCAAAAGCGGGCCCATCGTGCTGGATATGGCCATGAGCCAGTACGCCTACGGCAAGCTGGGCGTCTACCGCCTGGCCGGCAAACAGCTGCCTTACCCCGGCGGCTTTGACAAGGACGGCAACCTGACCAGCGACCCCGGCGCCATCGAGGCCAGCGGCCGCATCCTGCCCACCGGCTACTGGAAAGGCTCCGGCATGGCCATCGCGCTGGACCTGGCCGCCGCCGCCATGGCCAACGGCCGCACCGGCGCCGACCTGGACCGCGAGGCGCGCGGCAGCTGCACCGGCTGCTGCCAGATCTTCATCGCCTACGACCCGTACCTGTTCGGCGGCGAGGAGGAGATCCAGGCCAAGTGGGACGACCGTGTCGCCGCCGCCGACGCCACCGAGCCCGACCGCGAGGGCGGCCATGTGACCTGCCCCGGCGAGCGCACCGCCGCCACCCGCGCCCGCAACCTGAAAGAGGGCATCGTCGTCGACGAGCAGATCTGGCAGCAGATCCAGGACCTGGCCGCCGGCAAGACCGACGTGCAGGACATCTCCAGCGCCTGCATCCTGGACCAGATGACCGAAGAAAACAAGTAAAGCCCCGCGCGGCCTGCCGGGCCGCCGGACCGCAAAGCGACTGTATACAAGAAAAGGAGCGTTCGTTATGTTTTTTGCACCGCTGGACCTCGCCACCAAGTACAACTACCTCGACGATAAATTCCGCGCCGCCTACAAATGGCTGGCCGAGACCGACCTCGACCACACCCCCGTGGGCAGCTACCCCATCTGCGACGGCGTGACCGCCAACGTGCAGGAGTACACCACCTTCCCCGCCAGCGAGGGTTCTTTTGAGACCCACGACAAGTTCTTCGACATCCAGTACGTCATCTCCGGCAAGGAGCAGTTCGGCTACTGCAAGCGCGAGGGGCTGGTGCTCAAGCAGGACGTGCCGGAAAACGACGTCAAATTCTATGAGGAACCGGCCCTCAGCGGCAGCGTGCTGCTGCTGCCCGGCGACCTCATCGTCGTCGCGCCCGAGGACGCCCACAAGCCCCGCTGCGCCGCCGGCGCGCCCGAGTTCGTGCGCAAGGTCGTCGTCAAGGTCAAAGTCTGAGCGCCCTCAAAGGGAGCCACAGCCGCCCACTGACACCGCAGTGGCGTGTCGGAGGCCAACCGCCGCGCCAGCGGCGGCGCTTAGGCCGGAGACCGGCGGCGCCTAAGGCTCCTGTTTAACGGGTTGCGGTTCCCGCATCGCGCGGCGCGCCTTGGAACGGCGCTTGCGCTCTGCGACCGCGGCCCCTGCTCCGCCTTGCTGCATCCGCCGCAGGCGGCGCGCGGCTCCGCAGCCCTTTGGATTCCCCTTCGACAAAATTTACCCCAAAACCGCGCACTCGGCCCGCGGGGCCTCGCACACAATTTTGGGGTAAATTTCCCTGGTGGTGTCATCGCCGTCGGCACATGTCCGTCGGCGATGACGGGTTTTGAAAAACACCTGCCGCCGAAGGAGCCTGTTGAGAAAATCGAACGATACAAAAGAGGTAACCATTTATGAAAGCAATCAAACTGGCGGAACCCTGGCAGGTCGCCTGTGTGGAACTGGACAAGCCCACCCCCAAACCGGGCGAGGCGCTCATCAAGATCGTCACTGCGGGCATCTGCGGCAGCGATATCGGCGCGTTCCGCGGCACCAACGGGCTGGTCAGCTACCCGCGCGTCATCGGGCATGAACTGGCCGGCATCGTCGAGTCCATCCCCGAAAACAAAAAGGGCATCCGCCCCGGCGACCGCGTCGTCGTCGACCCCTACCTCTACTGCGGGCACTGCTACCCCTGCCGCATCGGCCGCACCAACTGCTGCACCGACTTAAAGGTGCTGGGCGTGCATGTCGACGGCGGCATGGCCGAGTATTACTGCCACCCGGCCGATATGCTCATCAAGATCCCCGACGGCATGAGCTGGGAGCAGGCCGCCATGGCCGAGCCGCTGACCATCAGCCTGCACGGCATCCACCGCGGCGGCCTGAAAGCCGGTGAATACTGCGCCATCATCGGCGCGGGGCCCATCGGCCTGGTGGCCGGCATGGTGGCCCAGGCCTACGGCGCGCACGCCATCCTGCTGGATCTGGTGCAGGAACGCCTGGATTTTGCCAAGAGCCTGGGCATCGAGTATGTCATCAACTCCGGCGCCGAGGACCCCGTGCAGCGCATTGCCGAGATCACCGGCGGCGAGATGGCCCACCAGGTCATGGAGTGCTCCGGCGCCAACCCCGCCGTGCGCCAGACCCTGGACCTGGTCTCCAACGCCGGGCGCATCACGCTCACCGGCTGGCCCAAAAAAGAGACCAGCCTGCCCACCGACGTCATCACCAAGAAAGAGATCGACATCCGCGGGGCCCGCACCAGCGCCGGTGAATTTGAGGAAGCGCTGGAACTGATCCGCACTAAGCGGGTGGACATGAACAAGATCCTGACCAGGACCGTGACGATGGACGAAGCCCCGGCCACCATCATCGACATCGAAAAGAACCCCGGCAACTACATGAAAGTGGTCGTCCGCGTCAGCCCGGAAGCATAATACAAAGGGGAATTTACCATGAAAGCTGTACAGATCGTAAAGCCCAATGAACTGCGCGTCATCGAGATGGAAAAACCCACCCTCGACGCGCACAACAACGTACTGGTCAAGATGACGGCCGCCGGCATCTGCGGCAGCGACGTGGGCATCTACCACGGCACCAACGCGGCGGCCACCTACCCGCGCGTCATCGGGCATGAGATGGTCGGCGTCGTCGTCGAAACCGGCCCCACGGCGCAAAAGGTCAAGGTGGGCGACCGCGTCATCATCGACCAGGTCGTGCCCTGCGGCCACTGCTACGCCTGCCGCAAGGGCCGCCCCAACGTCTGCGGCAATTTGCAGGTGCGCGGCGTGCACATCGACGGCGGCTACCGCGAGTATATGGCTGTGCCCGACACCGACTGCTACCTGGTGCCCGACAGCCTGACCGACGCCGAGGCCGTCATGATCGAGCCGACGACCATCGCGGTGCAGTGCTGCAGCCGCGCCCAGCTTGAAAGCGAGGACACCGTCCTCATCATCGGGTCCGGCGCGCTGGGCTCCAGCATCTTGCGCATCGTGCGGCTGTACCACCCGCAAAAGATCATCGTCGCCGACATCGACGACGCCAAGCTGCAGGAAGCGCTGCAAAACGGCGCCACCGACGTCATCAACAGCCTCAAGGAGGACGTGCCCGCCCGCTGCCGCGAACTCACCGATGGCTACGGCGTCACGGTGTCCATCGACGCCGCCTGTGTCAAGACCAGCTTGCTGACGGCGCTGCAGGCCACCGGCAACGCCGGGCGCGTCATCACGATGGGCTTCAGCGTCGCGCCCACCGAGGTCAACCAGTTCGTCATCACCAGCAAGGAGCTCGACGTGCGCGGCAGCCGCCTGCAAAACCGCAAGTTCCAGGACGTCATCGACCTCATCAACGCCGGCAAGGTCGACCTGCGCGGGTCCATCAGCCATACCTTCCCGCTGACCGAGGCGCAGAAAGCCTTCGACTTCGTCGACAGCCGCGCCCCCTCCATCCGCAAGATCGCCTTTACCTTTGACTTCTAAAACCCGCTTATCATCCATTCGTCATAAAAGCAGCGCCCCGCCGCCGGGAAACTCCCGGCGGCGGGGCTGCTTTATGGGCAAAGCTGCCGCAGCGCTGTGCCGATGTCCCCGCCCAGGCGGATCGCCTGCCTGCGGAGTTCCGGCGGGCAGTACGCCGCTTCCAGGTTGAGGCAGGCGTACACCGCCTTGGGGTTTTGGGCGGTCATGCGCCAAAACGGATATTTGATGATGACCGGGGTGTTGCCGCCGACCCCCAGTTCCCAAAAAAGAATATGTGCCCCTTCGTGGCGGCGCAGGAAATCCTCATACCGCCGGGCGGCGGCGTGCCAGCCTGCGTCCTCCACAAAGGTATCGTCCGCCCGCAGGTTCATGGCCATGGGCGCGCCGCACACCGGGCAATGCGGCACCAGTTCGGCGGGGACTGTCATGGCGGGGGAAACGCCGCCCGGGAGCGTCAACCCTTGCGCTGTGATTTGGAAGCCCTGCGCCTCCACCATTTTGCAAACGGCTGCTTTGTTGTCATAGGTCTTTGGGTGGCAGGGCCTGGAACACTGCCACAGGCCGTAGTCGCCCTGGGTATAGAACAGCCGGTGTTTGTCGAACCCGGCTTTCTGGAAACAGTGGTCGACGTTGGTCGTCAGCACAAAATAGTCTTTTTCTTGCACGAGTTGGAACAGGTCGCGGTACACCGGCTTCGGCGGGTCCATATAGCGGTTGATGTAGATATACCGGCTCCAATAGGCCCAATGCTCTTCAAAGCTGGCAAACGGGTAGAACCCGCCGGAATACATGTCCCGGAAACCATACCGGGCGATAAAATCCGCAAAATACTTCTGAAAGCGTTCGCCTGTGTAGGTGAACCCGGCGGAGGTGGAAAGCCCGGAACCGGCCCCGATCACGACGGCCTCCGCCGTGTCCAATTCGGTTTTGAGCCGTGCAAGCGTATCACAGCAACCGTTTGTAGATCGCATAGTCGCTGCCCTTAAAAACATTGAAGATCACCTCAATCGTATCCGGGTTTTGCTTTTGCCGATCCGTGACTGTCTGGATGGCGATCTGCGCGGCGAGCTCATTCGGGAAATGAAACTCGCCGGTCGAGATGCAGCAGAAAGCCACGCTGCGCAGACCATGTTCCGCTGCCAGTTCCAAACAGGAACGGTAGCAGCTTGCCAGCTGTTCCCGGTCGGTTTGGGTGACGCCGCCGCAGACGATGGGGCCGACGGTGTGCAGTACATAGCGGCAGGGCAGATCGTAGCCTTTGGTGATTTTTGCCTTGCCGGTGGCTTCCTCGTGTCCCTGCTTGCGCATGATCCCGGCACATTCCAGGCGGAGCTGCACCCCCGCACAGGTGTGGATGGCATTGTCGATGCAGCCGTGGCAGGGCACGAAACAACCCAGCATCCCGCTGTTTGCCGCGTTGACGATGGCATCGACGGCCAGCGTCGTAATGTCGCCCTGCCAGAGATACACGCCCGGGCGCACTGGCGTCAGGTCTTCCAGCCTTGTGACGCCGCGCTCGGCAAGGCGCGCTTGCAGATAGGCATCCTGCACGGCTAAAAACGCCGCGCTGGCCGGGACAGGCGGGCGCACATTCATCAGGCTGCGCAGAAGGCGGCGCTTTTCCGAAATGCCGCCCGGCATACGGATGTTTGCATATTCTTTGCGCTCTGCCAGCAGGCAGCGCAGCAGGTAGTCCAGCCGCTCGTCCTGTGTCATCGTCTTACGCCCCCTCCGGAATGGCAACAGCCCCGCAAGGCGCTTGCGGAGCCGTCTATACATGGTGCTTACAGATCATACTCCTTGGGCGGGTTGCCGGAGAAGTCCGCGATCACGGCATGGGCGTCTTTCAGATAGAACACCTCGAAAATGGGGTTGCTCGCCTCGCCGTACTGCCCTTTGACGATGGGGTTCTGGATGCACATCTCCTTGGCGGCCATGTTGTCCTCAAACATGGCCTCGCCGTTCAGGCGGATCCACGCGTAAGAGGGGCTGGAAACAGAAACTTCGATGTTGGGGTTTGCCTGCATATCTTTGTAGACGTCTTTCGTGTTGTTGGTGCAGAACCACAGCTTGCCGTCCATCTCACCGGCAAACATGAAAGGGCGGCACTTGGCCTTGCCGTCGCGGCCTACGGTAGCGAGATACTGTACGGGATTTTCCTGCAAAAATTGTACGACTTCGTTCATGATACATACCTCCTGATTTTAAATGTGGGTTTTGGGGGATTGCAATTTTTACCTTGCAAGATTATAATAAATCCGTAAGTATCAATTGTAAAGTAAGTACTTTATTGTGCTGTAGTTACCAAAAAGAAACTATTGAAAGGAAACGGACCTATGCAGCAAACCAAAGAACTGCCCGCCTGCCCGGTGGAGACCACGCTGACGCTGATCGGCGACAAATGGAAGGTGCTGATCCTGCGCGATCTGCTGCCCGGTACCAAACGCTTCGGGGAGCTGAAAAAATCCATCGGCAGCGTATCGCAAAAGGTACTGACCGCCCAACTGCGGGATATGGAAGCAAAGGGCCTTGTCCACCGCCAGGTGTATGCGGAAGTCCCGCCGCGGGTGGAGTACAGCCTGACCGACCTGGGGCGCAGCTTAAAGCCCATCCTGGACGCTATGTGGACCTGGGGCGAGGGGTACCAGGCGCAAAACCGCGCGCCGTAAAAAACCGCAAAACAAAAACGCGGAGGCAGACCGGTTCGGTCTGCCTCCGCGGCGTAAACGGGATTTACCAGGGGATAGGTGCAGTGGGGGGGGAGCCACCCCGGCCGGTTTTACCGCTCGGCCAGCGTCACGTAGGGCTGGGGTTTGCCCACGTACTGGTAGGCGGGGCGGATGATGCGGTTGGCGAACTCGACTTCCTCCACACGGTGGGCGCACCAGCCCGGCACGCGGGCGATGGCGAACAGCGGGGTGTACAGGTCCTCGCTGATGCCCAGCATGCGGTAGATCAGCCCGCTGAACAAATCGACGTTGGCGCACACCTTTTTGGGGCCGTGCTTTTCCTCGGCAAAGATCTGGGGGGCCAGCCGCTCGATGCTGCACAGCATCTCAAACTCTTCGTCGTAGCCTTTCTCGTAGGCCATGCGGCGGGCGTGGTTCTTTAA
>DXEI01000014.1 GCA_019115045.1 Candidatus Gemmiger excrementipullorum | reverse complement strand
TTGACGTTGATGTTCAGGACCAGGCCCTCACCGGTGATGGTGTGGGACTGGGGAGCGGTCTCTTCGTAGTCAACGGGCAGAACATAGCCAGCAGCCGCAGCCATCTCGTCCAAGGTGTAAGACTGACCAATGTTCAGGGTAGCCTTGAAGTCGGTGATCATCTTGTTGGTATCAACATCCCACAGCTGGACAGTGACCTGAGCGGTGGTGGGCTGTTCCGGCTCAACCGGCTCTTCCGGCTCTTCCGGCTTCGCAATGTTCTTGACGTTGATGTTCAGGACCAGGCCCTCACCGGTGATGGTGTGGGACTGGGGAGCGGTCTCTTTGTAGTCAACGGGCAGAGCATAGCCCTTAATCTCAGCCATCCGCTCCAGGGTGTAAGACTCACCAATAGTCAATTCAACATCGAAGTTGGTGACCATCTCGTTGGTGTCAACATCCCACAGCTGGACAGTGACCGTTCCCTTAGTAGACTCGCCAGTGGACTCGTCGCCTTCCGCAAACGCACTCAGCGGCAGGCAGCACACCGCCATGAAGACTGCAAGCAACACAGCCATCAGGCGGCTAAAACGACTCGTTTTCTGCATATTATTACTCCTTTTTTTGATGAATTTATTCCAAACCACCGGGCACCGATCCCCCATGTGATGATGTCCCATGTTTTAGAAACGTGAAAAATGGTTTTGGGCCGGGCCATCAGGCACCGGCCGGCCAGCGGGCAGGCAGCAGCGGGTCTGCGTTTACGTTGACCGTATCTGCCGCCAGGCTTTCGCCCTCTCGCAAAGGGCGCGCCATGACCAGGATGCGGGCGTCGTCCATCTCATACGTGCAGGTGCACAGCGTCAACAGACGTTCGCCGGGGCGGGCGTAGTCGCCCGTGGTGTAAAAGGCGCGCCGGGCCACTTCGTCCAGGTACTGCTGCTCGGCCTCATCGGATGCAAAGTCTGCATAGGTGTTAAAGGCAAAGTAGTCGGCGTCCTGGGTGCGGGCCGTCAATGCGTAGACAGCCACCACTTTGTAGTAGGTGCTGCCATACAGGGTGTACAGCTCAATGTACGGGTGCTGGGTGTAGTAGTCGGGGTCCTTGTAACCTTGCAGGGTAGAGAAACGGTCCGTCTCATCGACGCCCATGTTGTGCCCGTACAGGATCAAGTGCCGGCCATTTTGCACGTCGCACTCATAGTCGGCAAAGGGGATGCCGACGATGTCATACGCACCGTCCAGGCCGTGGCGCAGGTAGAATTCATTGTCTGTGCCCTGCAACACCGGGTAGTCGATCTGTGTATCGGGGATCGTGATCCAGCCGACGACATCGGGGTTTTGGGCCAAAAGATCTGTGAAATCCATCTGCGGCAATGCAGGCGGCGGCGTAGGCGTTGGGGTGGGTGTAGGCGTGGCCGAAGCAGCCACGGCCTGGGGGCGCTGGTTTTGCAGTTCGCGTTCCTGGAGCCAGCCCGGCAAAAGCATCAACCCTGCGGCCAGCAGGGCCGCCAGCATGCCTGCCACGAACGCGCCCAAAAACAGCAGGAAACGCTTCACAGCGGTACCTCCACAAAATAAGCGGCAGCGCGGTCCCCGCTTTCGGTCACGTCCTGGTAGGCGACGGTAAGTTCGCCGCAGTCTTGCGGGACGGTGACCAGCATGGCGCCGGTGTAACTTTCGCCGGGCGCGACCTCATACGAGTAAGGGACCATCGTGTCGTCGACCGCAGCCAGGCAGGCGCCGAAATCGGTATCGCCATCGCCCCACTGGATCTGAAAATCCTCTGCAAACATGGGCAGGGCTGCCTCACCGGTGTTTTCTACGGTAAGGGTCACCTGCACGAGCTTTTGCCCCTGCGGGATCTCTACCCCGTCGTACCCGTCCAGCGTTTGGGGGTCGCTGACTGAGAAAGCGAAGAGTGCGGTCTGGACGGTCTCGCCCGCCTGGGCCTGCACGTTGGAAGAGGCGCCGCACCCGGCCAGCAGAACGGCCGCTGCAAGCGCTGCCTGCGCACGTATGCTGCGCAGCAAGCGCATCGTCGCCATATCTTCGCCCCTTTTACTTTCGGTCTCGGACCCTATGCTGGTGCTGCTAGAGTTACCATTATACTATCACTATCGTTATGGTAAGTCAATAGCTATCGCTATTTTTCCCGGGGAAAAACCTCTGCTACCATAACAGTAGTTATAGTGCATTTTGCCCAAAAAGGAGGCATACCGATGGCCTGTGACACCAACCTGAACCGCGAGGTCGGCCTGCGCCTGCGCGCCTTGCGCGAGCAGCAGATGCTTACGCGGGAACGCCTGGCCGAGTATGCCGATATCTCGGTACAATTTTTGGCGGATATCGAGACCGGGCGCAAAGGCATGACGGTGCAGACGCTGCGCAAGTTGGCGGTATCGCTGCATTGCAGCGCGGATGACATCGTGTTTGGCCCGCAAGAATGGCCGGCCGGCGCGGGCACGGCCCCGCCCGGGTTGGCGCAGCTTACGCCGCGGCAGGCCGCGGTTTTACATGATATGGCGTTGTTGATGGCCAAGTGGTTCCCCCATGAGTGGGCCGGCGAGGCCCACAGCGAGGAAGCCTATGTGTAGCGCCCGTGCCTCCCCCCATAAGCGGGCCGGCCCGGCACGCAAAACGCCCCCGCCCGCCGCAGAAGCCGCGGCAGACGGGGGCGTGATTTTGGTTTTTTTGGGGGTGCGGTGGTTTGCAAAGGGACGGCGCGCCAAACCGCAAAGGCGCGGCGGGTCAGGGTTTGTTTTGGAGCTGTTCCTCGCGCATTTTGCGGATGTTCTCCTCGATCGAGAAGCTCTGGTCCAGCCCGGGGTAGATCGACATCAGGCTGAGCAGCGCGGGCACCCAGAAGTTGCACAGCACCACCACCGGCGTGCTGAGCGGGTACAGCAGCGCAATGGCGGCCCAGTACGCCACCTGCCACACGACGCCCAGCGCCGTGCGCGGCAGGTAGGCAAAAAACAGCAGCACGGCGTTGCGCAAAATGCCGCCAAAGCCCATGTTCAGCAGCACCACCTGGGCCAGCACATACTGCCCCAGCGCCAAGATGCACAGCACGCCCAGCAGCAGCGCCACGGCCACGGCGGTGCCTTGCTCCAGCACAAGGTGGGCGGCCACGAACGCCTGCATGGCCAGCAGTACACCGCCCACAGCGCCCGGGGCCAGCGAGGGTTTCAGGTTGGTTTTCCACGCGCGGCGGTAGGTCGTCCACCAGAAACCGGGTTCATCGCGCAGGCTGCGCAGGATGGTATCGTACAGCCCGCACAGCTGCGGCGCAAGGATCATGCCGCCCAGCACGCCGGCGGCCAGCAGCGGCAGCAGGGCGTGCGTTGCAATGGAAAACCACACGCCAAAGGCATACGGCAGCGCGCTGACGAGCGCCAGCAGCCCGGCGCGGAAAAAGTCCCACATATCGCGGCCCAGCACCTCCAGCAGGCGGCGCCAGCCCTTTTTGCGCGGTGCGTCGGGCGATACGCCCGGGCCCGGGCGGTCATAGTTGAGGTTAAACAGTCCCATCTTCGTTCTCTCCTTTTTGGGTTCCGTAGCGGGCAGCCCCGGCTTCCACCAGCAGGTCGGGTTCCAGTTTCAGGCCGGGGCGGCGGCCTTTTTGCGCTTCCACCACAAACAGCCACGGCACGCTGCCGGGGCGCTGGCGGGCAAAGGCCAGGCGTTTGGGTTCCAGGCGGGCAGCGCGCAGCGCGCACAGCACCTCGGCCAGCTGGTCGGGGCGGTGGCACAGCACAAAGCGCCCGCCCTCGCGCAAAGCGCGGGCGGCCGCGCCCACGGCGTCGGCCAGCGTGCAGGTATCGGCATGGCGGGCGGCGGCGCGCACGGGGTCGGGGCTGCGCGGGCCGGCCGTAAAATACGGCGGGTTGCACGCGGCAAAGTCATACCGGCCCTGCTGCGGCCCGGCGCGGCAAAAGCCCCGCACGTCGGCGCACAGCGGTTCAATGTGCCCTGCGCCGTTTTGCCGCACAGCCGCGGCGCACAGCGCGCTGGCCGCGGGGTCCAGCTCCACCGCCGTGCAGGGGCCGCGGTGGCCGGCGTCGTGCCAGCACAGCGCCACGATGCCGCAGCCGCTGCACAAATCCAGCGCGCGTTCGTCCCGCCGGGGGCGGGCAAAGCGTGCCAGCAGCAGCGCGTCGGTGCCAAAGGCCGCGCCGGGGGCCGTCAGCACGCGGGTGCCGTGGTCCAAAATTTCGGTGCGGGTCACGCCTTGTCGCGCAGCAGCGCGTACTTGAGCAGCCCCACCTGCGTTTTGCTGTCGCGGATGGTGCCGTCCAGCACCAGGCCCAGCGCTTTTTCAAACGGCATCTTGACGACGTCCAAAAACTCGTCGTCGTCGAGGTGCTGGCCCACGGGGTGCAGCCCGGTGGCGGCCCAGATGTAGATGCGCTCGCTGTCATAGCCGACGGTGGCGTACAGCACGCCGAGGTCGGTGAAATGGTCGGCGGTCAGGCCGCATTCCTCGCTCAGTTCGCGTTTGGCGGCTTCAAAGGGGTCCTCGCCGGCTTCCAGCTTGCCGGCCGGCAGCTCCCAGATCTCCTCGCCCAGGGCGTAGCGGAACTGGCGGACCATGTAGACGTTGCCCTCGCCGTCTACGGGCAAAATGCACGCGCCGCCGTGGTGGTGGACGATCTCGCGGTAGGCGGTATCGCCGTTTTCCAGGCGGACGGTGTCCAGCGTGACGCGGATGACATGGCCGTTGAAGATCTCTTTGCTTTCCAGCGTGGTCTCGATATGCGGCATGGTGCAGCGCTCCTTTTACAAAATAGGTCTCTGCCCCCTATTGTACCGCAGCCGCGGCCGGGAATCAACCGCCTTACAGGGGAATTTTGCCCCGGCATGCCAAAGCGGGGCCCGCACAAGGCAGACCCCGCTTTGGTTGGTATAGGAAAATAAGGGAATGGTACAGGAAGTGGCGGCGCGGTGCGCCTGCGGGCCGCAGCCCGCGGCGGGCAGCCGCCGCCATTTGGCGCGGCGGTTGCCCCTTTTTTAACCCGTCTCCATCGGCGGACATGCGCCGCTTTGCGCGTTTTATACGATCTTGCGCGATTTGTGCACGCCGGTCTTGAGGAACTCGACCCATTCGGCCACGTTGACGGCGTGGTCGCCCAGGCGCTCGAGATATTTGCAGATCATGAACAGGTCCAGCGCGGTCTCGGCGTCGGCCGGGTTCGCCGCGATGTACTGGGCGATCTCGGCGCTGATCTTGCGGAACATCGCGTCGCAGTCGTCGTCTTTGGCGATGACCTGCGCGGCCATCGAAAGGTCGACCTGCACGTACGCGCCGATGGCGTCCTTGACCATGTGCAGTGCGATGTTGCCCATCTTGTCGAGGTCGTCCATCACGCCGACGCTGCGCGCGCCCTCCGGGTGCAGGTGCAGCGTGATCTCGGCAATATCGCTCGCCTGGTCGGCGATGCGCTCGATGTCGGTGACCATCTTCAGCGCGGTGGAAACCTTGCGCAGGTCGCCGGCCACCGGCTGCTGGCGCAGAAACAGCGTTAAGCAGCGGTGCTCGATCTCATGCTCGGCAGCGTCGATCTCGCTGTCGCGGGCAATGACGCTGCGCGCCAGTTCAATGTCGCCGTTGCGCAGCGCGGTCATGGCGCTCTCGATGGAGCCGCCGGCCGCGTGGCCCATGCGGGCCAGCATGGTGTCCAGTTCCAGCAGTTCCGAGTCGTAGACCTTGCGGCTGCTGTAGGGCATAGCCATAGCCATAGGGGGTTGCCTCCTTTGCATCAGCCGAAACGGCCGGAAATGTAATCTTCGGTGCGCTTGTCGACGGGGGTCGAGAAGACCTGCTCGGTGGGGCCCATCTCGACCAGTTCGCCCAGCAGGAAGAACGCCGTCTTGTCCGAGATACGCGCCGCCTGCTGCATGTTGTGGGTGACCATGATGATGGTGTAGTTCTGCTTGAGCTCCATGGCCAGCTCCTCGACCTTGGAGGTCGAGATGGGGTCCAGCGCCGAGGTCGGCTCGTCCATGAGCAGGACTTCCGGCTCGACGGCGAGGGCGCGCGCGATGCACAGGCGCTGCTGCTGCCCGCCGGACATGCCCAGCGCGCTCTTGTTCAGGCGGTCCTTGACTTCGTCCCAGATGGCCGCGCCGCGCAGGCTTTTTTCGACGATCTCGTCCAGCTGGGCCTTGCTGCGGATGCCGTGGGTGCGCGGGCCGTAGGCGATGTTGTCATAAATAGACATCGGGAAGGGGTTGGGTTTCTGGAACACCATGCCCACGCGCTTGCGCAGCACGTTGACGTCCATTTTGTCTTTGTAGATGTCGACGCCGTCCAGCAGGATATCGCCCGAGATGCGGCACCCCTCGACGAGGTCGTTCATGCGGTTCAGGCTTTTAAGGAACGTCGACTTGCCGCAGCCCGAAGGCCCGATGAAGGCGGTGATCTCTTTTTCCGGGATGGCGATGTTGACGCTTTTGAGCGCATGGAAACTGCCATAGTACAGGTCCATGTTTTTGACTTCGAATTTATTCACGGTACTACCCCTCTGTTGTATCATTTCTTGGCCAGTTTGCCGGCGATAAAGCTGGACAGGCAGTTGATGCCCAACACCAGCACCAGCAGCACGACGGCGGTGCCGTAGGTGGCGTCGACGTGCAGCCCCTCGTTGGAGAGCAGGTACATGTGCACGGCCAGCGTGCGGGTGGAGCTGAAGACGCTCTCGGGGATCTTGGCCACCGAGCTGGCGGTGTAGATCAGCGCGGCGGTCTCGCCCACGATGCGGCCCGTCGCCAGGATGACGCCGGACAGAATGCCCGGCATGGCGCTGGGCAGCACGATGGTGAACACCGTGCGCAGCTTGCCCGCGCCCAGGCCGAAGCTGCCCTCGCGGTAAGAGTCGGGCACGGCGATGAGGGCTTCCTCGGTGGTGCGCATGATGACGGGCAGCACCATGATGGCCAGCGTGAACGCGCCGGCGATGAGGCTGTAGCCCCAGTGCAGCTGGGTGACGAAGAACAGCATGCCGAACAGGCCGTAGACGATGGAGGGGATGCCCTGCAGCGTCTCGGTGGTGACGCGCACCAGCCGCACGAGCTTGTTGCCGCGCTTGGCGTACTCGACCAGCCAGATGGCGGCAAAGATGCCCAGCGGCGTGGCGATGACCAGCGAGAACGCCGTCATCAGCACGGTGTTGATGAGCGCCGGCACCAGCGAGACATTCTCGGAGTTATATTCCCACGCAAACAGGCTGGGTTTGAGGTTGGGGATGCCCATGACGAGGATATACCCGATGAGGAACAGCAGCACCGCGGCGGTAAGCCCGGCGGCGATGCGCACGAGCCAGCGCAGCACGCCGGCCTGCACCCGCGCCGCTTTGCGGTTGCGGTTGCCCGCGGGGAACACCATCTGCGCGCGGGCCTTGCCCACGCTGGCGGCGGCTTTCTGGCCGCCGGCGGCCGTGATCTCAGGCATGGTTGCCGCCCCCTTTCACAAGGCTGAAGCAGAGGTTGATGAGCAGGATGAAAACGAACAGCACGACGCCGGTGGCGATGAGCGCCTCGCGGTGGAGGCCGGCGGCGTAGCCCATCTCGATGACGATGTTGGAGGTCATCGTGCGCAGGCCCTGGAACAGCCCCTGCGGCATCCAGGTCTGGTTGCCGGCGACCATGACGACGGCCATCGTCTCGCCGATGGCGCGGCCGATGCCCAGGATCACAGCCGACAGCACGCCGGACTTGGCAGCCGGCAGCACGGCAAAAAAGACGCTGCGCTCATGCGTGGCGCCCAGCGCCAGGCTGCCCTCGTAGTAGCTGGCGGGCACGGCGTCAAGGCTGGTCTTGCTGACCGTGATGATGGTGGGCAGGATCATGATGCCCAGCAGCAGCGCGGCGGTGAACAGGCTCATGCCTTTGCCGCCCCGCACGCCCAGCACATGGCGGAAAAAGTCCGACTTGACCATGGCCTGCACGGCGGGCACCATGACGACCATGCCAAAGAAGCCGTAGACGACCGACGGGATGCCGGCCAGCAGCTGCACGGCGGGCAGCATGACCTTGTTGACGGCAGGGGACGCAAAGCGCGACATATAAATGGCCGTGAGCAGCCCGATGGGCACACCGACGAGGATGGCCCCGGCCGTGACGTAGATAGAACCCAGGATCATGGGCAGGATGCCGTAGATATCGTTGCCGGGTTTCCAGGTCGTGCCGACCAGGAAGTCAAGGGGCCCGATCTCAAAGATCGTGGGCACGCCGTTGGCGAACAAAAAGATGCAGATCAGCGCCACAGCCAGGATGGAGATGCAGGCGCAGGCTGTGAACACGCCCTGCATGACCGCTTCGCGGGTCTTGCCGGATCTCGTTTTCATATTTCCTATACACACTCCTTGGGGGTAAGAGAAAAGGGGGAGTTCACAAAAAGCGGCTGCCGCCCCCTTGGGCGCGACAACCGTTTTTATGGCAGCTGTGGGGTTACTGCAGCTCAGACCAGGCCAGGGTCTCGCCGGTGTAGATGCTCTTGATCTGCTCGACGCTCAGGTCGTTGATGGAGTTGGCGGGGTTGACGACGACCGCGATGCCGTCCATGGCCAGAACGGTGGCGGCAGCGCCGCTGGAAACTTCCTCATCCTTCAGCTCACGGCTGGCCATGCCGATATTGTAGGTGCCGTCCAGCGCGCCGGTCACACCGGTGGTGGAGTCGGTGGTCAGCAGCTCGATGGTGGCGTTGGGGTTGACCTCGGCATAGGCTTCGATCAGCTTCTCCATCAGCGGGCTGACGGAGGAGGAGCCGCCCACGGTGATGCTGCCGCTGGGCTGGGTGGAGGTGTACTCGGCGCCTTCGCCGCCGATGTAGCCTTCCTCGGTGGCCAGGGCCTGGCCGTCAGCGCTCATGCAGAAGCCGATGAAGTCGATGGCGACCTCGTCGGTGGGCTCGCCGTTGGTGACGATGTTGAAGGGACGGGCCAGCGTGTAAGTACCATCGGCCACCGTCTCGGCAGAAGGCGCAACGCCGCCGACGGTCACAGCCTTGACAGAATCATCGAGAGAACCCAGGCTGATGTAACCGATGGCGGTCTCGTCGTTGGCGACGGCGGTCATCACGCCGTTGGTGCTGCTCTGGATGGCAGCGGCCTGGGTGGTGTTGTCGCCGTTGTCGTCCTCAACGCCGGTCAGCTCGACGAACGCGCCGCGGGTGCCCGAGCCGTCCTCGCGGGATACGACGTGGATCGCGCCGGTGGTGCCGGCGGTCTCGCCGCTCTCCGCGGTCTGGGACTCGCCGCCCTCGCCGTAATTTGCGGAATCA
>DXEI01000013.1 GCA_019115045.1 Candidatus Gemmiger excrementipullorum | reverse complement strand
CCCTGCCGCAGTGCAGACAGCACCGTGGCCGCCACCGCCCGGCCGGATGCCTGCAAGAAGTTGACGCCCAGGTAGTACACGCCCAGCAGCGGGCTGCCCAGCAGCAGCCAGGGCAGCAGGCGGCGGCCCAGCGCCAGCGCTTCAGCGTCCGAGAGGAACAGCCGCAGCAGCGCCTCCTGCCCCAGCAGGCAGGCCGCGGCAAACACCGCCCCGAACCCGATGGTCAAGGCGAGCAGCCGGCGGACCACCGCCCGCAGGCGGCCAAGGTCCCGCGCGCCGACATTGTACGCCAGCAGCGGCTGCACCCCCATGCAGATGCCCATCTGCACCAGGCTGACGACCATCGTGGCTTTGTCGGCCGCCGCCATGGCGGCCAGGGCGGCGGTGCCGTACCCGGCCAGCAGCCGGTTGCTGAAACTGCCCGCGCACCCCGCCAGCAAACTGCTGACGCCGTTGGGCAGCCCCAGCGCCAGCACCCGGCCCAGCCGGGCCGGGTCGCGCAGCGCGTCGGCCGGGGCCAGGCTCAATACGCGGGAATGGCGCAGCATATACACCAGGTAAAACGCACAGGCCACCAAATTGCCCAGCACGGTGGCGGCCGCCGCCCCGGCGATGCCCCACCCGAAGGCGAGGATGAACAGCGGGTCCAGCACGATGTTGGTCAGGCTGCCGGCCAGGTTGCCCACCAGCCCCCAGCGGATCGCGCCATCCGCCCGCAGCAGCGTGGCAGCCCCTACCGAGAACAGCATGGCGGGCGCGCCCAGCGCCAAAATGCGCAGGTAGCTTTGCGCAAAGGGGAAGATCTCGGCGTTCGTGCCCAGCATCGTCAGGATGGGGCCGCAGCCCAAATTCAGCCCCACCGCCAGGACCGCCCCCGTCAGCACCGCGCACCAACCGCACAGGCTGGACACCGTGCGCACGTCCTGCACGTCCCCCGCGCCGAGCGAGGCCGCCGCCACCGCGCAGCCGCCCATGCCCAGCACCGTCGCCCCGGCCGAGACCAGCGTGAACACCGGGCTGACGAGGGAGACCGCCGCCGTCTGCGCCGTGTCGCGCAGCAGGCCGATGAAAAACAGGTCGGTCATGTTGTACACGACCATGACCAAGACCGACAGGATCGACGGCCCGACCAGCGAAAAGATCGCCTGCCAGACCGGCTTGTCCCGGAAGAGCGCTTCACTGTTTTGCATAGTTAAGACCCCCCGTTTTGATTGGGCAAAAAAGCGTCACGATGAATATACTGCAACATGTGTTGCAATTCTCTGTGGTTCCCAGTATACTGGAAGAAACCCGGGCAAACAACCGGCACTTTGCGCCGCGGTGTCCGCTGTGCGGCACAAACGCGGCAACTGTTGCAGAAAGGAACACCGTGATGCAAACTGACCTGCGCACCCGCTACACCCGCCAGGTGATCGACGACGCTTTTTTACATCTGTTGTGCCAAAAACCGGTGGAACGCATCGCCGTCAAGGAGGTCTGCGCCCTGGCGCAGATCAACCGCAGCACCTTTTACCGCCAGTACAAAGACTGTTTTGATTTGATGGAGCAGCTGCAGCAGCGGGCCCTGGAACTGTTGGACGCGCTGCTGCAAAGCGCCGAGGCCCAAGGCACCGAGGCGACGATGACGGCGGTGCTCGGCGCGCTGCGCGGCAACGACAGCCTGCTGGGCATTTTGGCGCGCCAAAACCAGGACGAACGTTTTTTGTACGCGATGGTGGGCCGCTGCTTCCGGTATATGAAGGAGCGGCAGGGGGAAATGGCCCCGGCCGACGCGGCCCAGCAGAACATGCGCAGCTCTTTTCTGGCGGCCGGGGTGGGCGGCGTGATCCAGTACTGGCTGCGCAGCGGCATGCGGGAGGAACCCGCCCGCGTCGCCGCCGTGATCAACGCGTTGTGCGAGGGCGCCGCCTTAGCGCCGCTGCCCCAGGCCGGCACGCCATAAACAAGCGGCCCGGCCGCCCCGTGCAGACTGCGGGCGGCCGGGCCGCTTTGCGGTTATGTTGTAAAAACTCAGGCTTTGGCGGCGTAGCTGCCAAGGTAAGCAAGGCTCGGTTTGGGGGTGCGGGCCTGGCCGTGGGCGCGGTCGACGGCGATGAGGCCAAACTGCATCGCAAAGCCCTTCTGCCACTCAAAGTTATCCATCAGGCTCCAGTGGCAGTAGCCCTTGACCGGCAACCCGTCGGCCACGCAGCGCTGCACGCCCGCCAGCGCCTGCTCGATAAACGCCACGCGGCGGGTGTCGTCCGCCGTGGCGATGCCGTTTTCGGTCACGAGCAGCTCGCCGTGGAAGCCCGCCGCCACCTTGCGGATCACATGCTCGAGCGCTTGGGGGTAGAACTCGTAGCCCATCTGGGTGGTCTCGGCCCCTTCGGGCGCGGTCATGCTGCCGCTGGCATCATACCGGGCGCGGGTGTAGTTCTGCACGCCGAGGAAATCGTCCCCCGCGATGGCGGGCAGGTAGTGGGTGAATTCCTCATCCCAGACCTTTTGCGCCTCGGCCTCGCCGCCGGGCAGGGCCTGGATGTCGTGCAGGCTCAGTGTCAGGCCGACCTTGACCTGCGGGCAAAGTTCGCGGATGACGGCGCGGGCGGCTTTGTGCGCCTCCATCACCAGTTCGTCGCCGCGCGGCGTGCGCGGGCTGGTGAAAAACTGCGGCTGCGCCGTGCCGAACACCTCGACGTTCTCGGCCGCGGCGGCCTGCTGGTTTTCCAGCATCTTCTGCAAATTCATGCCCATCTGCACGCCGGCTTCGGCCTGCTGGCCGCCGGCTTTTTGCATCTGCGCCATCTGGGCCATCATCTGCTTTTTGTAGCGCTCGGCAATGGCGGCCACCTGCACGCCCATGTTCGCCTCGTTGATGGTGCAGACATACCGCAGCTCGCCGCCCAAGGCTTCCATCACATAGCGCACATAGCGGGCAAAATCGGCCGGGGTGGTCTCGGCCTCCCAGCCGCCCTTGGCGATGAGCCATTTGGGGCTGGAAAAATGGTGCAGCGTCACGATGGGCTCGACGCCGTTTTGCCTGCAGCAGCGGATGACGGCGCGGTAATGTTCGAGCTGTGCCGCGTCAAACTTGCCTTCCTCCGGTTCGATGCGCGCCCACTCGATGCCGAAGCGGTAGGCGTTGAGGCCGGCTTCGGCCAGCAGGCGGATGTCCTGCGCGTATTTATGGTAGTGGTCGCAGGCATCCAGCGAAGGCTCGGTATAGTTGGTGTACCGCATCTGTTCGGCGGCCCAGCAGTCGCTGTTTGTGTTGTTGCCCTCCACCTGGTGGGGCGCGGTGGCCGCGCCGATGAGAAAACCGGGTGCAAATTGTTTCATGGTAGAGTCCTCCTAAATTTTCAATACAACAGGCGGTCGGGGAAGCCCCGTTCTGTCTTACAGTATAGCGGATGGCGGCCCCAAAGCTCAATCAATTATTATACTTAAAAATCAAATATTTGTATTCTTATCGAAATGATTCAAATAATTGAACTTTTATACGAATATTTGTATTCTTCGCGCCGGGCAGCCGTGGTATGGTAAAGGCACCGAGGCGCGGGGCGCTGTGCCGCCCGAACTCTTTTGCGCCTTCCGGATCTGATTTGGGAGGAATCAACAATGGCATTTGGTAAGAAAAAACCCAGCCAGAGCGAGATCGACGGCGTACAGTACCGCCGCGTTCCCACCTGGTGCATTGCGATCGCCGAGATGCAGGGCGGCGCCGCAATGGCATTCTATTCCCTGGTGGGCCTGATGAGCTACGTGGCCAGCGAGGGCTACGGCATCGCGCTGGCGGTGGCCGGCGTGATCCTGACCGCCACCCGCTGGTTCGACGGCGTCATCGACCCGTTCCTGGCCGTCTGGATCGACAAACTGCACACCCGCTTTGGCAAGCTGCGCATCCTGATGCTGCTGGGCCTGACCATCCGCAGCGCCGCCATGCTGATGCTGTTTGTCTGGTTTTCCGGCAAGACCCAGAGCATCTTGCTGTTCGTGGTGCTGTACATGGTCAACATCGTGGGCAACTCCATCTTTGACATTGCGGGCAACATGCTGCCCGCCGTCATGACCAACGACCCCCGCCAGCGCCCCACCGTGCAGGTCTGGGCGACGGTGTACAACTACGCCTTCCCCATGGCGCTGTCCCTGGTCTCCACCATGGTCATTCTGCCGATGTTCGGCAACCAGTACACCAAGGATATGCTGTCCCTGACCTGCATCATCTATGTGGCCGTAGCCTGGGTGCTGACGCTGATCGCCTGCATCGGCCTGACGCCGGTCGACAAGCCCGAAAACTTTGAGGGCATCACCGCCGGCGGCGACGACGTGGGCCTCAAGGATATGTTCCACTTCCTCGCGACCAACCGGCCGTTCCAGTTGTACACGCTGTCCGCTGTGGCCGACAAGCTGGCCCAGCAGGTCAACAGCCAGGCCATCATCTCGACGATGATGTTCGGCATCCTGATCGGCAACATCCAGTTCGGCACCATCGTGTCCATGCTGTCGATGCTGCCCAGCATCGTGTTTGCGATCTTCGGCGCGCGGTACTGCGGCAAGCACGGCAACAAGGAGGCCACCGTCACCTGGACCTGGGTGTGCGTGGTGATCTCGGTGCTCGGCATCGTGTTCTGCGCCGCCATTGATATGAGCGCGATCCGCACCAACATGGTGCTGCTGTGCCTGTTCTTTGCGATTCTGCTGCTGAACAACGGCTCCAAAATGTGCATCACGACGGCCAACGGCGCGATGCGCGCTGACATTGTCGACTACGAGCTGGACGCCTCCGGCAAGTACATCCCCGGCATTGTCACGGCCACCTACAACTTCATCGACCAGGTGATCTCCTCCTTCGGCATCACCATCGCGACCTTCTGCGTGTCGCTGATCGGCTATGTCCACACGACGCCCCAGCCCACCGACGCGCCCACCCCGGCCATCAAGGCGATGACGCTGTTCCTCACCTTCGGCGTGCCCATCATCGGCTATGTGATCTCGCTGATCGCGATGCGGTTCTACAAGCTCACCAAGAAGGACATGGTGGACGTGCAGAAACGGATCGCCGCCAAGAAGCAGGCGCTGCAAAGCAAGTGACCCATCCAAAAAGGGAGGGGCGGCTCACGCCGTCCCTCCCTGTGGTGGTCATTGGTCCGCCTGGGCCCGCCAGGC
>DXEI01000129.1 GCA_019115045.1 Candidatus Gemmiger excrementipullorum | reverse complement strand
ACTGGCGCTGTTTCCGCACGGGTTCCCGGAACTGTCGCGCGCAGCGCGGCGCTGCGTGGAACAAAAGTTCGACTACCATGTCTGGGCGCCGACCCTGCGGGCAATGATCGAGCAGACGGCAGGCCGGGGCGCACAGCGCAACGAAGGGGGGAAGGTGCGATGCTGGTAAGCATCATCACGGTCGCGTATAACAGCGAAAAAACCATCGCCCGCACCATAGAGTCGGTCCTGGGGCAGAGCTACGCCCCCATCGAGTATATCGTCGTGGACGGCGCATCCACCGACCGCACGGTGGAGATCGCCCAAAGCTATGCGGCGGCCTTTGACGCCGCGCCGGGCAAAAGCCTGACCATCGTTTCGGAGCCGGACAAGGGCATGTACGATGCGCTCAACAAGGGCGCTGCCCTGGCGCACGGCGAGATCGTCGGGCAGATCAATTCCGACGACTGGTACGAAAAAGACGCCGTGCGCATCATGGCGGACCTTTACCAAAAAGAAGGCTACGACGCCGCCTGGGGCAGTATCCGGATCAAAAAACCGTCCGGCGATATGATCAAGCACGCCCGCATCGGGCGGCTGTGGACGACTTCCGGCTGGTGCCACCCCGGGATGTTCAGCCGGCGCAGCATTTTGCGGCAATACCCGTATGCGCTGGAAAGCATGTATGACGATTTCGACTACATCACCACGGTATACCGGGCAGGCAAAAAGGTCGTCACAACGGACGCCGTCATCGCCAACTTTACCTTTGGCGGCATGAGCACCCAAAAATCCTGGGGCGAGGTGCTTCGCCGCGTGCGCATCACCTACGGGATCTACCGCAAACACGGGATGAGCCGCCTGTACTGGTTCCACCGCCTGGCGCTGGAAACGGCAAAATACATATTGGGGTAAACTGTACCATGAAGATCCTGTTCATCAACGAGGTGTGCGGCATCACCAGCACGGGGCGCATCACTTGCGAGCTGGCCGACAAGCTCACCGCACAGGGGCATGAATGCAAGATCGCCTACGGGCGCAAAGGCCAGGTGCCGGCGCGCTGGCAGCATTACGGCGTGCGCATCGGGAACGATTGGGACGTCCGGCGCCACGCCCTGCAGACCCGCCTGTTCGACCAGTGCGGGTTCGGGTCCGCTGCGCCGACCCGCAAGTTCCTGGCCTGGGCCGATGCCTTTGACCCCGACCTGGTGTGGATCCACAACCTGCACGGGTATTACATCCAGGTTGAACTGCTGTTTGCCTGGCTCAAAAGCCGGCCGCAGATGCAAAAAAAATGGACGCTGCACGATTGCTGGGCATTTACGGGGCATTGCACCCATTTTACCGCCGTGGGCTGCAGGCAGTGGCAGACCGGGTGCCGACAGTGCCCCCAGCTGGACCAGTACCCTAAATGCAGCGGGCATAGCAATGTCGCCCGCAACTACGCCAGAAAAAAAGCGGCGTTTACCGGCGTCCAAAACATGACGATCCTGACCCCCAGCCGGTGGCTGGCGGGGCTGGTCGGGCAGAGTTTCTTGCGGGAATACCCCGTCACGGTCGCCTACAATACCCTTGACCCCACCATTTTCAAACCGACGCCCAGCGATTTCCGCCGGCAATACGGCTTGCAGGGCAAGACCATCGTTTTGGGTGTGGCCAATGTGTGGGGCGAAAGAAAGGGCCTGGGCGATTTTGTGCGCTTGGCACAGCAGCTGGGCGAGGATGTGCGCATCGTGCTGGTGGGCGTGAACGAAAAACAGCAAAAACAACTTCCGCCGCAGATTCTGGCGCTGCCCAAAACCGCAAACGCCGGGGAGCTGGCCAAGATCTATACGGCGGCGGATGTGTTTTTTAACCCGACCTACGAGGACACCTACCCCACCGTGAACCTGGAGGCGGAGGCCTGTGGCACAAGAGTCATCACCTATGCGACGGGCGGCGCGCCGGAGACCATCCACCGCCCGGACTCTGTTCTGGTGCAGCCCGGGGACCTGGCGCAGGTGGCGGTGTGCATCCGCGGCGGGCAAGCCGCACCATGACACAGCAGACAGAACACAGGAAGGAGAAGGTTTGATGCGGATCACATTCTGTTGGGATGACGGCGCGCTGCAGGACCAAAAACTGTTTGCGCTGCATGAAAAATACGCGCTGCCCGGGATGTTTTTTGTCCCCACAAGAAACTGTGAGGGACGGGATGTGCTGACGCCGCAGATGATCCGGCACGCGAGGTCACCATGGGTCGCGTTCGGCGCCCATACCGACGACCATGTGTACCTGACGCAGATCCCCCCGGAGCAGATAGAGTCCCAGGTCACCGCCAACCAGAGGTATCTGCAAGAGATCCTGGGGGAACCGGTGGAAGATTTTTGCCTGCCCGGCGGGAAATACAAAAAAGAGATGCTGCCGCTTTTGTACCGGCACTTTAAGACCGTGCGCACCGCGGATACGATGTGTTTCCATAACCAAGGGCCTTTGTACCGCCCATCCTTTCACTTTTACCCGCGCGGGGTCAAAAGCCTGGCCGGCAACGCGCTGCGCAACGCCAGCCTGCCCGAAGCATGGTTTGTATGGCGGCGCCGCGACGTCCCTTATTTTGCGCTGCTGCAAGAGCTTTTGGAATATGAGCAGGGCCGCGACGGCGCGCAGGTCATGATCTGGGGGCACAGCTGGGAGATCGAAGAGCTGGGCCTGTGGGACGAGCTGGAAGCCCTGTTTGTGCTGTGCCGTGCAAACTATCGGGAATGCTGTGTGCCGTACCGGGCCCTGCGTCCGGCAGCCGGGAAATAAAGGCCGCGGCGGGGGTTGCGGCGTATCAAAAAAGGGGGAGTTGGGCCTTTATGAAAATCGTGCAAATCGAGGATTTTTTCCACCCCAATGCGGGGTACCAGATCAATATCCTCTCCAAATATTTTGTGCGGCACGGCCATGAAGTTACGATCGTGACTGCCTGTGCGGAGCGTATGCCCCAACAACTTGCCGACTTTTTTGGGGTGGAGAACATCGCAGGATATGACCGGGAATATACCCAAACAACCGGGGTGCAGATCATTCGGCTGCCGGTCTATGGGTTTGTCAGCGGCCGTGCGATTTTTACAGGCGAACTGCGCAAGACGGTGGACCGGCTGCAGCCGGACGTCTTGTTCGCGCACGATAACGACACCGCTTCGGCCATGCAGTTTATCGCGCAGCTGGGGCATCTGCCCTATGCGTTCGTCACAGACAGCCACATGCTGGCTATGGCGTCGGTCAACCGCTTCAACAAGTTGTTTCACGGGTTTTACCGCCTGGTGATGGCGCCCAAGCTGAAAAAGTATGCGATCCCGGTCATCCGCACCCAGGACGACCCCTACGTCGAGCGGGTGCTTGGCGTGCCGCTGCGCCAGGCGCCGTGGATCTCCTTCGGGTCGGACACGCTGCTGTTCCACCCGGACGCGCAGGCGAAACAGGCGTTCCGCGCCCGCAACGGTATCCCGGCGGATGCCTTCGTGATCCTTTACGCCGGCAAGCTGGACGAGGCCAAGGGCGGCAAATTGCTGGCGGAAGCGCTGGGCCCCGCGCTGCACAGCGAGCGGCCGGTGGTCTGCCTGGTGGTGGGCAATACCTCCGGCCCCTACGGGCAGGAGGTGGAAGCGCTGTTTTCGGCCTCCCAAAACCGCATCCTGCGCTTTCCCACACAGCGCTACGTGGACCTGGCGCCCTTTTACCAGGCGGCCGACCTGGCGGTGTTCCCCAAACAGTGCAGCCTGAGCTTTTATGACGTCCAGGCCTGCGGGCTGCCCGTCCTTTCGGAGGATAACAACATTAATAAAGACCGCAACGCCCATGGCAACGGCTTGTGTTTTGCCGCGGGGGATGCAGAAGATCTGCGCAGCAAGATCCAGACGTTTTTGGATATGCCGGCGCAAACGTACCGCCAGATGGCACAGTGCGCCTGCCAATTTATTGCGGACGCGTACGACTATGAAGACAAGGCGCGCGAGTACGAGCAGATCCTGCAGGACGCCTGTGCCGCGTACAAGGCTGCGCAAACGGCCCGGTAAGGGCGGCAGCGGCCGCAGCGGGCGGCCGTGGTCTTTTTTGGCAGCACTCCGGGCGGCCCGGGGCGGCAAAATCGGTTGCTTTTGGGCGATGAAAAGGCTATAATAAAAAGAAGTCTTGCAAAAACGGCAGCCGCCGGATGCCCGGCCCGCGGGCCGGGCGCTGAGGAAGGAACATACATGGACCATCTGCTTTACAAAAAATCCATGCTGCGCGTGGTCAAGCTGGCCAACGTGGCGTTGATGACCCTGCCCTTTGCGGTGGCTTGGTACCTGTGCTACGCCGACGCGCTGGCCTCGCCCTACTTTGCCAAGGGCAACTGGGCGGTCATCGCGCTGTTTGCGGCGGTGTACATCACCTACGGGCGGGTGTACGACGGGTTCCAGATCTCGCTCAACCGCATATCGGAGAGCGTGACCTCCCAAAGCCTGGCGGTGCTGATCGCCGACGGCATCCTGTTCATGGTGACCTGGCTGCTGACGAAATATGTGCCGGCGGTGCCGCCGATGCTGGCCGTCGCCGTGGTGCAGATCGCGCTTTCGGCCGTGTGGTGCCGGGTGGCGCATATCTGGTATTTCAAGACCTTCCCGGCCAAGCGCACGGCCATCCTGTATGACCAGCGCGAAGGGATGGAAAAGCTCATCTCGCAGTACGGGCTGGGCAAAAAGTTCGAGGTCGTCGCCGTTGACGACGTCGAGAGCGCGCTCGCCAAAGACCTGCGCATCCTGGACGGCGTCGACGTGGTGTTTTTGTGCGGCATCCACTCGCACGAGCGCAACGTCATCCTCAAGCGCTGCATTGCCGAGGATGTGCAGATGTACCTGATCCCCCGCATCGGCGACGTGCTGATGAGCGGCGCCAAGCGCATGCACATGTTCCACCTGCCGATCCTGCGCGTCGAGCGCTACGACCCCGCGCCCGAGTATGTCTTTGCCAAGCGCACGGTGGACCTGCTCATCGCCGGCTTTGCGCTGCTGGTGCTGTCGCCGGTGATGCTGGCGGTGGCGGCGGCTATCAAGGCGACGGACGGCGGGCCGGTGTTTTACAAGCAGCGACGCCTGACCAAGGACGGCGCCGCCTTTGATGTGCTGAAATTCCGCAGCATGCGCGTCGACGCCGAAAAAGACGGCGTGGCCCGGCTTTCCACCGGCGAGCACGATGACCGCATCACGCCGGTGGGGCGCGTCATCCGCAAATACCGCCTGGACGAGCTGCCGCAGCTGCTGAACATCCTGGCCGGGCAGATGTCGCTGGTGGGCCCGCGCCCCGAGCGCCCCGAGATCGCCGCCCAGTATGAGCAGGAACTGCCGGAGTTTGCGCTGCGCCTGCAGGCCAAGGCCGGTTTGACCGGCTACGCGCAGGTGTACGGCAAGTACAACACCACCCCCTACGACAAACTGCAGCTGGACCTGATGTACATTGCCAACCCCAGCATTATGGAGGATTTCAAGATCATGTTCGCTACCGTCAAGATCCTGTTTGAAGCCGAGAGCACCGAAGGGGTCGAGGAAGGCAGCGTGACCGCCGCCCGCTGAGGCGGCAAAAGACGGGCCGACGGCCCGAGGGAGGTAACAATATGGTGAATGTGATCGGCCTGGGGTACATCGGCCTGCCCACGGCATTGATGATGGCCGCCCACGGCGTGGAGGTCGTCGGCACCGACTGCAACCGCGAGCTGGTGGAAACGCTGAACGCCGGCAAGACGACCTTTAAGGAAAAAGGCCTCGACGAGCTGTTTGCCCGCGCCGTGGCGGCCGGCATCCGCTTTACCGACGCCTACCAGGTCACCGATACCTACATCGTCTCGGTGCCGACGCCGTACGACAAGTTCAGCAAAAAGGTGGACCCCGCCTATGTGGTGGCCGCTGTGCAGGATGTGCTGGCCGTCTGCCCCAAAGGCGCGACGCTCGTCATCGAGTCCACCGTCTCGCCCGGCACCATCGACAAGTACGTGCGCCCCGTCATCGAGGCGGCGGGCTTCCGCCTGGGCAGCGACCTGCACCTGGTCCATGCGCCGGAACGCATCATCCCCGGCAACATGGTGTATGAGCTGCTGCACAACAACCGCACCATCGGCGCCGACGAGCCGGAGACCGGCGAGGCTGTCAAAGCACTGTATGCGTCGTTCTGCCAGGGCGAGATCGTCGTCACCGACATCCGCACGGCCGAGATGACCAAGGTGGTGGAAAACACCTTCCGCGCGGTCAACATCGCCTTTGCCAACGAGCTGGCCAAGATCTGCCGCCACGACGGTATGGACGTGTATGAGATCATCCGCATCTGCAACATGCACCCGCGCGTCAACATCCTGCAGCCCGGCCCCGGCGTGGGCGGGCACTGCATCAGCGTCGACCCGTGGTTTTTGGTGGGCGACTACCCCAGCCTGGCCAAGGTCATCGACGAGGCGATGAAGACCAACGACGGCATGCCGGACTTTGTGCTCAACCGTATCCATGAGATCATGCAGCAAAACGGCATGACCGATACCGCGCGCGTGGGGCTGTACGGCCTGACCTACAAAGAGGATGTCGACGACATGCGCGAGAGCCCGACGCTGCAGCTGCTGGAAAGCCAGGCCCGCCACCTGGCGCCGCCGTTGAAGGTGTACGACCCCTTTATCGCCGAGGATGTGGTGGAAAACCAGTACCACGACCTGGACGCCTTTTTGGCGGACGTCGACCTGGTCGTGCTCATGGTCAAACACACCGAGATCCGCCAGAACATGGCCAAGCTGGCCGGCAAAGTCGTGCTGGACTGCCACAACATCTGCGACCTGCCCGGCGTATACCACCTGTAAAAGAAAAGGCGTGCTGCAATGAAAAAGGTAATGCTGGTGTTCGGCACCCGGCCCGAAGCGATCAAAATGTGCCCGCTGGTCCGGGAACTCAAGACCCGGCCGGGGCTGACGACCCTGGTGTGCGTGACCGGCCAGCACCGCCAGATGCTGGACCAGGTGCTGCAGGCGTTTGGCGTCGTGCCGGACTACGACCTCGCCATCATGAAAGACCGCCAGACGCTGTTTGACGTCACGGCCGCTATTTTGGAGCGCATCCGCCCCGTGCTGGAACAGGCTCGCCCCGACGTCGTGCTGGTGCACGGCGATACCTCCACCACCTTTGCCACGGCGCTGGCCTGCTACTACCTGCAGGTCCCCGTCGGCCATGTGGAGGCCGGGCTGCGCACCTACAATATCTATTCGCCCTACCCGGAAGAGTTCAACCGCCAGGCCGTGGGGCTGGTGGCGCGCTACCACTTTGCGCCCACCGAGCTTTCCCGCCAGAACCTGCTCAAAGAGGGCAAGGACCCGGCGCAGATCTACGTGACGGGCAACACCGCCATCGACGCGCTCAAGACCACGGTGCGCAGCGACTACACCCACCCCGAGCTGGACTGGGCGGCCGGCAGCCGGCTGATCCTGCTGACGGCCCACCGGCGCGAGAACCTGGGCGAACCGATGCGCCACATGTTCCGGGCCATCCGCCGCATCGTGGACGAGCACAGCGACCTCAAGGTGATCTACCCCATCCACATGAACCCGGTGGTGCGCCAGACCGCGGCTGAGATCTTTGGCGGCGATGCGCACTTCCACCTCATCGAGCCGCTGGATGTGCTGGATTTCCACAACTTTCTGGCCCGCAGCTACCTGATCCTGACCGACAGCGGCGGCATCCAGGAGGAAGCCCCCTCGCTGGGCAAGCCGGTGCTGGTCATGCGCGACACCACCGAGCGCCCCGAGGGCATCGCCGCCGGCACGCTGAAACTGGTGGGCACGCAGGAGGAGACCATCTACCGCGAGTTCAAGCGCCTGCTGGAGGACCCGGCTGCCTACGAGGCGATGGCCCACGCCGCCAACCCCTACGGCGACGGCCGCGCCTGCGCGCGCATTGCCGATATTTTGTGCGCGGAGCGCTGAGTTGTACCGCCGCCCCGATCCGACAAAAAGGAGACATCATGCACATCTGTTTCATCGTCGAAGGGTACCCTGTCCCGCAGGACCCCTTTATGCCGTTTGTGCGCAACACGGTGGCAGAGCTGGCGCGCCAGGGCGTGCAGTGTACCGTCATTGCGCCGCAGAGCCTGACCCGCGCGCTGGTGCACCGTGTGCCGGTGCGCCCGGCGCACTGGCAGGACACGGTGGCCCCCGGCGTAGTGGTGGAGGTGTACCAGCCCGGGTATATCACGCTTTCCAACCGGGGCGGCCGGTTCAACATCCGCCAGCGTATCCGCGCCGCCCGGCGCGCCTATGCAAAGCTGGCGCGCAGCCAGGCGTTTGACCTGCTGTACGCGCATTTCTGGCACATGGGGGTGGCGGCGTCGCAGGTGGACGCCGCCAAGCCCCTGGTCGTCGCCTGCGGCGAGAGCCGGATCTCTGTGATGCAGAGCCATTCTGCCGCCGAGATCGGGCAGATGCTGGACCAGCTGACGGGCGCGGTCTATGTGTCCACCAAAAACTATGAGGAAGCGGTGGCGCTGGGGCTGCAGCGGCCGGGCAGCCCGTATGTGATCCTGCCCAACGGGTACGACCCGCAGCGCTTTTACAAAGGGGACCGGCAGGCGGCCCGCCGGGAGCTGGGCTGGCCGCAGGACGCCTGTATCGCGGCGTTCGTGGGGGCGTTCGACGCCCGCAAAGGCGCGGCCCGCGTGGCGCAGGCGTTGACGCAGGCCAACAAAACGTGCCCGGTGCACGCCTGTTTTATCGGCGCCGGCCCCGAGCAGCCGGCCTGCCCCAACCTGCTGTATGCGGGCAAGGCGGACCACGCCAAGGTGGCGGCCTACCTGAACGCCGCCGACTTTTTTGTGCTGCCCACCACCCACGAGGGCTGCTGCAACGCCATCATCGAGGCGATGGCCTGCGGGCTGCCCGTCATCTCGTCGACGGGGTCGTTCAACGACGATATTTTAACGCCGGAAAATTCCATCCGCATCGACCCGCTGGATGTGCCGGCCCTGACGCGGGCCATCGAAACGCTGGCCGCCGACCCCGACGCCCGCGCGGCGATGGGCGCGGCCTCGCTGGCAAAGGCCCGGGCGCTGACGATGCAGCAGCGCGTGCAGGACCTGCGCGCTTTTTTGGAACAGGCCGCAGCGCGGCGCTGATGCATTGGCTGGCCCGCCGGGCCGACCCTATACCGGAGAGTTTGTATGAAACACGATCCTTCCCTTTTGCAAAACAAAACCATTCTGATCACCGGCGCGGCGGGGTTCATCGGCGCGGCGCTGGCGCGCCGCCTGCTGGCGGACGCGGGGCCGGTCACGGTGGTCGGCATCGACAACAAAAACGACTACTACGACGTGCGCCTGAAAGAAGCCCGCCTGCAGCCGCTGTGCGCCGACCCGCGCTTTGTGTTTGCCGCGGGGTCTATCGCCGACAAGGCGCTTGTGCAGCGGATCTTTGCGCAGTACCGCCCGCAGATCGTCGTCAACCTGGCGGCGCAGGCCGGCGTGCGGTATTCCATCGAAAACCCCGACGCGTACATCGAGTCCAACGTGATCGGGTTTTACAACATCCTGGAAGCATGCCGCCATTCCTACGACGGCGGGGCGCCGGGGGTCGAGCATCTGGTCTACGCCAGCTCTTCCAGCGTGTACGGGTCCAACACCAAGGTGCCCTACTCGACCGACGACAAGGTGGACGACCCCGTCAGCCTGTATGCCGCTACCAAAAAAAGCGACGAGCTGCTGGCCCATGCCTACGCCAAACTGTATGAGATCCCCTGCACGGGGCTGCGGTTTTTTACGGTGTACGGTCCGGCGGGCCGCCCCGACATGGCGTATTTCGGCTTTACCGACAAGCTGCGCAAAGGGCAGAAGATCCAGATCTTCAACTATGGCAACTGCCAGCGCGACTTTACCTATATCGACGACATCGTCGAGGGCGTGGTGCGCGTGATGCAGCGCGCGCCGCAGCGCGCCACCGGCCCGGACGGCCTGCCGCTGCCGCCTTATAAGCTGTATAACATCGGCAACAACCACCCCGAAAACCTGCTGGATTTCGTGGATATTTTGCAGCAGGAGCTGGTGCGTGCCGGGGTGCTGCCTGCTGATTATGATTTCGCGGCCCACAAAGAGCTGGTGCCCATGCAGCCCGGCGACGTGCCGGTGACCTACGCCGACACCGCGCCGCTGGAACGCGATTTTGGCTTTAAGCCGGCCACGCCGCTGCGCGAAGGGCTGCGCAGGTTTGCCGCGTGGTACAAAGAATTTTACAACGTGCAGCTGTGATGCGCTGCCGGACAAGGGGGGAGCACGATGTGCGGGATCGCCGGATTTTGCAATTTTACAGGCGACTGGGCGCGCAATATTGAGCGCATGAAACAGCGCATGCTGCACCGCGGCCCCGACGCTGGCGGCACCTGGCGTTCGCCGGACGGCAGCGTCGTGCTGGGGCACCGGCGGCTCTCGATCGTGGATCTGTCCGCAGCCGGCGCCCAGCCGATGACCTCGCACAGCGGGCGGTATGTACTGTGCTACAACGGCGAGATCTATGACCACAAAGTCCTGGCGGCCCGCCTGCAGGCACAGGGGGTGCGCTTTCGCGGCAGTTCCGATACCGAAGTGCTGCTGGAAGCCATTGAGGCGTACGGACTGAAAAGCGCCCTGCAGCAAAGCAAAGGAATGTTTGCGCTGGCTTTGTACGACCAGCAGGAAAAAACGCTGACGCTGGCGCGGGACCGCATGGGCGAAAAACCGCTGTACTACGGCATGGTCAACGGCAGTTTTGCTTTTGCCTCGGACCTTGGGTGCCTGGCGGTGCTGGACGGTTTTTGCAACGGCGTTGACCGCAAAGTGTTGGACCTGTATTTTTCTTACGGGTATATCCCGGCGCCGTACACGATCTATGAGGGGATCTACAAGCTGGAACCGGGCACGGTGCTGACGGTGCGGCCCCCTTATACGGCCTGGACGGCCGAGCGCTACTGGGACATCCGCGAGGTGGCCCGGCAGGGGCAGGCACAACTGTTCCCGGGCACGCGGCAGGAGGCGGCCGACGAGCTGGAGCGCCTGCTGAAAGCGGCGATCGCCGAACAGATGGAGGCCGATGTGCCGGTGGGGGCGTTTTTGTCCTCCGGCATTGACAGCAGTGCCGTCGTGGCGTTGATGCAGGCCGCCGGCCGGGGTACTGTGAAGAGTTTCACCATCGGCCTGGCGGGCAGCCCGCTCAACGAAGCGGCGGAAGCGCGGGCCATTGCACAGCGCTTGGGTACGCAGCATACCGAGCTGTATATCACGCCCGAGGATGCCAAAGCGGCGATCCCGGGCATGGCGGCTATGTACGGCGAACCGTTTGCAGATGTATCGCAGATCCCTACGTACCTGGTAAGCAAGCTGACGCGGCAGCATGTGACCGTCTCGCTGAGCGGCGACGCCGGGGACGAATTGTTCAGCGGCTATAACTCCTACACGTTCGTGGAACGGTACTGGAAATACTCCCGCCTGATGCCGCCAGCCCTGTGGGAACCGGCGGCCCGCCTGATTCTGAACACGCCGCTGCGCCATAACCACCTGCTGTGGATGGCGGCCAAATACCTGGGGGCCCCCACGCCGGAGGATCTGTATATCCGCGGCGAAACGCAGGACGCCTATGCCGGCAAGCTCGCCCGGCAGCATCTGCCCTGCCCATACGCCCACAGCGAGTACCCGCGCGGTTTTTTGCAGCAGCCGGTGTGCAACATCATGCTGATGAACCAGCTGATGTATCTGCCGGATGACATCCTGGTCAAGGTGGACCGTGCGGCCATGGCGGTCTCGCTGGAGACGCGCATCCCCTTCCTGGACCGGGACGTCGTGCGGTTTGCCTGGACGCTGCCGCTGGCCCTTCAGCGGGAAAACGGCGTCGGCAAACAGGTGCTGCGCAATGTGTTGTACCGCTACGTGCCCAAAGAACTGATGGAACGCCCCAAAAAAGGGTTTTCGATCCCCATTGCGCAGTGGCTGCGCGAACCCGGCCTGCGGGATTGGGCCGAGGATCTGCTTGACCGGGATACGCTGGAACGCCAGGGGCTGCTGGACGCCGGCGCCGTGCGTGCCATGTGGACGGATTTTGTCCAACACGGGCGGTGGGAGCGCCAGATCTGGATGGTCTTGATGTTCCAGCAGTGGATGGCATCCCGGGAAAGCGCATGAACAAACGAAGAACGGCGCGACGCTGCGCCGGCACAAAACGGGAGGTTTGTATGAACATTGCAGTGGCCGGTACCGGCTATGTGGGGCTGTCCATCGCGACGCTGCTGGCGCAGCACCACCATGTGACGGCGGTGGATATCCTGCCCGAAAAGGTGGAAAAGATCAACCGCCGCCAGTCGCCCATCCAGGACGAATACATCGAGAAATACCTCGCCGAAAAGCCGCTGGACCT
>DXEI01000128.1 GCA_019115045.1 Candidatus Gemmiger excrementipullorum | reverse complement strand
AATGTGCGGTGGTTTTCCATTTGCCAGCGCCGGGCGTTCGTGGTATGATGAGATTAAACCAAGCGCGAGCGACATTAAGAAAACAAAGGTTCCGCAAGAACTGCGCAGTACAGGGAGGTGTTTGTATGCCGCTACAGATCGTCCGCAGCGATATCACCACCATGCCGGTGGACGCCATCGTCAACGCTGCCAACGAGAGTTTGCTGGGCGGCGGGGGCGTCGACGGTGCCATCCACCGCGCGGCCGGGCCGCAGCTGCTGGCAGAATGCCGCACGCTGGGCGGCTGCCGCACCGGCCAGGCCAAGATCACCAAGGGGTACCGCCTGCCCGCACGGTATGTCATCCACACCGTGGGGCCGGTCTGGTATGGCGGCCAACGTGGCGAGCAAGCACTGCTGACCTCGGCCTACCGCACTTCGCTGGAACTGGCCGCGGCGCACGGCTGCCGCAGCGTCGCGTTCCCGCTGATTTCGGCCGGGGTGTACGGCTACCCCAAGGCCCAGGCGCTGCAGGTGGCCGTCGACACCATCCGTGCCTTTTTGCAGACGCACGCGATGGACGTTTCCCTCGTCGTGTTTGACCGCGAAGCCTATGCCCTTGCTGAAAAGAATTTCCCAGACCTGATTGCAGGCTGAGGCGGTCAAAATAGGTGAGAGGCTGTCAGCATGAACGCCGCCGGCGCAGGATACCGTGAAAGTGAAAATCATAAAGCAGGGGCGTACATTGCGGTAAGGTGCAATTAAAAAGCAGATGTGGTATAATGACCGCAAATGCGGTCATACCGGTGCTTTTACGCAGGGCGTTGCAGCTTTGGCCGCGCCGGCCCGTCGAATGCTTTGGATGTGCACGGGATAAGATAGAAAACGGAATGGGACGGACCAAGGAAGGAGACCCGCGTGCCTCCGGCAGCATGACGCGGTATTGCATTTTGCAAAAAGTATGCTGAGGGCACGCCGTTACGCCCAGGCAGGGGGCAAAATGTTGGTCACAGTAAAAAAGTTTGGCGGAAGTCAGACGCCGCGTACAGATCACATAGGGGACCTATAGGAAATACGGCATGAGCAAAGGGTACTGGTTTTACCGCTGGGCCTATGAGCTGATCAAGTTTTTGGCAGGGTGAAAATATGAAAATCGGGATCGTAATGTTTCAGAATATGCGGTATGCGCATTTCTGAAGATGTATGAAGAAATTCTGCGCTCGGTACCGGGGGTGGAATATGACGTGCTGTATTTTGACCGCGACCGGTCGCTGCAAGAAACAAAGCGTCGGCCCTATATTGCCCTGCCATGGTATGGAAAAGGGGCGCTGGCGGCTCCCAAATATGAAAAGGCCCTCAATTTTTTGCTGTATGCGCGCAATGCAAAACGCACGATACAAAAGAATCGGTATGATTTTCTGATCGTGCTGACAACATTTCCCGCAGTTTTGCTGTCCGGCTTTTTAACGAAGCGGTATCCGGGCAGATACCTTGTAGATATTCGGGACTATACGCAGGAACATTTTGGCCCGTATTACCGTATGGAAAGCAAGGTGCTGGCTGGTGCGGCAATGCGGGCGATCTCTTCCCCCGGATTTGTCAACTTTCTGCCGCCGGCAGAATACTGCGTTTGCCACAACTTTACTATGGAGGAAAGCGTCACCGCTTGCCCGGCGTTTACGAAAGCGGCAGGGGAAAAGGTCGTCATCTCTTATATTGGCAGCATTTCTTACGAAACACAATGCAAACAGCTGATCGAACTGGTCGAAAAGGACGACCGTTTTATCTTCCGATTTTACGGCAATGAGGCGAATGGAACAGAGGTTTCAGAATATGTGCGGCGTGTACATAACGACCGAATACAGATGATGGGGGCTTTTTCCCCGGGGGATCGTCCTGCTATTTATGGGGCCAGTGACTTGGTGTTCAATTGCTATGGCAATGAAAGTCCGCTGGTAAAGTATGCAATATCCAATAAATATTACGACGGGGCGATCTACAAAAAACCGTTGCTGGTAAGTCCGGGCACAGCGATGGCGGAATGTGCGGGCCCGTATGCCTATGCGCTGGACCTGGGGACGGTTCGCTCACTGGATGGCTTGTGGGATTGGTATTAGGCGCTGGATACAGAAAAATTTGCACAATATGCACAGCAAGTCATCCAAACGGCCCGGCAGGAGAACGAACTTTTTTGCCAAAAGGTGCGCGCTTGCCTGAAAACAGAAAGCAGATAACACGATAAAAAAACGAGTTTGCATCATATCGGAATTTTATCCATATAAAGGGGAGCCTCTTTTCCCTTTTGTACAGCAGTTGTGTTATTCCCTCTCCAAAGAAGGGGTAGAATGCGTGGTCGTGGCGCCGCAAAGCGTAACAAAAAATATCGTGCGGCGTATGCCGGCAAAACCGTATGAGGTTTTGGATATTTCCCCGGAGGGCAAACCGATTCGGGTGATCCGCCCATATATCATTACATTTTCCAATACAGGAAACCCGTTGCTGCAAAGGGTCGCTGAACTGCTTATGGAGAGAGCCATCCGCAAAGGCGTAAAAGCAGCCGGGCCTTGCGATGCGGTTTACTGCTATTTTTGGCACGTTGGCTTGATGACGGCGATCGCGTTAAAAAATCAGCCGGTGCCGATTTATGTGCAGGCGAGTGAATGCGAACTTACGATCCACCCGTATATGCTGCGTCAGGATACCCTGGACAGGATCGCCAGTGTGATTTGCGCGTCCGCCAAAAACCGGAAAGAAAGCGTAGAAGCAGGGTTGGTAACGCCCGAACGCACTACGGTCGTGGTGAACGGTTACCGAAAGGATGAGTTTTACCCGATCCCGCAGGCAGAAGCGCGGGAAAAATGCGGGATCGCACAGGACCGGTTTGTCATCGTGTTTGTCGGGGGCTTTATCGAAAGAAAAGGGATCCGGCAGCTGGTCCATGTGCTTGATCGGCTGGACGATGTGTATTCGATTTTTGTCGGCCAGGGGGAGGAACCGCCGACTTGTAAAAACATCCTGTTTTGTGATAAAGTCCCGCATGATGAAATCGTTGCGTATGTAAACTGTGGGGATATCTTTGTACTGCCGACCAAGGCAGAAGGATGCTGCAATGCGATCATTGAAGCGTTGGCTTGCGGGCTGCCGGTCATCTCCTCCAACAAGGATTTCAATGACGAGATCCTGGACGAAAGCTGTTCGATACGGATCGATGAGAGTGATGAAGGGCAGTTACAGGACGCCATCCTGCGCCTGAAAAACGATCCCGCTTTGCGAAAAAGAATGTCGCAAGCCGCCCTGAAAAAGGCGGAGGGGCTGACGATAGAACGCCGTGCAAAAGCGATAACCAAGGTGCTGTTCGCAGACGATCCCGCTTGAACCTTGACCCAAAGCAAAAAATTCTTTGTAAAACCAGCAGGCAAGAACCAAACAGCCGTCGCGCTTTTGCGCGGCGGCTGTTTGTTATAGAGGCTATAAAACCGGCGTTATTTCGCTTTGCCCATGCGGCCCACGCTCACGTTGTCTTTGGTACGGTCCTGCAGCGCTTCCACGGGGTGGGGCTCGGTCTCAAAGCGGTAGTCCTGCCCGTGCTCCCCGATATACTGCTGCAAAAACGCATGGCTCATCACGTTTTTCTGCGGGGTGTTCACGGTGTGCTGGTACTCGGCAAAGGTGTCGTGCTGCGCCAGTTCGCGTGTGTCGGCATAGTCCTCGCGCACGGCGGTGTTGTACACGGTGTTGGCCAGCACCTCGCGCACGTAGTCGATGTTGCTCTCCAACCGCAGTGGGGCGGGGAAGTCGGCGTCCGGCAACACCTGCTGCCATTCCTTGCCCTCGTACTCGCGCAGCAGGTCGTGCGCCAGGTGCAGGTGCAGCAGTTCCTGCGCCAGCAGCCGCTGCCATACTTTGCGGATGCGGCGGTCGGTCTCGGTCTCGGCGCAGCTCCAGTACAGCCAGCACTCAACATACTGGTGCACCAGCAGGTTTTGCAGCGGCGTCATGCGCGGGTCCAGCAGGCTGCCGTACTGCGTGACGTGCTGCTCCTCCACCATGCCGATCTCCTGGTACAGGCGGCGGCCGGTCTCGTCGGGCCACAGCGCGGCGGTGTTCATATAATAGTTCATCGTCTGCTGCTCGGCCGCCGTGATGACGTTGGCCGCCAGCACATCGATGGTCGCCGGCTTTTTGGCCAGCATCGGGCGGCGGATGGTGTCGTCGGGGTGGCGGTGGTGGGCGATGGTGGGCCGCCCGGGCATGATCTCGGTATAGCGGCCCACAAGATCCTCGGCCTTTTCGCCGGTCGTGGCGTCCAGGTAGTCGGCGTAGCGGTACAGGTGGTCAAAATCTTCCAGCAGCGCAAAATCCAGCGCATTTTTGACGTCGGGGCTTTCCACCCGCGCGGCCAGGTGGGCCGTCAGGTCGGTGGCCAGCTGCTCGTAGCCGATGGTGTGTTCCAGCGCGGTCTCATCGGCCGGTTTCAAATGGGTCAGCAGTTTTTGCTGCTGCTGTTCGCTGCGGCGCAGCACCGCCAGGCGGCGGCGCAGGTCGTTGTCCCGCACACAGCGCGAAAACTGGTGGCCGAACCACACGTTCTCAAACTCGGTGCCCGTCATCAAAATGATGCGGGTGCGGGTGTACGGGTCGACTTCGTGTTTGTCGTACGGCTCCACCCACAGGGCTTCCCAGTCGACGAACAGCGGTGTGTTTTTGTCGGGTTTTTCTGTAAACGGATTCAAAACGGCATCCCTCCCGTCCACCAGTATAGGCGCGCCGGGGGCGGGTTATGCACAGCGCCTGCACAAACGGGGCAGGCCGGGGCGCCGACAAAGCGCAGCGCGTTATCCGTGCAAGGCGCCGGCTTCTTCCAGTAATTGAATTTTTGCAAAATCACGAAAATCTATTGCGATACGATAAGCAGATACACTATAATGAAATGGATGACACCGGCCGAAACCGCCTAAGGGCTGTGCGCCGATATAAGGTCTGGGACAGCGCATTTTGCTTGACGCCTGCGCAAGGGCCAGAAACCTATTGAAACAGGAGAAACCAGAATGGCATTTGACAAAAAACAAATCGTGATCGCAATCCCGGCGCTTGATCCGGATCAAAAGCTGCTGGATCTATTGGGCCGCTTGCGGCAAAGCGGTTATACGCATATCATTTTGGTGAACGACGGCAGCGCTCCGGAATACGACGCGATTTTTTGCGCTGCGCAGCAGCAGTATGGATGCTGCGTGCTGCACCATTGTGTGAACCAGGGCAAGGGGCGCGCGCTAAAGACGGCGTTCAATGAATTTTTGCAGAACTTTGCTGATAAGGCGGGTGTCGTGACGGTGGATGCAGATGGGCAGCACCAGATTGATGATATCAACGCTTGCGCGGCGTCGCTGTGGGCCAATCGGGACAAGCTGACGATGGGCTGCCGAGATTTTGGCAGCGCCAACGTGCCGCTGCGCAGCAAATTCGGCAATATCCTTACCCGGCATGTCTTCAGCGCCCTTTGCGGTGTCAAGGTGTCAGACACCCAAACTGGATTGCGTGCGATCCCGACGGCGCTGGTGCGGAAGTTCCTGGCAACTGTAGGGGAACGGTTTGAGTACGAGATGAATATGCTGATCGACTGCAAGCAATATGGTGTTCAAATCGTAGAAGTCCCTATCGCGACCGTTTATCTGGAAGAAAACGCCTCCTCTCACTTTAATCCACTGTTGGATTCAATCCGCATTTACTCGGTGTTTTTTAAGTTTATTGCATCGTCGCTGTCCTCGTTTGTTGTCGATATCCTCTTTTTCACGGCGTTCACCGCTCTGCTTAAACCGGTGCTACCAGGTTTGTACATTTTAGCGGCAACGGTGTTGGCACGCCTGATTTCTTCGGCGGTCAACTACCTGCTCAATAAAAAAACCGTATTCCAAGACCGCGGGAAAAACCGGTATGCGCTGCCAAAGTATTATACCTTGGCGGCGGTGCAGATGCTGTGCTCTGCCTTTTTTGTCACAAAGCTGTACAGCCTTGTGCCGCTTTTGAACGAGTCTGTTATCAAAATGCTGGTCGATACCGTTTTGTTTTTGCTGAGTTTTAAGGTGCAGCAAAACTGGGTGTTTAAAGGCCGGAAAGAGGAGCGCTGAACCTGATGAGTACATTGCTGGCGGGCGGGGTCCTGATCTGCTTTTCCGGGGCGCTTGCCCTGTTGCTGCAAAGAAGGATCGAAGAACTGTTTCCCCTTTCCATTTTTGGCATCATTGCCGTCTTGTATATCAGTGGGCTTTTGGGAAACTTGCAGGCCGGGTTTATAGCGGTCCTCGTGCTGGCGGCGGCGACGCTGGCGGTCCTCGCTGTTAAAGCGTGGCAGAACAGACCGGCTGTGCACAGTCTTGTCCTAACGCCGGGGTTGCTGGTGTTCTGTGCTTTTTTAGCGCTGGTCTGGTTTGGCCACAGGGGGCGGATGTTCTCGGAATGGGACGAGTTTTCCCACTGGGGGCTCGTCATCAAAAACATGTACAGCTTGGACCGCCTGGGCAATGTTGCCCAGGCTACTACGACATTCCGCGGTTATCCGCCGGCTGCCTCGCTGTTTGCCTATTTCTGGTGTAAACTTTCCGGTACGTTTCAGGAAAGTGACACCTTCCGCAGTGCAGGCCTTTTCTTGTTTGCGTTGCTACTACCCTGGCTGCGAAGCCTGCAATGGAAAAACGTGGGCCGCATTTTGGCGGTGACGGCTTCGGTGTTGCTTTTGCCGTGTATGTTCAATGCCGCGGCCTTGACAACGATCTACGTTGACACACTTTTGGGGATCATCCTGGCTTACGTTTTGTTTGTCGCTTTCGCTGAGGAGCGCCGTCCGTCGGATTTGCTGCTTTTGTGCGCGGCATGTTTTGTGCTGCCGCTGGTCAAAGCGTCCGGCACAGGCCTGGCGTTGATCGCGGTGCTGGTGCTGACGGTGGAAATCATGTTGCTCCAAAAGGATTGGCCGGGCCGCAAAAAGCTGGTTTGGGGTTGCCTTCCTTTTGCGGCGGTGCTGGCTGGAAAATATTCTTGGGACCTGTACTTGCGGCTGACCGATACCCAGGAAGCGTGGAGCACAAGCAACCTTACCCTGCAAAATGTTTGGGGGCTGCTGACCGGGCGGGGGGAAGAATACCAAAAAAGCACTATCCGCAATTTTGCACATGCGGTGCTGGATCCGGCGCAGTATGCGTTTGGGGATACCCTCCGTTTTTCCGCTGTTGGCTGGGGCGTGCTGTTTCTTGCGTGCGGGGCGGTTGTGCTTGCGCTGCTGCGGCGCGAACGCAGGGCGCAAAAGCGGTATGCGCTGTGCCTGCTGGGGGTGGCGACCGGTTATGCGGTGTACGCGCTGTCTCTGCTGCTGTTGTACCTGTTTACATTTACGGCCTATGAGGCCGAACGCCTGGCGTCCTTTGACCGGTATCTCAGTACCTATCTAACGGCTATGTTTGCCTTTTTGGGCGGGCTGCTGGTGGACAGGTTTTCCCAAAGCGGGCGTGTACCGGGCGGTGTTTGCTATGTCGTGTTGGCATTTTTGCTGCTCGCGGTGGATCGTTCCGGTCTGCGGGCGCTCACCGTGTCGCAGCAGCAGTCGGCTGCAGCCAGTATCGAGCTGCGCCGTCAGCGCGAAGTCCCGCAGCAGGTACTGGATAAGCTGGACGCGCAAACTGACCGCGTCTATATCCTCTGCCAGCAGGATAACGGATTCGATTATACCATCCACTGCTATGCTTTTACGCCGGTCAAATCCGCCACCCGGGCCTGGAGCTTAGGCCCGCCGTATGACGAGGGGGACGTCTGGACCCAAAATCTGAGCGTGGAAGCGTTCGCACAGGCGCTGCAAGAGGATACCCACCTGTATATCTACCATGCCGACGCACAGTTTGTGGAAGGGTACGGCGCCCTGTTTGCAGACCCGCAGGCGATCCGGGACAAGACGCTGTTCCGGGTCGAGACGCAGGGCGGCAGCGTCCGCCTTGTGGAAGAATAAAAAAACCGCGCGTAACCGCAGCGGGCTTGCCGGGGCAAAAAGCGGGCGCGCTGCAAAATGAAAATGCAATGGCAGTTTGCACAAAAAGGCAGGCACAACAAGACGGATCGACCCGCAAAGGAAGCCGTTTGGGCTTCTTCTGCGGGTCGATTTTGGTGCATGATCTTGGGCGCGGGCCATTTTGCAGCAGGCCCGTTTGCGTATGTTATGCAGGCCCCGGCCTGCACGGCGTTATGCCTGCTTTTTGCGGCGTTGTTTGAGCCAGAACACCTTCAGCGCGCCGTAACCGTTGGGTTTATCCTCGGCAAATTGTTCGGTCTTGACATAGCGCTTGCGCGCGCCGTCAAACTGCAAAGCGTCGCCGTCGTTCTGCACGTCGGTCAATACGTGGGGCAGGGCGGTGCGCTGGCTCTCAAATTCCGGCTCTTTGTCCCACAGGATGCTGCCGTCGGCGTCAAAGCCGTGCGCCCACACGCTGAACACCAGGCAGGCGGCTTCGCCGTAGCAGTAGCGCTCAAAGCGGATGCGCCCGTCCAGGTAAAACAGCAGGCAGTCGCGGAAATGCGTTTCCAGTTCTTTCTCATACCGGCGCCCGCAGGCGGGCCCGGCAAAATCAGCGGCGTTGGCGGTCATGGCACGGCCTCCCTTGGTTTGTTGGCTCTATTATACCGCGCCCGGCCCGCCTGCGCAATGCCCAAAGTTCAGGCGCGCACGTCCCGCCGCGTCAGCAGCAGGTGCGCCAGCACCAAAAACAGCGCCAGCCACAAGGCCGAAGCCAGCAAAAACCCGCCGTACTGCCCGGCCAGCAGGTCCTCGCTCTTGTTGGCGTTCATGCCCACCTGCATCAGCGCGTAGGGGAACGCCAGCCCCGCGCCTTTGCTGGCGCAAAGCATACCGGCCACGCCGCCCGCCAAACCGATAAATACCGGCACTGCAAAACTGCGGATCAGCATCGAGAGCACCAGCTGCAAGGCGATGACGCACTGGCCGCCCACCAGCCCGCGCAGCAAAAACAGAAGGGTCTCTACCGGCGGCCGGCCGGGCAGGTGCGCAAACGCCTTGCCGCACAGTACATACAGCCCAAACACCAGCAGCTGCGTCAGCAAAACCAGCTTGAGCACGACGACGTATTTGGCCAAAAACAGCGCCAGCGGCCGCACCGGCGCCGCCATGATCAGGTTCCAGTTGTGGCCGCGGTGTTCCAGCCGCCACAGGTAGGCGGCATAGACGCCCACCAGCACCGGGTAAAAGAACAGCGCGTAAAACAGCGTGTGCTGCGTCCACAGGCTGTACCATTGGTCCTGCAAAATGCCAAGGTTTTGCAGGTAGTTGAAGGTGCCGTACACGGCCGAGATGACCGGCAGCAGAAAAAACAAGATCCAGATCGGCGAAGCGTGCAGTTTACGGTCCTCCGCCCGGAAACAGCGCAAAAACATGGCTCATACCTCCTTTTCGCGCACGGCGCGCCAGGCAAACGCAAAGAACGCGGCCGCCAGCACCACCACCCACGCAAGCAGCAGCGGGCGGAACGCCCGCATGCCGTAGACGGCGATGCGGGTATCGGCGTCCCAGCTGGCCAGCACAAACGAACTCAACGGGATAAAATACCCCCACGGCACAAACAGGCTGACGATGGGCGGCATAAAGGCCGAGAACAGCCCCACCAGCGCGCCCGTCACGCCGACGCACAGCGCGGGCAGCGGGTTTGCCAGCAATACGGCCAGCAGCAGTTCCGATGCAAACAGCATCACGCAGACCGCCAGCGTACACACAAAGTGGTAGAGGATGTGCGCAGCCGGCAGGGCGTCGGGGTAGCCCTTCCACCAGCCCAGCGCCAGCAAAATGGCGGTCTCCAGCACGGCGATGAGCAGCACCTCGCCAAAGCCCAGCACCGCTTTGGCGGCAAACAGGCTGCGGCGGCTTTGCAGCGTGTACAGCAATTTGGGGAAATCGCCTTTTTCCTCCACATCCCACAGGCGGGTGGCCAGCACCGCCATGCCGATGGGCATTAAGATGGCGTCGATGGTGGGGCCCATGTAGAACAGCGCGCTGAAAGGGTGTACGGCGCTGCTACCCGCCTCGGGGGCCGAGTAGCCGACCCATATCAAAATCACCAGCGGCACCAGCAGGCAGACCGCCAGGTCGTGGCGGCGGTGCGCTTTTTGCAGTTCGGCATGCAGGGCGCGCGGCATCTCACTTCACCTCCCGTGTCTGGGTCAGGCTCAGGAAAATTTCTTCCAGCGATCTGGTGTGCGCGGTCAGCTCCACCACGCCGGCCCCGGCGTCGGCCACGGCCTGCACGGCGGCGGCCAGCGCGGCGTCGGGCAGCGGCGGCAGCGTCAGCGCGCCTTTTGCGAACTTGGCGGGCACGCCGCGCGCCTGCAGGGCGGGCACGGCCTTTTGCGGCTGCAATACGCGCAGGCGGTAACTGCCGCGGCTGTGGCGCTGCAAAGCCTGCAGCGGGCCCTCAAACAGCATTTTGCCGTGGTCGATGATGCCCACCTGTTCGGCCATCTGTTCCATCTCGCCCAGCAGGTGGCTTGATACCAACACCGTCGCGCCGGTGCGTTCCGGCATGTGCACCAGCAGATCGCGCATCTCCTGGATGCCGGCAGGGTCCAGGCCGTTGGTCGGCTCGTCCAGGATCAGCAGCCGCGGGCTGCCCAGCAGCGCCATGGCGATGCCCAGCCGCTGGCGCATGCCCAGCGAATACTGCCCCACCTTGCGGCGGCGGTCCCCGGCCAGGTCCACGATCTCCAGCACGCGGTCGATGTCCTTGCGCGGCACGCCTTTCAAATCGGCCACGACCTGCAGATTTTCCTCGCCGGTCAGGTGCGGGTAACCGGACGGTGACTCGATCAAACTGCCGGTCTGGCGCAGCAGCGCCAGGCGGTTCCGCTCGGTCATCGGCTGCCCCAGCAGGCATACGCGCCCCGCCGTGGGGTGCACCAGGCCCAGCAGCATCTTCATCGTCGTGCTTTTGCCCGCGCCGTTGGGGCCGATAAAGCCGTACACGCAGCCCTCCGGCACGTGCAGTTCCACACCGTCCACGGCGCGGCGCTGGCCGTATACCTTGCAAAGTTCTTGCGTTTCGATCACAGTTTGCATAGCGTCCACTCCTTTGGTTCGTTTTCTCTTCGGACGCTTGTATGTTACACCCGCCCGCTTAAACCACCCCAAAGCCCGCCTTAATTTTGCCTTAAATTTGCCGCCGCCGCATGGCGCGCGGGCGGGGCGGTGTGGTACAATACAAACCAAAGGAAAGGGGAGACCCCTATGCAAACGATCTACGACGCCAAACTGCTGCTGGTGGACGACACGCCGGACCTGCTGGCCTTGCTGTGCGAGCATCTGCGCGCGGCGGGCTACCAAACCATCGCCACCGCGCAAAACTGCGCGCAGGCCCGCGCGGCTTTTGCCGCCGCCCGCCCCGAACTGATGATTTTGGACATCAACCTGCCCGACGGCGACGGGTTTGCGCTGTTCCGCCAGCTGCGCGCCCAGGCCGACGTGCCGGCGCTGTTCCTCTCGGCCCGGGACGCCGACGCCGACCGGCTGTTTGGGCTGGGCTTGGGCGCCGACGACTACCTGACCAAGCCGTTTTTGATGCAGGAACTGCTGCTGCGCGTACAGCACATCTTGCGGCGCGCCTACCGGGCCGAGCTGCAGCGCGGCGCGGCCGGCCGCCTGGCACTGGGCGCCCGCACGGTGGAACTGGCCGACGCGCTGGTGCGCCTGCCGGACGGGCGCACACTGCCCTTGACGGCCACCGAGCGCGCGCTGCTGCAAAAACTGGCCGAAAACCGCGGCCACATCGTCACCTACGACGCGCTGTTTGAGTCCGTCTGGGGGCAGGACTATTTTGGCGGCGAGAACACCCTGGGCGTCCATATCCGCCACCTGCGCGAAAAGATCGAGGACAACGCCAGCAAACCGCGCTACCTGCTCACGGTGCGCGGCATCGGCTACAAGCTGGCGGGGGAGGATACGCCATGAAAACCTTTGCCCGCGTCGTGCGCCGCTATGTGCTGGCCACGGCGCTTACCATTTTGCTGCTGCTGGCGCTGGGCGTGGCGGCGCTCATCGCCCTGGGGTACCAGTACGGCACCAAACAGGCCGCGACCTTCCGCTACACCAGCGCGATGGTCGCCGACCATCTGCAGTGCGACGCGGCCGGGCAGTTCACCTTTGACACCCAGTCTGCCGAAGTCTGGCTGGACGGGTACGTCTGGGCCATGGTGCTGGACGATGCCGGCCAGGTGCGCTGGCGCTACCAGCTGCCCGCCGAGCTCGACCACCCCTACACCGCCACGCAGATCGCCTCCTTTACGCGGTGGTACCTGGCGGACTACCCGGTCTTTTGCCAGATCCGCGGCTACGGCCTGCTGGTGCTGGGCATGCCCAAAGACAGCATCGCCCGCTACAATTTTTACAGCGACCCCGACCTTTTGCGCGGGCTGTTTGCCAACGGCGGCCGGGTGCTGGCGGGGGTCCTGGCGCTGATTTTGGCGTGCTGCCTGCTGGTCAGCTGGCGCAGCACGCGCTCGCTGCAGACGGTGGCTGACGGCCTCGAGGTGCTGGCCCGCGGCGGCACCGTGGACCTGCCCACCACCGGCTTTACCGGCGAACTCGCCCGCCGCCTGAACGAGACCAGCGAACAGCTGCGCCTCCGCAACGCCATCATTGCGCAGCGCGATGCTGCCCGCACCCAGTGGATCGCCGGCGTCAGCCACGATATCCGCACGCCGCTCTCTCTCATTTTGGGTTGGGGCGAGCAGCTGGCCCGCGACGCCGCGCTGCCCGACGCCGCCCGGCAGAAAGCCGGCGGCATCTGCACCCAGAGCGAGCGCATCCGCGCCCTCATCGAGGACCTCAACCTTACCAGCAAACTGCAGTACGGCGCGCAGCCGCTGCGCCGCCAGCCGGTCTTTGCCGGGCCGCTGCTGCGCGGCCTGGCGGCGGATTTCTGCAACGGCCCGCTGGCGCAGCGCTGCGAAGTGACGCTGGACCTGGCCCCCGAGGCCGAGCATGCCGCCCTGCAGGCCGACGCGGCGCTGCTGGGCCGCGCGGTGGAAAACATCCTGGGCAACAGCGTGCGCCACAACCCCGGCCCTGTACACTGCACGGTGCAGGCGCGCGTACAGGGGCAGACGCTGCACATCACGCTGGCCGACGACGGCGCCGGCTACCCGCCCGCCGTGCTGGCGGCGCTGCACGGCGCGCCACAAGGGGGGGAACCACCCCACATCCTGGGGCTGCATGTTGTTGAGCAGATCGTGCAGGCCCACGGCGGCCGCGCAGAATTTGGCCAAAACACGCCCCGCGGCGCGCGCGTGGACCTGACGCTGCCGCTGCAAGGCTGACATACAAAAACCGCCCTGCCCCTCTCGAGGCAGAGCGGTTTTTTTGTAAGCTCACGGTTTCGCCAGCAGCCGGTCCAGCAGCGGCAGCAGGGCGGCGATGTTTTGCTGGAACTGCGGGTAAAATTCATCCCCCAGCGCATAGTCCCAGTACAGCGCGCGGGCGATGCGCCGCACCGCCGTGCGGAAATGCGGGTGCGTTTCGCCGCCCGCGGCGTGCAGCCGCTGCGAAAGCCCGGTGCAGGCGGCGGCCCAGCGCACGTCGATGCCGGTGCGCTCGTCGATGCCGGCGTCCCGCAGGTAGTCGCGCAGCGTGCGCCCGCCGGCCTGCACGCCGCACAGCGGCAGCTGGGCGCGGTACTCGGCCGTGCCGGCCGCCGGGTCGATGCTTTGCCCCAGCGGGTACAGCGCGCAGGCCAGCGGCCGCGCCTCGTGGATGGCGCAGGCCCCGCCCTCTAAAAAACGGCAGTCGCCGGTCTGGGGGTCGGGCGTTAAACACAGGGCGGGCAGCAGGCTTTGCGGGGCGATGTATTCTTTGCAGAAGGCGTGCGCGGCGATGCGCGGCGAAAGCCGCAGCCGCCGCGCGATGCGGTAGAGGTCATACCCCGAAAGCACCAGGTCGCGGCGGCCCCGGCAGCAGCCGCCGCACCCCGCGCAGACGAAGGGAAACGGCTCGCCCGGGGCCAGGGCGGGCCCCAGTGCCCAGGTCTCGCCGGCGCGGCCGGGCTCCACCCTCACAGCGGCACCTCGCAGGGGCAGGGGCGGCCGGCGGCAAAGGCGGCCGTCGCCTCAAAGGCGCTTTCCACCATGCTGGCCACGTTGACGTCGGTGTAAAACGCCGTGTGCGGGCTGACGATGACGTTGGGGAAACTGCGCAGCAGGTTCAGCTCGCGGTTTGCCAGCGCTTCGCCGCGGCGGTCATAGTAGCAAAGGCCGGCTTCGTCCTCCACCACGTCCAGCCCGGCGCCGCCGATCTTGCCGCTTTCCAGGCCTTCTACCAGCGCCTGCGGGTCGATCAGCGTCCCGCGCGCCGTGTTCACCAGCAGCACGCCGTCCTTCATTTGGGCAATGGCCGCCGCGTCGATCAGGTGGTGGTTCTCCGGCGTGGCGTTCAGGTGTAGCGTGATCACGTCGCTGCGCGCGTACAGTTCCGCCAGCGGCACATAGTCGGCCCAGGCGCGCACGGCGTCGTTGGGGTACAGGTCGTAGGCCAGCAGCTTGCAGCCGAACGCGCTCAGATGCCGGATGACCGTGCTGCCGATCTTGCCGGTGCCGACCACGCCCACCGTGCACCCCGAAAGGTCGCGCCCCATCTTGCCGGGCAGCGAGTAGTCCTGCACGGCGGCGCGCAGCATGATCTGGTTCATCTTGCGCGTAGCCATCAACATCAGCATAACGGCGTAGTTGGCCACACCCTCGGGCGGGTAATGGCTGTGGCTCACGCGCAGGCCCAGGCGTTTGGCGGCGTCCAGCGGCAGGTGGTCGTAGCCTATGCTGCGGCAGGGCAGGTACTTGACGCCCATGCGGGCAAAGGCTTCCAGGTATTCGGGCCGGACCTCGCAGGGGTTGGTGCTCACGGCGTCGCAGCCTTCGGCCAGCTGCAGGTTGCCGGGGTTCGGCGTCTCGGCCGTCCAGGCATAGTCGATGCCGTACTTTTGGCGGTTGGGCTCGCAGTAGGGCAGCTCATCAAACGGGCGCAGCGCGTAAAAAAAGATCTTCATACCGGGGCGTCTCCCTTCTCTTGGCCGGCGTCAGCGGCCGGGCGCGGGTGCTGTTCTATGTATTCGGCCATCAAGTCGGCGGCCAGGCGCACCAGCTCGGGGCAGGGGCGCTTTTTGTAGTAGTCGGCCGTGCGGGGGCTGGCCACGGGGCTGCCCTCGGCCTGTTTCAGGCCCAGCAGCTCGCGGCAGACGATGCTGCCCCCGCCGCTGCGCGCGCGGTACTGCGCGGCCAGGGCCTGCACCTCGGTATAGGTCTGCGTTTTCAGCGCCGGGTCGGTGTTGCCGTACAGCGCGCCCAGCACCAGCACCGCGCCCGAAAACGCGCCGCATACCTCCCGCATGCGGCCCATGCCGCCGCCAAAGCCGGAGGAAAGTTTCAGCGCCTGTTCCTCGGTCAGGCCCATCTCGGCGGCGAACGCCAGCGCCACGCACTGGCTGCAGTTGTACCCTTTAAAAAATGCCTCGTAGGCTTTGTCGCCGTATTTCGACATCGTTGCATCCCATCCTTTTCGCAAAAGGTCTTTAGCTACAGCATACCCCAATTCGGCGTGTTTGAAAAGGGGAAACCGCGCTTTTTAAATTTTTTGTGAAAGGCCTTGCACTTTGCTGCAAAGGGTGCTAAACTACATTTAGCAGTTCAAGCAAAAGAGTGCTAATTTACCCAAAAGAGAGGTCTTTCTGCATGGCAATGCGTCAATTTAAGGCCGAGAGCAAAAAACTGCTCGACCTGATGATCAATTCTATCTACACCAACCGCGAGATCTTTCTGCGCGAGCTGATCTCCAACGCGTCGGACGCCTGCGACAAGCGCTATTTCATGAGCCTGACCGATACCTCCATGGGCATCGGCAAGGATGATTTGCACATCCACATCCAGCCCGACAAAGACAGCCGCACGCTGACCATCCGCGACAACGGCATCGGCATGAGCAAAGAGGAGCTCGAAAAGAACCTCGGCACCATCGCGCGCTCCGGCTCGCTGGATTTCAAGACCGAAAACCAGAGCGATAACATCGACATCATCGGCCAGTTCGGCGTCGGCTTCTACTCGGCGTTCATGGTGGCGTCTAAGGTCACCGTTATTTCCCGCGCGCAGGGCGCGGACACCGCCTGGAAGTGGGAGTCCAAGGGCGTCGAGGGCTATACCTTGACCGAGGCCGACAAGGACGACGTCGGCACCGAGGTCATCCTGGTGCTGAAAGAAGATACCGACACCGAGCATTACAGCGACTACCTCGACGAGTACACGCTGGCCGGGCTTGTCAAAAAATACAGCGACTACATCCATTTCCCCATCACGATGTACCGCGAAAAGTCCCGCCAGAAACCCAAACCGGAGGATGCCGGCGACGACTACAAGCCCGAGTACGAGACCTACACCGAGCTCGAGACCCTCAACAGCATGGTGCCGATCTGGAAGCGCGCCAAGAGCGAGGTCAAGGACGAGGATTACAACGAGTTCTACAAGTCCAAGTTCATGGACTACACCGACCCGCTGCGCGTCATCACCAGCCGCACCGAGGGCACGGCCACCTATACGGCGCTGCTGTTTATCCCCGGCCGCACGCCCTACGACTACTACACCAAAGAGTACGAGAAGGGCCTGGCGCTGTACGCTTCCGGCGTGCTCATCATGGAAAAATGCGCCGACCTGCTGCCCGACTACTTCAGCTTTGTCAAGGGCGTCGTCGACAGCGAGGACCTGAGCCTGAACATCAGCCGCGAGACGCTGCAAAAGGACGCCCAGCTCAAGCTGATGCGCAACAGCCTGGAGAAGAAGATCAAGAACGAGCTGCACGCCATGCTCGTCAACGACCGCGAAAAGTACGAGACGTTCTGGAAATCCTTCGGCCGCCAGATCAAGTTCGGCATCTACGGCGACTACGGCATGCACAAGGACCTGCTGGCCGACCTGCTGCTGTTCTGGTCCGCCAAAGAGAAGAAGTACGTCACCCTCGACGAATATATCGAAGCCATGCCCGAGGGGCAGAAGTGCATCTACTTTGCGGCCGGCGACGACCTCGATCGCCTGGGCAAGCTGCCCAACGCCCAGCTGGTGCTGAGCAAGGGCTACGACCTGCTGCTGTGCACCGAGGACGTCGACGAGTTCTGCCTGCAGATGATGCACGACTATAAAGAAAAAGAGTTCAAGAACATCAACGCCGGCGACCTGGGCCTGGAGACCGAGGAAGAAAAGAAAGCCGCCGAGCAGACCGCCACCGAGAACAAGGACCTGTTTGACGAGATCCAGAAAGCGCTGAACGGCAAAGTCAAGGAGGTCAAGGTCAACCCCACGCTGCAGGAGCACCCCGTCACGCTGTCCAGCGAGGGCGGCATCTCGATGGAGATGGAAAAAGTGCTGCGCCGCATGCCCAACGGCGAAGGCGTCGAGAGCACCAAGGTGCTGGAACTCAACCCCGGCCACCCGGTGTTCGCCGCGCTCAAAGCCGCGCATGAAGCCGGCGACAGCGCCAAAGTCGCCCGGTATGCCGAGCTGCTCTATGACCAGGCGCTGCTCATCGCGGGGCTGCCCATCGACGACCCCGTGGCCTACGCCCAGCTCGTCTGCGGCCTGATGCAATAAGGTAAGATCTGACCCCGCACCGGGTGCTGCCAGCACCCGGTGCTTTTGCTTTGCACAAATGATGTAAGAAAAGGACATTTTTTGCAAAAAACCATTTGAAAAATAACAAAAAATGTGCTATTCTATCCATATTAGCAAAAAAGAGCCGCTTCGGCGTTGCGCGCCGCGGCAATACCACGCAAAAGAGGGTCTGCCATGGTCTCTGAATACACCTACGATCCGCGGGATGATTTTTTCATCGAGCGCATCGACCGCGATACCGGCTTTGATATGCCCAGCTTCCACATCCACCATAAGTTTGAGATCTATTACGAGATCGCCGGCACCCGCCGCTATTTTATCGAGGATTCCGCCTACATCGTCAACGCGGGCAGCGTGGTGCTCATCGGCGAAAACCAGATCCACAAGACCGCTTCGCTGGGGGACGCGCCCTCCAGCCGCGTCGTGCTCAATTTCAGCCGCGAATACCTCGAAAAGATCGCGGCTGCCTTCCCGGAGGTGGACTTCTTCTCTTTTTTGACCGAGGAGCATAACCATCTGCTCTCCAACATCACCGTCAAGCAGCAAAACCATATCCAAAGCATGCTGCAGCAGCTGCTGTCGCTGGAGGGCGACCCCTCGCAGGAGCGGGAAGCCATGCGCAAAATGATGCTGGCGACGCTGCTGCTGGAACTCAAAGACCTCTGCCGCCAACAGCGCGAGCAGGGCGGCGAGCGCGGGCGCGTCAGCAACCATATCGTGGACCAGATCCAGGCGTATATCTCGCAGCATTACGCCGAAAAACTGACCCTGACCGGCATCGCGGGGCAGTTTTACATCAGCCCGTACTACCTCAGCCGGCTGTTCAAAAAATCGACCAACCTCAGCCTGATCGAATACATCAACGGCGTGCGCGTCAAAGAGGCGCAGAACCGTATCGAAAAATCGGCCGAGAGCATCTCCGCCATCGCCGAAAAAACCGGCTTTATGACCACGGCACATTTCCGCCGCGTGTTCAAGGACGCGACCGGCCTTTCGCCCCAGCAGTACCGCCAGTATTACAAGCGCAACAAATAACAGCAGCCGCCCGGACCTTTGCAAAGGTCCGGGCGGCCTTTTGCTGCGGCGCGGGCGTCAGCCCTTGCCGTGCCGTTTTAAAAAGGCGCGGTACTCGCGGTACCAGCACTGGGGGCACAGGCTCTGGTATTCGACGTTGTCCACGGTGTCGATGGCGACCTGCGCGCCCTCAAACACATACTCGCCGTTGACCTTGCGCCCGTTGCAGATCGCCTTGCGCCCGCAGGCGCAGATGGTCTTGAGCTCCTCAATGGTATGCGCCAGCTCCAGCAGCCGGGTCGAACCGGGGAAGCCATGCAGCATAAAGTCCGCCCGCAGCCCGTAGCAGATCACCGGCACGCTCAGGTCCACCGTCACCAAAAACAGCTGTTCGGCCTGCGCGGGGGTAAAAAACTGGCTCTCGTCGCACAGTACGCAGGCCAGCGGGCCGTTTTGGGCAATATCGGCTTGGACCAGCGCGACGATGTCCACCTCCGGCGTGACGAGCTGGTCGACCTTGCACTCGATGCCCAGGCGCGAGACGATGCGGTCCTGCCCTTTGGTGTCGATGGACGGCTTTAAGATCAGCACGCGCATGCCGCGCTCTTTGTAGTTGTAGGCGACCTGCATCAGCGCGGTCGTCTTGCCGCTGTTCATAGCGCCGTAGCGGAAATACAGTTTTGCCATGGGGCCCCTCCGTTATTCCTGGTTGCGCAGGCGATACCCCAGGCTCATCAGGCTGTCGCCCAGGTGGACGTTTTCCACCGTCAGCTGCGGGTATTCGACCGAAAGGTCATAGTGGCTGAAATTCCACACGCCCTGGATGCCGTACTCGACCAGTTCGCCGGCCAGGTCCATCGCGCTCTGGCGCGGCACGCACAGCACGGCCACCGTGGGGTGGTGCTCGGCGCAAAAGCGCGCCAGTTCGCGCAGCGGGAAGATCTGCACCCCGCAGATCGTCTGGCCGAACAGCTCCGGCTTGACGTCGAACACGCCGATGAGCCGGTAGCCGTTGGTGTCGCGGCTGATAAAGCTGGACACGGCCGAGCCCAGGTGCCCCGCGCCGATCAGGATGGTGGGCAGCCGCTCGCCGTCGCCAAACAGCAGCTTGCCGATCTCGGCGCGCAGCACGTCGACCTTGTAGCCGATGCCCTGCTGGCCGAACCCTCCAAAGCAGTTGAAATCCTGCCGCACCTGGCTGGCGGTGGTGCCCATCATGTGGGCCAACTCGCTGGAAGAGATCTTCTCCCGCCCGTCGGCGGAAAGGTTGGTCAGGTAGCGGTAATATTTTGGCAGCCGTTTGATCACGGGCAAAGACGCTTTATTTTGTACCGGCATGGTCTTACTCCCTCACAACATCGCCCCGGCGGCCGCGCCGCGCGGGGGAAACTCAACTCTCTTATAAGATATTATAAATACCGGCGGTTAGGTTGTCAAATTTTTATCTAAGTTTTTGCGGGCGGCGCACGCCGGCGCATAACGCCGCCGCGGCCGGGGCATACTGGGGGAAATATGCCAACAAAAAAGGAGCGCAGCGCTATGCCCGATCACGCCAAACGCAAAACCGAGACCCGTCCCGCCCTCAACCCCGACGAGAGCGCGGCCCTCAAACGCCTCGAACACGACCTTATGACCGAGGACGGCATCCTGCCGGCCACCAAGGGGCGGCACGCCATCCACTGCCTGACGGTCATCGGCACCATCGAGGGGCACAGCCTGGCCCCCGAAAACCAAAAAACCACCAAGTATGAGCATGTCATCCCCCAGCTCGTCGATATTGAGGAGGACCCCGAGATCGAGGGCCTGCTCGTCATCCTCAACACCGTCGGCGGCGACGTCGAGGCCGGGCTCGCCCTGGCTGAGCTCATCGCCGGGGTCGGCAAACCCAGCGCCACGCTGGTGCTGGGCGGCGGGCATTCCATCGGCATCCCGCTGGCGGTGTCGGCCCGGCGCAGCTTCATCGTGCCCACCGCCACCATGACGGTGCACCCGGTGCGGCATTCCGGCATGGTGCTGGGCGTGCCGCAGACGCTGCGCTATTTTGAACAGATGCAGGAGCGCATCGTCGGCTTTGTGGCCGGGCATTCCGGCATCACGGCGCGCCGGTTCACCACGCTGATGCACAACACCGGCGAACTCGTCATGGATATGGGTACCGTGCTCGACGGCCGCCAGGCGGTCGAGGAGGGGCTCATCGACGAGCTGGGCGGCCTGTCCGACGCGCTGCGCTACCTCTATGCCGAGATCGAACGCGCCCCGCGCCGCACCCCCGGGCATTGACCGCGGCAGGGAAGAGGCACACGGCGGACGGAACCGCGCAATACAGCGGGCGGCTTTTCTTTACAAGGCCGCCCGTTCGTGCTACAATAAACACTGAATATGCTTTTGGCGTGTAAGCCGTTTTTTGGATAGATCTTTGCAGTGACAGAGGGGAAAGTTTCACTATGGCACAATCTCGTTCCCGCCAGGGCGGCGGTAAAAAAACAACATCCGGGCGCGCTTCTTCGGGGCGCGCGCGTTCCTCCGGCAGCCGCGCGCCGTCTGCGCGCAGCCAAAAACCCGCGTCGCGCCGCGCCCAGCGCCGCGCCCAGACCCCCGACCTGCTGCCCAGCGTGCTGCTGGCCGGGCTGGGGCTGCTGTGCGTGGCGATGGTGCTGGTGCCGGGGCAAAACATCTGGCGCGCCATGCGCGGGGTGTATTTTGGCCTGTTTGGCGTCATAGCCTACCTGGTGGGGCCGTTTCTGCTCTACCTGGCGTATCTGCTGGCGTCCGGTTACCGCGTAGGGCGCTTTGCGGGCAAAGTGGCGCTGATGGCGGCCCTGTGCGCGGGCGTGCCGGTGGTGTTCTCCAAAGTTTCCACCAGCGACGCCAACGCGTGGGAGATCGTCAAAATGCTGTATATGCGCGGCCAGACCGGCTTTTGGGAGGGCGGCGTCCTCGGCGCGCCCATCGGCGGCACGCTGCTGGCGCTGTTTGGCCGCCCGGCGTCCAACGTCATCATGCTGCTGGTGTTCGCCCTGGGGCTGATGGTCTTTTTTGCCGTCACCCCGGCCGATGTCGTACAGTTTGTGGACGGCCAGTACCGCAAACTGCAGGCCGCCCGCAGTGAGCGCGAGGCCGGCTACGACACGCCGCTGTTTGGCGAGACCCCGCAGGAGGAATCGCTGGAGGAACTCACCGGCACGCTGCCCGGCGACCCGGCCCGCCACCGCCCGGCGTATGACGTCATTGCCGACACCGGCAGCCTGCCGGGCAGCCAGGCGCAGCCTGCGCCCCGGGCGGCCGCCGCCCCGGCCCCGCACAGCGCCGCGGCGCGCGCGTCCTTTGACGTGGACCTGGGCCCCGGGGCAGAGCAGGGGGCACTGCAGCAGGCCATCGACCATGACCCGCTGCAACGCATCGAGATCGGCCCCGGCGGTACCTTTGGGCTGGACCCGCTCTCGCATCTTTCTGACCCGCAGCGCTACCATGCGCCCAAAGAGGAACCCGCCCCGGCCCCCGCGCCGGCCCCGCAGGAAGATTTTGAGCTGACCTTGCAGCCGGAGCCCGCGCAGCAGGCCCCGGCCGGCGACGAGCTCGACGCTTTGATCCACCGCGCCGTCAGCGGCCATGCGCCTTACGATGCCGAGGGCACGGCCGGCCTGGCGGAGGAAGAAGAGACGCAGGGCTTCTCGGTCCCGCTGCAGACCGCGGCGGATTTTGCCACGCCGCTGGTGCCGGTCGCCGATGCACCGGAACCGCCGGCCGCGCCGCAGCCGGCGCCCGAGCGCGTGCGGGGCGATACCCGCGTACTTACGCAGGAGGAACTGCGCGCCGCCATGGGCGGTGCGGCCATCCCCACGCTGGGCGGCAGCTTTGACGTCGCCCAGGCGGCCGGGGAAGCCTGGCAGGCCGGCAAACCGCTCTCCGACCTGCTGGATGCCCAGCCCACCGGCACCGAGCAGAGCTTCGCCGTGCCCCAGGGGGGCGAGGCCGCCCGCCTGCAGGTCAGCAGCAGCGTCGGCAACTCCTCCGGCGCGCCGGTGCATACGCCGCCGCAGGCCGCCAAGGCCGCCATCGACCTGGCTGCCGCGCAAAAGGAGCCGCCCAAGCCCTACTGCTACCCCTCGCTCAACCTGTTCAACGCCACCTCGCCCGAGGATGAAGCCGGCGCCGCGCGCGAGATGAAGCGCAACGCCGATACCCTCGTCAACACGCTGGAAAGTTTCGGCGTCAAGACCAAGATCCTCGACATCTGCCGCGGTCCTTCGGTCACGCGGTATGAGCTGCAGCCCCAGGCCGGCATCAAGGTCAGCCGCATCACCAGCCTGGCCGACGACATCGCGCTCAACCTGGCCACGGCGGGCGTGCGCATCGAGGCGCCCATCCCCGGCAAACCGGCCGTCGGCATCGAGGTGCCCAACAAGATCCGCTCCACCGTCAACATCCGCTCGGTGTTTGAGGCGCAGAACTACATCAACATGCGCAGCCCGCTGACGATGGCCCTTGGCAAGGACATCGCCGGCACCGCCCAGGTGGCCGACCTGTGCAAGATGCCGCACCTGCTCATCGCGGGTTCCACCGGCAGCGGCAAATCGGTGTGCGTCAACTCCATCATCATCAGCTTTTTGTTCCGCTCAGGGCCCGAGGACGTCAAGCTCATCCTCATCGACCCCAAAGTCGTCGAACTGGCCGAGTATAACGGCATCCCGCACCTGCTCATGCCCGTCGTCACCGAGCCGCGCAAGGCCGCCGGCGCGCTGGGCGCCAGCGTGGCCGAGATGGAGCGCCGCTACAAACTCTTTGCCGAAAATAACGTGCGCGAGATCAAGGCCTACAACCGCCTGGCCGCGCAGGCCGGGCTGGAGCACCTGCCCTACATCGCCATCGTCATCGACGAGCTGGCCGACCTCATGATGGTCGCCGGCAAGGAAGTCGAGGACTACATCTGCCGCATCGCGCAGAAAGCCCGCGCGGCCGGCATCCACCTCATCGTCGCCACGCAGCGCCCCAGCGTCGACGTCATCACCGGCCTCATCAAGGCCAACATCCCCAGCCGCATCGCGTTCGCGGTCTCCAGCCAGATCGACTCGCGCACCATCCTCGACGCTTCGGGCGCCGAAAAACTGCTGGGCAACGGCGATATGCTGTTTTTGCCCGTCGGCGCGTCCAAGCCGGTGCGCGTGCAGGGCACCTTCGTCACCGACGAGGAGATCAGCGCTGTGCTCAGCTTTATCAAGTCCACCTCCTCGGCCCAGTATGACGAGGAGATGATCGCCGAGATGGAACGCCGCGCCGTGGCCGAAAAAGGCAGCAAAAAAGGCGAGGACGACGCCGAGGGCGGCGCGCTGGACCCGATGTTCGAGCAGGCGGTCGAGTGCGTCATCGAGGCCGGGCAGGCTTCGACGAGCCTGCTGCAGCGCCGCTGCAAGCTGGGCTATGCCCGCGCCGCCCGCATCATGGACCAGATGGAACAGGAAAAAGTCATCGGCCCGTACGAGGGCGCCAAGCCCCGCGCGGTGCTGGTCACCCGCGCCCAATGGCAGGAGCGCAAGCTGAATGGCCAGTACGAGGAAAACTAAACGCCGGCTGCGCACGGCCCGCCGGGCTTTTATCTGCCTGGCGGTGCTGGCGCTGGCCGTATCTGCCTATGTGGTGGCTTTTCGGGGCGGGCAGGGCGGTGTGCCCACCTGGACGCAGCTGTACGCGGCGTTCGGCGTGCCGCTGGATGCACCCGACGCCGAACTGCTGGCCGCCAGCCCCACCACCGTCACCGTGCTGGATGTCGGCCAGGGCGACGCTGTGCTCATCGGCCAGGACGGCGAATATTGTCTGATCGACACCGGCACAGCCGATACCGCCGACGCGCTGGCGCGCAGCCTGCAGCTGGCCGGGGTGGAGCGGCTGCGCTACCTCGTGCTGACCCACCCGCATGCCGACCACACCGGCGGCGCGGCCGCCGTGCTGGAAGCGCTGCCGGTCGAAACGCTGCTGGTGCCGGTGTGGGACCCGCCGGCAGGGGAATCTTCCGCCTGGTCGCGCGCCGTTTTGGAACAGGCGGCCGCCGCCGGCGTGCCGCTGGCCGAAACATCGCCGGGCGACTGCTTTGCACTGGGGTCCGGCACGCTGCAAGTTCTGCAGGGCGGCAGCGCGCTGACTGTGGACGAGGACGACGCCAACAACGGTTCGCTCTGCCTGCTGTTTACGGCGGGCGGCTTCCGCTACCTCGCCACCGGCGACGCCGAGGAAGAAGCCGAACAGGCGCTCGTCGACGAATACGGCCGCGGTCTGCACGCGGTGCTGTACAAGGTGGGCCACCATGGCTCGTCCACTTCCAGCAGCGAGGCGCTGCTCTCGGTCGTGCAGCCGCAGGCGGCTGTCATCAGCTGCGGGCGCGATAACGACTACGGCCACCCGCATGCCGAGGTGCTGCGCCGCCTCGCCGCCTGTGGCGTGGACGTCTACCGCACCGACGAACAGGGTACCCTTACTTTTACCTACCAAAACGGAACGCTGCAGGCGACCCTGCCCGACGAGGAAGCGCAGGACGCCGCGGCCTGAAACTGCACAACAGGGGGAGAATGTCATGACGATCACCGAACAGTTCAAAGCCAAGCGCTGCGTGTTTTCCATCGAGTGTTTCCCGCCCAAGCAGACCACCCAGATGGACAAGCTGCGCGCGGCGCTGCAAGCCATGGCCGCGCTGCACCCGGACTTTATCAGCGTCACCTTCGGCGCGGGCGGCTCGGCCGGCGGCGTCTCCACCGTGGAGGTGGCCGACGTCGTGCAGAATGCCTGCGGCGTGCCGGCGCTGGCGCACCTGATCTGCATGGGCAACGACCGCGCGCGCGCGGCGGCCATCCTCGACGAGCTCGAACGCGTCGGCGTGCGCGACGTGCTGGCGCTGCGCGGCGACCGCACGCCCACCCGCCCCGAAAGCGCCGATTTCGCCCACGCCAGCGACCTGACGGCGTTCATCAAACAGGCAAAGCCCGGGTTCTCGGTGCATGGCGCCTGCTACCCGGAGGGCCACCCCGAGGCCGAGACGCTGCGCCAGGACGTCGAAAACCTGCGCATCAAGCAGGCCGCCGGGGCGGAACACCTGATCACCCAGCTGTTTTTTGACAACATGCACTTTTACCGGTTCCTCAACCTGGCGCGCCGCGCGGGCATCACGCTGCCGGTCTCGGCGGGCGTCATGCCCATCGTCAAGCGCAGCCAGATCGAGCGCACCGTCGCGCTGTCCTCGGCCAGCCTGCCGTCGGACTTTACGCGCATGATCTCCCGCTGGCAGGACGACCCCGCCGCGCTGTATGACGCCGGCATCGACTACGCCGTGCGCCAGCTGCGCGATCTGATCGAGGGCGGGGCCGACGGCATCCACCTCTATGCCATGAACGACGCCGCCGTGGCGCAAAAAGTCTACGACGGCATCCGGGACCTGCTGTAATGCGGCGCGAACTGCCCGCGGCGCTGGACCGCGCCATGGCGCTGCGCTTTTTGGGCGCGGCGGGCTGGCAGCCGGACCCGCGCACCGCGGCGCTGCTGGACCGCGCCGAGCAGCAGGTGCGCAGTGCCGCTGTGCCGCGCGCGGTGTGGCGGTTGCTGCCGTGCGCGGCGCTGCCGCTGCAAAACGCCGGCAGCGACCTGGCGCGCCACCTGCAGGGCTGCAGCGATGTGCTGCTGCTGGCCGCGACGCTGGGCAGCGGCGTGGATACCTTGCTGCGCCGCCTGGAACTGACCGACATCGCGCTGGCCGCCTGCGCCGACGCGCTGGCTTCCGCCATGCTCGAACAGATCTGCGACGACTGGGAGGACGAGCAGCGCGAACAGCTGGCCGCGCAGGGCCGTTACCTGACCGGGCGCTTTGCGCCGGGCTACGGCGACTGCCCGCTGGCGCTCAACGACGAACTCTGCCTGGCGGTGGACAGTGTGCGCGGCTGCGGTGTGGCCGTGACGCCGCAGCACCTGCTGGCCCCGCGCAAAAGCACCACGGCGCTGCTGGGCGTGGCGGGGCACCCCGTCACCGGCGCGCCGGCCGGCTGCGCGACCTGCCATTTGCGGCAGACCTGCGCCTACCGCAAACAGGGCACGACCTGTTTTGCCAAAACGACCTGACGAGAGGGGAGAAGCGCCTGTGCGCATCGAGGAAATATGGGCCCGCCGCCGTTTTGTCTTTATGGACGGCGCTATGGGCACCGAACTGCAAAAACGCGGGCTGCAGCCCGGCCAAAAACCGGAACTGGCCGCCCTGGAAATGCCGCAGACGCTCACGGCCATCCATGCCGAGTATGCGGCGGCCGGGGCGGAACTTTTGCTGGCCAACACCTTTGGCGCCAACGCCCGCAAGCTGGCGGGCAGCGGCCATACGGTGGCCGAAGTCGTGGCAGCGTCCATCGCCTGCGCCAAACAGGCCGCCGCGCCCTGCGGCGCGCTCGTCGGGCTGGACATCGGCCCTTTGGGCGAGCTGCTGGCCCCGGCCGGCACGCTCCCGTTTGCCGACGCCTGTACTGCGTTTGCCGAGATCGTGCGCGCCGGCGCGGCGGCCGGGGCGGACTTTGTCTTTGTTGAGACGATGACCGACCTGTACGAACTCAAAGCCGCAGTGCTGGCCGCCAAAGAAAACAGCGCCCTGCCGGTGTTCACCTCGATGAGTTTTGAGGCAAACGGCCGCACCTTCACCGGCTGCACGGTCGAAAGCTACGCCGTCACGGCGGCGGGCCTGGGGGCGGATGCCGTCGGCATCAACTGTTCGCTCGGCCCGCAGGAGATCCTGCCCTTTGCCCAGCGCCTGTGCCGCACGGTGCCGGCCGGGGTGCCGGTGTTCGTCAAACCCAATGCCGGGCTGCCCAACCTCGACGGCAGCTACGACCTGACGGCCGAAGAATTTGCCCGCCAGATGCAGGCGTACGCTGCCACCGGTGTCTCGCTGCTGGGCGGCTGCTGCGGCACCACGCCGGCGTACATCGCCGCGCTGCGCGCCGCGTTTGCGGTGCAGACCCCCGCGCAGAAGATCCCGCTGCGCCGCAGCTGCCTGTGCACACCGGTGCGCTTTGTCGAAGTCGACGGCATCACCGTCGTGGGCGAGCGCATCAACCCCACCGGCAAAAAACGGCTGCAGCAGGCTCTGCGGGAGGGCGACAGCGCCTACCCCTGCGCCCAGGCCGTGGCCCAGGCCGAAGCGGGGGCCGAGGTGCTGGACGTCAACGCCGGGTTGCCCGGCATCGACGAAGCCGCCGTGCTGGAACGCCTGGTCTGCGAATTGCAGGCCGTCACCGACCTGCCGCTGCAGCTGGATTCCTCCGACCCGGCGGCGCTGGAGCGCGCGCTGCGCGTCTACAACGGCAAGCCCATCGTCAATTCCGTCAATGGCGAGCAAAAAACGCTGGACGCCATCCTGCCGCTGTGTAAAAAGTACGGTGCGGCCGTCGTCGGCCTGACGCTGGACGAGCACGGCATCCCCGACGATGCCGAGGGCCGCCTGGCCATCGCGCGCCGCATCGTGGCGGCCACCGACGCCGCCGGCATCCCGCGCGAGGACGTCTACATCGACTGCCTGACGCTGACCGCCAGCGCCCAGCAGGAGGGCGCGGCCCAGACTTTGCAGGCGCTGACGCGCTGCAAGCGGGAGCTCGGCGTGCGCACGGTGCTGGGGGTGTCCAACATCAGCTTTGGGCTGCCCTGCCGCGGTTACCTCAACACAACGTTTTTGACGATGGCGATGGCCGCCGGGCTGGACCTTGCCATCATGAACCCCAACACGCCCGAGATGATGGCCGCCGTGCGCGCCTACCGCGTATTGACGGCCCAGGACCCGCAGAGCGCCGCCTACGTGCAGGCCTATGCCAACGTCCAGCTGCAAACGCAGGCGGTGGCCGCCGTCCCGGCCGCGCCGCAAAACGCGCCAAGCGGCGACGCGCTGTTTGAGGCGGTGCGCCGCGGCTTGCAGGACGAAGCCCGCGCCGCCGCCGAGGCCGCGCTGCGCACGCAGCAGCCGCTGGCGGTCGTCAACACCTCACTGATCCCGGCGCTGGACGCCGTTGGCGACGGGTTCGAGAAAGGCACCGTCTTTCTGCCGCAGCTGCTGCAGGCGGCCACCGCCGCGCAGGCCGCGTTCGAGGCCGTCAAGGCGGCCATCGCCGCGCAGGGGCAGCCGGGCGGCGCGGGCAAAGGCAAGATCGTGCTGGCCACCGTGCAGGGCGACGTGCACGACATCGGCAAAAACATCGTGCGCGTCATTTTGGAAAACTACGGCTACGACGTGCTGGACCTCGGCCGCGACGTGCCGCCCGAACGCGTCGTGGAAGCCGTGCGCGCCACCGGGGCCAGACTGGTGGGGCTTTCGGCGCTGATGACGACGACGGTGCCCAACATGAAAGCGACCATCGACGCGCTGCACGAAGCCGGGCTGCCCTGCCAGGTCTGGGTGGGCGGCGCGGTGCTGACGCCGGCCTACGCCAAACAGATCGGGGCCGATTTCTACTGCAAGGACGCCAAGGCCAGCGCCGACCTGGCCAAGGCCATCCTGGGTTGACGGGCAGCGGGGGAGGACGTATGCAAAACGCCTTGCTCTGCACCGGGTACGGCGCGGTGGACCCGCGCCCGCGCGCCGACCGCGCCGCCGTCGAGGCCGCGCTGCAAGCGGCCGCGCCCGGCTGGGCCTTTGCGCGCGCCGTCACCAGCCCTGCTATGCGCGCGCGGATGGCGCAAAACGGCCTGCCGGCCGACAGCGCCGCCCAGGCGCTGGAAAAACTCGCCGCCGCCGGCTGCCGCACCGTCGTCGTGCAGCCCACGAACCTTTTGTACGGGCAGGACTACGAAGCCCTCTGTGCCGAAGCCGCCGCCTATGCGGGAAAGTTTGAACACCTGCGGGTGGGCGAGCCGCTGCTGGCCTGCAACGCCGACCTGGTGGCCGCGGTGCGCGCCGTCGCCGAAGCCTGCCCGCCGCAGCCCGGCGAAACGCTGCTGCTGGCCGGGCATGGCGCCGGCCGTTTTGCCGGCGTCGTCTACCCGGCGCTGCAGGGCGTCTTTGCGCTGCAGGGGCGGCAGGATGTTTTGGTGGCGGTGCTGCACGGCTGGCCCGCGCTGGACGACGTGCTGCCCGCGCTGCATGGCACCGGCAGCCGCCGCGTCCACCTGATGCCGTTTTTGCTGGGGGCCGGCGCGCACGCCTGCCGCGACCTGGCGGGGCCAAGCCCTGCCAGCTGGCAGACCCGGCTGCAGGCGGCCGGGTTTACGGTGCGCTGCACGCTGCAGGGCTTGGGCAGCTTGCCGGGCATCCAGCAGCTGTACTGCCAAAAATTCAAACAGGCCGCCGGGGGGCTGTGAACCGCGCATCCCCCGGCACGGCCGTTTTTTGTATTTGCAAGAGAGGTCTGCATGGAAACTTTGCGCACCCACAAAACCGGGGCGGTGCTGGCCGCGCTGGCGCTGGCCGTGCTGGGCGCCGCGGCGGCCGGGCTCTGCCTGGGCAGCCAGCCGTATACGCCCGCCCAGCTGTGGCGGGCGCTCTGCGCGCGGGATGCCGCCGATACCGTCTGGCGCGTCGTGGCCTATGTGCGGCTGCCGCGCGTGCTGGCCGGGCTGTTTGCCGGGGCGGCGCTGGCGGCGGCCGGCGTGCTGCTGCAAGCGGTGCTCAATAACGCCATGGCCAGCCCCAACGTCATCGGCGTCAACGCCGGGGCTGGTTTTTTTGCGCTGCTGGCCATGGCGCTGGCGCCCGCTGTGCCGGGGGCGGCGCAGTTCGCCGCGTTTTTGGGCGCGCTGGGCTGCGCCGTGCTCGTCTACCTGCTGGCCTGGCGGGCAGGGCTTTCGCGCACGACGCTGGTGCTGGCGGGCCTGGCGGTCAGCGGCATGCTCACGGCCGGTATCAACACGCTTAAACTGCTCTGGCCGGAGCTTGCGGCTGCCTCGCCCGGGTTCTTGACGGGCGGGCTTTCCGGCGTGACGCTGCGCATGCTGGCCGGCGCTGCGCCCTACGGCGCGGCGGGGCTGGCGCTGGCGCTGGTTTTGGCCGTCGACCTCGACGTGCTCTGCCTGGGCGAGGAAAGCGCCGCCTCTTTGGGCCTCGCTGTGGGCCGCACGCGCTTTTTGGGCATCCTGGCCGCCGCGCTGCTGGCCGGGGCGGCCGTCAGCTTTGCCGGGCTGCTCAGCTTTGTGGGGCTGCTGGCGCCGCACATCGCGCGCAAATGGGCCGGCGGCGCCCACCGGGCGCTGCTGCCTGCCGCCGCGCTGCTGGGTGCGGCGCTCGTGACGCTGTGCGACCTGGCGGCCCGGCTGTTGTTCGCCCCGTTTGAGCTGCCGGTGGGCATCCTGCTCTCGCTCATCGGCGGGCCGTTTTTCCTCAGCCTGCTGCTGCGCAAAAGGGGGCGGATCTATGTTTGAGCTGCAACACGTCACGGTGGGCTACGGCGGCGCGCCGGTGCTGCAAGACCTCAGCTTCGCTGTGCGCCCCGGGCAGGTCACAGCGCTGGTGGGCCCCAACGGCTGCGGCAAAACGACGCTGCTCAAAGCCATGGCGCGGCAGCTGCCGCTGGCCGGCGGGCAGATCCTGCTGCAGGGCCGCCCGCTTGCGGCGTATGGCCGCAAAGAACTGGCGCGCACCGTGGCGTTTATGCCGCAGACGCGCCCTGTGCCGGGCATCACGGTGCGGGCGCTGGTCGGGCACGGGCGGTTCCCGTACCTGGGCTTTTCGCGCCAGATGACCGCCGCCGACCGCGCCGCTGTCGAGCAGGCCATGCAGCAGACCGACGTTGCGCGCTGGGCCGGGCGGGACGTGCGCGAACTTTCGGGCGGCGAGCGCCAGCGCGTCTACCTGGCCATGGCGCTGGCGCAGGGCGGCGCGGCCATTTTGCTGGACGAACCGGCGGCCTACCTGGATGTTTCGGCCCAGTTTGAACTGCTGGAACGCCTGCGCGCCCTGGCGGCGCAGGGGCACGCTGTCGTGCTGGTATTGCACGATCTCGCGCAGGCGCTGCAATACAGCGACCGCGTGGCCGTGCTGGCTCGCGGCGGGCTGGCGGCGTTCGATGCGCCGCAGGCGCTTTTTGCCGCCGGCGTGCTGGATAAGGTGTTCGGCGTGACGCTGTGCCGCGCGCCGGACGGCGTTTACTACCCGCGCCGCGCCGCGCAGCGGCGGTGACTGCCCGCCCCAAACTGCCAAAAACCAACGCTTGCATTTGCGGTGGGTATCGTGTATAATATGAGTTGCGGACAGGGCTGCATTGCGCTGTTTTGCATACAGATGTGGGCCCCGTGCGTGGGCAGCCTGTGAACCATGTCAGGCGGGGAACCGAGCAGCATTAAGCGGCGCTTGCCCAGTGCTGCGGCAAGCCTGCATCTGTATGCAAAGCGGCGCAGCCGCGTGCTCTGCCCGCTTTTTTCTTGAGGGAACGCAAGGGGGTGTGCCGGTGTACCGCGCATTGTATCGCAAATGGCGTCCGCAGCGCTTTGCCGACGTTGTGGGCCAGCAGCCCATCGTCACGGCGCTGCAAAACCAGATCGCCGCCGGCCGCATCGGCCACGCCTACCTGTTCACCGGCACGCGCGGCACCGGCAAGACGACCTGCGCCAAAATTTTCGCCAAGGCCGTCAACTGCCTGGACCATACCAGCCCCGACCCCTGCTGCCAGTGCGAGGTCTGCAAAGGCATCGACAGCGGCGCGATCCTCGATATCATCGAGATGGATGCCGCCTCCAACAATGGCGTTGACGATATCCGCGATCTGCGCGACGAAGTCGCCTACCTGCCGTCGGTGTGCCGCTACAAAGTATACATCATCGACGAGGTGCACATGCTCTCGATGCAGGCGTTCAACGCCCTGCTCAAAACGATGGAAGAACCGCCCGAGCATGTCATCTTTATCCTGGCCACCACCGAGGTGCAAAAAGTCCCTGTCACCATCCTCAGCCGCTGCCAGCGGTATGACTTTGCGCGCATCACGGCGCAGGACATCGCCGCCCGCCTGGCCTACGTCGCCGGGCAGGAGCAGATAGACCTCGACCCCGGCGCGGCACAGCTCATCGGCCGCCTGGCCGACGGCGCCATGCGCGACGCGCTGTCCATCCTGGACACCTGCGCCGGCGTCGACAACCACGTCGACGAAGCGCTGGTGCGCCGCATGGCTGGCGTGACCGACCGCGGGTACCTGTTCGCCATCAGCGACGCCATCGCCGCGCGCGAGCCGGTCCAGGCGCTGGAGGAGATCGCCGCGCTGCGCCAGCAAAGCGTCGATATGCGCCGCCTGTGCATGGAGCTGGCCGGGCATTACCGCAACCTGATGCTCTCTTCGCTGCCCGGCGGGGCCGAGCTGCTCAGCGGCGTTTCGCCCGAGGAAGAAGCTGCCTACGCCCAGCGCAAGGACTTCCCGCAAAGCGAGGCCGTGCGCGCCATCAACGCCTTTGGCAAGGCGCTGGAAAACATGGGGCGCGGCACCGACCAGCGCATCGAGCTGGAACTGGCCGTCTTTTCGCTGACGCAGCCGCAGATAGCGGTATCCGCCAGCCCGGCTGCCGCGCCGCAGCCCGCACAGCCCGCCGCGCCGCAGCCGTTCGCGGCCGCCCCGGCGCCGCAGGCCGTCCCCGCCGCCCCGCCGCCCACACAGGCCGTCGTCCCGCCGGTGCAAAACCCGCCGGCGGTGCAGCCTGCCCCGCCCGCCGTGCCGGGGGATGCCGACGTGCCGCCCCCGCCGGAGGAAGAACCCGCGTTTTTGCAGCCGGAACTGCGCCCCGCGCCCGCGGCGGCACAGCCCGCTGCCGCGCCGGCCCCGCAGCCGGCGCAGGCCGCCGCCAAACCGCCCGCGCCCAAGATCAAAAAACCGCTGGAGCCCTTCCCGCAATGGAGCCTGGTGCTGGCGGACCTCGAGGAAAACGACGCGATGCTGATCTCGTTTTTGCGCGGCACCAAGGCGTACTACGACGGCGCGCATGTGCTGTTTGAGTGCAGCGACGCCTTCCGCGATTACATCCGCGGCAACCGTGAAGTCAGCAAAAAGCTGAAGGAAACGATCTATAAAGTCACACGCATTTCCTGCGGCATCGGCCCCTATGAGCCGCCGCAGCAGGACACGCAGGACCCGGCCGGGGTGTCCGTCGACCAGACGTTGCAGACGATGCAG
>DXEI01000127.1 GCA_019115045.1 Candidatus Gemmiger excrementipullorum | reverse complement strand
AGGCCCGCGATGGTGCCGGCGTTCTTGGTGGCCTGGCGCTGGCTGTCGTTGAAGTACGCGGGCACCGTGATGACGGCCTCGGTGACGGGCTCGCCCAGGTAGGCCTCAGCGTCGGCTTTCAGCTTGGAAAGGATCATGGCGCTGATCTCTTCGGGCGTGTAGTCCTTGCCGCCGGCATGGACTTTTTCGGCCGTGCCCATCTTGCGCTTGATGGAGGAGATGGTGTTTTCGGGGTTGGTGATCGCCTGACGTTTGGCGACCTGGCCGACGAGACGCTCGCCGGTCTTGGTGAAGCCGACGACGGACGGTGTGGTGCGCGCGCCTTCGGCGTTGGCGATGACGACGGGTTCGCCGCCTTCCATAACGGCAACACAGCTGTTGGTGGTGCCAAGGTCGATGCCAATGATCTTGCTCATAGTATAAAACTCCCTTCAAAATTGCTTTGAGTGGTGGATGTCTTTGTATCTGAAGCGGGTGGGCCCCGCGTCAAGCGTTATTCGGCCACGACGACGGCGGCGTGGCGGATGATCTTATCGCCGATCTTGTAGCCTTTCTGGAACACCTGCACGACGGTGCCGCTCTCCTGCCCTTCGGCGGCGGGCACCTGCTGCACGGCGTTCATAAAGTTGGGGTCGAACGGCTTTTCCAGCGCTTCGATCTCGGTGATGTGCAGGTTTTCGAGCGCTTTGGCGGCTTTGTCCAGCGTCATCATGACGCCTTTTTTATAGTTTTCGTCGGCGCAGACGGCGTTGGCCGCCATGTCCAGCGTGTCGAGGATGCCCAAAATCTGGGTGACGGCATGGGAAACGCCGTCGTTGAATTTCTGGTCCGCTTCGCGCTGCGAGCGCTTGCGGTAGTTATCGTACTCGGCCGCCGTGCGCAGCAGCTGGTCTTTGAGCTCGGCGTTTTTCGCTTCGCTGGCTTCCAGCTGGGCCTGCAGGGCCGCGGCCTCGCGGTTGGCTTTGTCTTTTTTGCCCTTCTTGGGCGGCTCTTCCGTTTTGGCGGTTTCCGCCTGCGGCGCAGGGTCCGGCGTGGGCGCCGCGCGCTTCTCGGTATCGTTCTGACTCATTGCGGGTCCTCCTTACTGTGTCTACTGGCCCTGGCCGGCCATACACTGCCCCAGCTTGAGGGCAAAGTAGTTGAGCACCGGCAGCAGCCGGCGGTATTCCATGCGGGTGGAGCCGATCAGCGCCACTGCGCCGGTCAGGCCGCCGCCTGCCAGGTACCGCTTGCTGACGATGCAGGCGCCCGGCATCGGCGGGTCGGTATCGCTGCCCAGCGTCGCGGTGATCTTGCCGCCGTCGGGCTGCAGCAGCGCGGCCGCAGCCTCATCGTCGGAGAAGATCTCCAGCAGGGTGCCAAGGTTCTGGCGCACGTCGGGCATTTTTGCCAGGTACTGCGCCCCCTGCAGGCAGGCCTGCGGGCCGGTAGTGACCAGCGCCTGCGCTGCCCGCACAACGGGGGCTAAGCGCTGCCCTGCCGCCAAAATCATGCTGGCCATCAGCCGGGGGTTCAGGTCCTGCGGGGCCACAAAGGTCAGCCCGCGGTTGAGCAGCTGCGCCAGGTTGGCGGCGTCGTCCCGCGTAAGGCCGGTGTCCACGCGGGCCACCCGCGTGCGCACGCCGCCCGCGCTGGTGACGGCCAACACCGCCGCCGAGTAGCGGCCGACCTGCACGACCTCAAAGTGGGCGATGCACAGGTCCGGCGCCTGGGGCGTCGTGACCGCCGCCGCGCAGCCGGTCAGATCGGCCAGGCTGCGCGCCGCCGCGGGGGCCAGTTTTTCGGGCTCGGCGTCCATGCCGACGAACAGCTCGTCGATGTGGGCGCGGTCCTCCTCCGGCAGCTGGGTGCTGCCCGGCGCTTCGATCAAATGGTCCAGGTAGTAGCGGTACCCCTGCGCGCTGGGCACGCGCCCGGCGCTGGTGTGCGGCTGCTCCAGCAGGCCCAGGCGGGTCAGGGCCGCCATCTCGTTGCGCAGCGTCGCGCTGGAGAGCGCCATGTCAAAGTAGCTGGCCAGCAACCCCGAGCCGACCGGCTCGCCGGCGCTGGCGTACAGGGCAACGATGGCTTCCAAGATCCGCTGTTTGCGCGCATCCATCGCCATGCTGCTCATCTCCTTTGCTGGGTCGGTTTTTACTTTTTAGCACTCCATATCTCTGAGTGCTAAGTTTATTATAATCCGCATTCCGCCCCTGTCAAGGGTTTTGCCAAAACTTTTTGCAAGTTTAACAGTTTCGTCACAAACGCCGGCCGGGGCCCGGCTTGACACCTCTGCCGGCCCGGCCCTATACTGTACCTTATAAAAGCGCATGTAGCCCGGCGCGGCGCCGGGGCAAAGGGTGGGGGCGTCACTCCTCCATCCAGCGTGACAAAAAGCTGGCAGCCAGCGCCACCGCCTGCACGTCCTCGGCGGGCGGCACGGGGTCTTTGGCCGTGCCGGGCAGCAAAATCGCGCCCTCGACGTCGCCGTGCGCCACGATGGGCGCCGCGCACAGCGCCAGCCGCTCGCCCTGTTCCAGCAGTTTGTGGCGGCGGGCGGGGTCCTCGGGCGCGGTGTAGACGCTGCGCGCGGCCAGCAGGCGCTCGGTCTGGGGCGAAAGCTCGCGGCCGACCATCTCGGTCCTGCCGCCGCCGGACGCCGCCGTGATGCGCGCGCGGTCGCACACCAGCACGGCGCGGCCCAGCGTTTTGGCCAGTACCTCGGCATAGATGGCCGAGAGCTGGCCCAACTCTGCCAGCGGCGAATATTTTTTGAACACTACTTCCCCGTCGGCTGCGGTGTAGATCTCCAGCGTATCGCCCTGGCGGATGCGCTGGGTGCGGCGGATCTCTTTGGGGATGACCACGCGCCCCAGTTCGTCGATGCGCCGCACGATTCCGGTTGCTCTCATCTGACTTCCCTCCGTTACGGTTGTGCGGACGCCCTGCCGCGGCGTCCGCAGGTAGTATCTGCCAAACGGCCCGGTTTATGTATCCGGGCAGAAAGGACGCCCCCATGGAACTGCTGCAAACGACGCTGTGTTACCTGGAACAAAACGGCTGTTACCTGATGCTGCACCGCGTCAAAAAGAAAAACGACGTCAACCACGACAAATGGATCGGCGTGGGCGGCAAGTTTGAGCCCGGCGAGGACGCCCGGGCCTGCGCGCTGCGCGAAGTGTATGAGGAGACCGGCCTGACGATGCGCGCGCCGCGCTACCGCGGCATCGTGGATTTTTACTGCCCGCCCTGGCCGGCGGAGCGCATGCACCTGTTCACCTGCAGCGACTTTACCGGCACGATGACCGACTGCGACGAGGGCACGCTGGAATGGGTGCCCAAACAGGCCGTGCAGGCGCTGCCGATCTGGCCCGGCGACAAGCTGTTTTTCCGTCTGCTGGAACAGGACGCGCCGTTTTTCCACCTGGAGCTGTACTACGACGGCGACACGCTGGTGCGCGCGGTGCGCGACGGGCAGGAACTGCCGCTGTAACGTCTGCCGCCCGCAGCGGCGTTTTGCCGGGACGGGCGGTTTTTCTTGCACAAACGCCGGAAAAAAGGTATACTGTTACATATATATGCCTGTGAAGGAGGCCCGCCATGAAAGCCGACCGCTACCGCTTTGACGGCACCAACCGCTGCGACCTGCGCGAACTGCCCTGCAACGGCAAGGACGACGACCTGGACAAAGAAAAAATCCTGGCCAAGACCGCCGAAAACCTGCAAGAGATGGCTGCTTTGCAGGACGCCCTGTATGCCGACGGGCGCGAAGGTGTGATCTTTGTCCTGCAGGCGCTGGACGCCGCCGGCAAGGACAGCACCATCAAGCACGTGATGGGCGGGCTGAACCCCCAGGGCGTGCAGGTGACGAGCTTTAAGCAGCCCAGCAGCGAGGAACTGCGCCACGACTTTTTGTGGCGCGTGCACAAGGCGCTGCCGCCGCGCGGGGGCATTGCGATCTTCAACCGCAGTTATTATGAGGATGTCCTTGTCGTGCAGCTGCACGAGCTGTACAAGGGCTACAAGATGCCGCCGCGCACGCTGGACGGCGGCAAGAAGGAGTTTTTTAAAAAGCGCTACCGCCAGATCGAACATTACGAGGAGTACCTGTACGAGAACGGCTACCGCATCGTCAAGATCTTTTTGCATGTCTCGAAAAAAGAGCAGAAGAAGCGCTTTTTGGAGCGCATCGACGACCCGGCCAAGAACTGGAAATTCTCGCACAGCGATGTGGCCGAGCGCGCCTTTTTTGACGAGTACACCGACCTGTTCAACACCGTCATCAACGAGACGGCGTGTGCGCACAGCCCCTGGTACGCCCTGCCGGCCGACCAGAAGTGGTATACGCGGTATCTTGTGAGCGAGATCGTCGTCGATACGCTGCGCCGCTGCTGCCACACCTACCCCCGCCTGAGCGAGGAAGCGCTGGCCGAACTGAAAGACTGCCGCGTGCAGCTGGAAGCGGAGGACTTGTGATGCCGCCGATCCGCGTTTTGCAGGTCATGCCCGCCATGGACGCCGGCGGCATGGAGACCTTTGTGATGAACCTGTACCGCACCGTCGACCGCGCGCAGGTGCAGTTTGACTTTTTGTACCATTACGACAAGCCCTGCTTTTTTGACGAGGAGATCGAGGCGCTGGGCGGGCGCATTTTTAAGCTGACCGTGCGGCAGGACAACGACCTGCCCCGCTACCTGCGCGGCCTGCGCGCGCTGTTTGCCGCCCACCCCGAGTGGCGCATTCTGCACGGGCACTACAGCGGCTTTGGCATGTTTTACAACGCCGCCGCCCGCCGGGCCGGCGTGCCGGTGCGCGCGGGCCACAGCCACAACACCGCCTATGAGCGCAATCTCGTCGGCACATTGGACCGGGTGATGAGCATGCGGTTTTCGGCCGGGCTGACCGACCGTTTTGCCTGCAGCGAGCAGGCCGGCCGCATGCTGTTTGGCAGCGCGCCGTTCACGGTGCTGCCCAACGGCATCGACACCGCGCTGTTTGCCGGGCACAACGCCCAGCGCCGGGCGCTGCTGCGCGGCGAGCTGGGCGTGGCCGACGACGAGGTGCTGTTTGGGCACGTGGGTCGGTTTTCGGCCCAGAAAAACCACCCGGGCCTGCTGCGCATTTTTGCCGCCGTGCGCAAGCGGATGCCGAACGCGCGCCTGGTGCTGCTGGGCGGCGGGCCGGCCCCCTACCTGGACGAGATCCGCGCGCTGGCGCAACAGCTGCAGCTGGGCGACAGCGTGATCTTTGCCGGGGTGCGCAGCAATATGCAGAGCTTTTACGACGCGATGGATGCGTTTTTGCTGCCCAGTTTGTTTGAGGGGCTGCCCGTCGTGCTGGTGGAAGCCCAGACCGCCGGCCTGCCCTGCTTTGTGGCCGACACCGTCGACCGCGGCGCGGCGTTTACCGACCGGGTGCGCTTTCTGCCGCTGGGGGACGAAGCCGCGTGGGCCAACGCCATTGCCGCCGCCAGCCTGCGCCGCGACCCCGACGCGCGCCGCAAAGCCGTGGAGGCGGGGTATGACATCCACACCAGCGCCCAGACCCTGCAGGACTTCTACCTGCGCCGCTACGCGGAGGTGACGGCATGACCGCCCCGCAGTGCGAGGTCGCCGTCATCGTGCCGGTGCACAACGCGGCGGCGTTTTTGCCGGACTGCCTGCGCGCGCTGGCGGCGCAAACATTTGCCGGGTTTTGCTGTATTTTGGTGGACGACGGCTCCACCGATGCTTCCGCCGCGCTGTGCGACGAAGCCGCGCGGTGCGACGGGCGTTTTTGCGCGCTGCACCAGCCGCAGAGCGGCGTGGCCGCCGCCCGCACGGCCGGGGTGCGCCGGGCGCTGGCCCTGGGCGCGCGGTGGCTGGCCTTTTGCGACGCCGACGACCAATACCACCCGGCGTTTTTGGCCGCGCTGCACGCGGCGGCCCGCGCCAGCGGCCTGCCGCTGGCCTGCTGCCGTTACGACACCTTTGCCGAGGCGCCGCCCGCCGAAGCACCCGCCCCGCAAAGCTGGCAGGTGCTGGCGGCGCCGCAGCACCTGGACGCGCTGCTGCATGATCACGCCGTCGACTACGGGCTGTGGAACAAACTGTACAGCGCCGCCCTGCTGACGCCCGCCATGCTGGACAACGGCCTGGCCTACAACGAGGACCTGCTGGCCAACTGGCAGGCGTTTTTGGCCGCGCCGGGCTGCGCGTTCTGCGATTTTGCCGGCTACCACTACCGCCAGCACGCCGCCAGCGCCACCCACCGCGCGCTGCCGCCCCAAAGCATCGATGACCAGCGCCGCGCGGCCGCGCTGATCCGCGCCGGGGTGCCGGCCCAATGGCCGGCGCTGCAGCAGTCCGCCAATGCGTTCTACTATGAAAAACTCGTCTACCTGGCCAGCATGATCCTGCGCCGGGCCGACGCCGGGGCCTACCGCGCCCAGCTGGGCGAGCTGACCATCGGCATCGCGGCCGGGCTGCGGGACCGCCAGCTGGGCCGCAACCCGCGCCTGCCGCGCAGCATCCGTCTGGCGGCCTGGGCGACCGTACACACCCCCAAACTGTGGCAGCGCGTCTGCCGCACCTTTTTGAAAGACAGACAATGATGCGTTTTTTGCTGATCCTGGACCGGGTGGAAAACCCGGCCAGCGCCAATGCCCTGATGGGCTGCCGCCTGGCGGCGGAACTGACCGCCGCCGGGCACACCGTGCACCTTTTGGAGCTGTGGGACGGCCAGACGCCGCCCCCCGCCCCGCCGCAGGGCGTGACGCAGCACACGCTGCCCTTTGCCGACGAGCGCCTGATGAACGCCGCGCTGGAAAACGGCGCCAAGGGCGGCACGCCGGTGCCGCTGCGCCTTGCGCGGCTGGCCGCCCACCCCACGGCGGCGGTGGCGGCGTTCCGCCAGCTGGTGCTGCACGCGCCGCGGCGCACCGTCGCCAGCCACCGCGCCGTCGAGCAGCTGGACGCGCAGTTCCATTTTGATGCCGTCTGCGCCGTCTGCGCGCCCTACCGCGCCGCCTTTGCGCTGGAAACTGCGCGCACCGGCGGCAAAAAGCTGCTGTGGCAGCTGGACCCCTATGCCTCCAACCAGGACTATGCCGCCCCGGGCGGCTACGCGCGCGAGGGCAAATTGCTGGACGCCATGGACGCGGTGTTCATTACGCCGCAGGCCCTGCCGGACTACGAGGAGGGCGCGCCCCTGCACGCCTGGCGCGGCAAGGTGCGGGTGCTGGGGTTCCCGGCGCTGCTGCCGGCCGCACCGCCGCCGGCGCATGAGGGCTGGCGCTGCGTATTTTGCGGCAGCCTGTACCCGGGCGTGCGCGAGCCGGACTTTGCCTTGCAGCTGTTCACCGCGCTGGACGACCCCCGCCTGACGCTGACGATGGCAGGCGGCGGCTGGCCGCGGTTTGCCGCGCAGGCGCAGGCGGCCAGCGCCGCGCTGGGCGGGCGCTTCCAGCGCCCCGGCACGCTGCCGCCCGACGAAGCCGCCGCGCTGGAAGCCGGGGCCGACGTGCTGCTGAACCTGGGCAACCGGTATGACAACCAGATGCCCAGCAAGCTGTTTGGTTACCTGGGCACCGGCAAACCGGTGCTGCACCTGGCTGTGAGCGAGGGCGACCCCACCCTGCCCTACCTGGCGCGGTACCCGCTGGCGCTGGTGCTGCACAAAAAGGACGGCGTAACGCCCGAGACTGTGCAGACCCTGCGCGGCTGGCTGGACGCCGTGTGCGGGCAGTACCTGCCCTATGCGCGGGTGGCCGCGCTGTACCCCGAATTTACCCCCGCCCGCGTGGCGCAGGACTTTTTGGCCGCGCTGGGCTGAACGTTTGTACTGAGAGGAGCGCCCGCTATGCAGACCCTATGGCTCGTGAGCATGGTGCTGCCGCAGGCCGCGGCCGCCTGCGGCCTGGACGCCGCCAGCGACGTGAGCGGCGGCTGGCTGACCGGCCAGCTGACCGCCCTGCAAACCCGGGCGGACCTGCGCCTGACCGTCGCGTGCGTGGACCCGCGCCGCAAAGCGCCCCTGTGCGGCGAACGCGACGGCGTGACCTACCGCATTTTGCCCGGCGCGCAGGACTTTGCCGCGCTGCTGGACACCGTGCGCCCCGACCTTGTGCATATCTGGGGCACCGAGTATGCGGCGGCCGCCGCCATGCAGCAGGCTGCCGCGGCGCGCGGGGTGCCGGTGCTGGTGGGCATCCAGGGCGTGATGCGCGACTGCGCCGCCCACCTGTGCGGCGGCGTGCCGGACGCCTACCGGCACAGCACGCCGCTGGACCGCATGCTGGACGCTGTGATCCCCGGCGCGCTGCTGGACAAGACCCAGGCCCAATTTGACGCGCTGGCCCAAAGCGAGGCGCAGATGCTGGCAAGCGCGCGGTATGTGACGGGCCGCACCTCCTTTGACCGCCGCGCCGTGGCCGCACTGGCCCCGCAGGCGCGCTATTTTGCCTGCAACGAGACGCTGCGCCCTCTGTTTTATACCGGAACGCTGTGGCATGCGCGGGACTTTGGCCAAGCGCCGGTGCTGCTGCTGCCGCAGGGCAACTATCCGCTGAAAAACCTGCACACCGTGCTGCGTGCGCTGCCCGCCATTTTGCAGCGCTGGGGCGGCGCGCGCCTGGCCATCGCCGGCTGGCCGCCGGTGGACAAAGGCCCCCTGCTGCGCCCGGTGCTGGCGCGGCTGTTCCCCTACCAGCGCTACTGCCGCCGCCTGGCGCAGGAACTGGGCGTGGCGGAGCATATCCGGTACACCGGCCCGCTGGACGCCGCCGCCATGCGGCAGGCCTACCTGGAAGCCGACGTATTTTTGCTGCCCTCGCAGAGCGAGAACAGCCCCAACAGCCTGGGCGAAGCGATGCTGCTGGGCCTGCCGTGCATAGCCAGCAACGCCGGGGGCATCCCCGACATGCTGGCAGACGGGCAGGAAGGCCTTTTGTACGGCGACGCGCTGGATGCCGACGCGCTGGCGCGCGCCGTCTGCGCCGTGCTGGACGCCCCCGACGGCGGCGCGGCGCTGGGGCAGGCTGCCCGCGCCCGCGCGCTGCGCACGCATGACCCCGCCGCCAACGCCGAGGCTTTGTGCGGCATCTACCAGACCATTTTGCAGGAGGCCGCACCGTGAACCCCGCCCGCGTCAGCATCATCATCCCCTGTTACCGCGCCGCCGCCACGCTGCGCCGCGCCGCCGCCAGCGCCCTGGACGGCGCGCCAAACGGCGTGCAGCTGCTGCTCGTCGACGACGGCAGCCCCGACGATACCGGCGCTGTGTGCGACGAACTGGCCAACACCGACGCGCGCATCACGGCGCTGCACCGCCCCAACGGCGGCGCGGGCGCGGCGCGCAACACCGGGCTGGACGCTGCCGACGGCGACTGGGTGCTGTTTTTGGACGCCGACGACGAGCTGCTGCCCGGGTTGTGGCAGGCGCTGGACGCCCTGGACGACGCCGGGGCGGATCTGATCCTGTTTGGGCTGCGCCGCGCCAGCGACCCCGGCAGCGACGTGCTGCCGCCGCTGCCCGCCGGGCGCTACGACGGCCTGGCGGCGCTGGGTGATGCGCTGGACCCGCTGCTGTTTGAGACCGGCCTGCTGGCCGCGCCCTACCCGAAATTGTTCCGCCGGGCCGCGCTGGGCGCGCTGCGCTTTGACGAAAACCTGAAAATCAATGAAGATGTTCTGTTTAATTTGCTTTTTTTGCAAAAAACGACTGCCATTTATTGCCTGCATGGTGTATACTATAAGCAAAACGATGTGGTGGCGGGCAGTTTGTCGCGTTCTTTGCGCGGCGATGTGCTGGACGCCGAGGCCGCGACCCGCCCGGCGCTGGAAGCGCTGCTGGTGCAAAACGGCCTGGACCCCGCGCCCTACCTGCGCAAAAGCCGGGTGCGCGCCTGCCTGAACCAGTACGGCCTGCTGACGGGCTGCCGCGGCGCTATGCCGTTTGCCCGGCGCCGCGCACTGTTTGCCCGCATTTTGGCCGACGCCGACGCCCGCGCCGCGCTGCGCGCCCGCCTGCGCGCCGACCCCCACCGCCTGCTGGCCCTGCCCTACCGCCTGGGCCTTGCCTGCCGCGCGCCGGGCCTGCTGGCCGCTTATACGCTGGCCAAACAGCGTTTTTTGTAACGACCGTTTGAGAAGGAGCACCCTATGGGCGACACCCCCAAGATCAGCATCATCACCACCGTTTACAACGTAGAGGATTACCTGGAACGGACGGTGCGCAGCATTTTGGCGCAGACGTTTACCGACTTTGAGCTGCTGCTCGTCGACGACGGCAGCCCCGACCGTTCCGGCGCGCTGTGCGACGAGCTGGCCAAAACCGACGCGCGCATCCGCGTGTTCCACCAGGAAAACGGCGGCCCCGCCCACGCCAGCAACACCGGGCTGGACAACGCCCGCGGCGATTACGTGGGCTTTGTGGATTCTGACGATGTGATCGAACCCACGATGTACGAAAAACTTTACGCCGCCGTGCAGGCGCCCGGCGTGCGGCTGGCAGCCTGTACCGGCGACTGCATCGACGAGCAGGGCCGCACGATCCAGGGGCGACTGGTGGCGATCCGCGAACATGGCGTCCGCGACGCGCAGGAGCTGCTGCTGGAGACGTTTCAGACCGGCAGCTTTTACGGGCCGCTGAGCTGGAACAAGCTGTTCGACATCCGGCTGTTCCGCGACAAGGGCATCCACTACGACGAGACGATGCTGTTTGGCGACGACGCCAGCGTGCTGCACCGCGTGTTTGAGGGCGAGCGCTGCAACTGCCTGCCGGACGTTTTGTACCACTACCGCACCCGCGCCGGGCAGATCACCAGCAGCGCGGCGTTCCAGCCGCGCAAGCTGGACGACCTGCGCATGTACTGGGACTGGCTGCAATACTTTGCCGCCCAGCCCCACCGGGCCGAATACCGCGCCTGGGCCAGCGTATGGTACTGGCGTGTATTTTACCAGTTCTGGTGCCAGGCCGGGGCCGCCGGCAACCTGGGGGACCTGAAACCCCAGTTCCTGGCCCACAAAAAACACCTGGACGCCATTTTGCCGGACCTTTTGCGCAGCCCGCTGCTGCCCGCCGGCGAAAAACTGCGCGCCGCCCTGTTTTGCGCAAACCCCGGCACGCTGTACGCCGCGGCTTGTGCCTGGGGGCGCCTGACTACAAAAAAGAGGAAGGGGAATTGATCGATGGAACGCATCATGATCAGCGTGATCGTGCCGATCTACAATACCAAACCGTATCTGCAGGAGTGCCTGGACAGTATCCTGGCGCAGGACATTAAGGTCCCATACGAGGTGCTGCTCATCGACGACGGTTCCACCGACGGCGGCGCAGAGATCTGCGACGAGTACGCCGCCAAAGACGAGCGCGTGCGCGTCTTCCACCAGGAGAACCAGGGCCTTTCGGCCGCGCGCAACACCGGCATCGACGCCGCGCGCGGGCGGTATTACGCCTTTGTGGACTCTGACGACGTCGTGCTGCCCGCCTACCTGCGCACGCTGTACGAAGCCTGCGAAAAGCATGACGCCTATATGGCGCTGTGCGCGGTGGAGGACGTGCAGGAAAACGGCCAGAGCTGCGACCCGCCTTATTCCACCCACCCCGCGCAGGAGGGGGTGTTCCGCGGCAAAGACCTGCTGAACCAGTTTTACACCCCCAGCGGCACGGTGTACACCGTGGCATGGAACAAGCTGTACCGCGCCGAGGTGTGGAAGCTGCTGCACTACCCCGAAGGCCGCCTGCATGAGGACGATTTTGTGGCCCACCGCCTGTTCTGGCGCTGCGACAAGGTCGTCTGTGTAGACACCGTACTGTACCACTACCGGCTGCGCGGCGGCAGCATCTGCCGCACCACCTTAAAGCCGCAGGCGTTTGACGCCGTGGACGGCCTGGCCGACCGCTACCGCTTTTATGTTGAGAACAACGCCGACCGCAGCGTCATCGACGCGGCGTACGCGGCGTGCTGGCGGCGTTACCTGTACCTGTGCGCGCAGGCGCGCCAGAACCCCACGCCGGAACTGGTCAAGGCCATCAGCAAAGAGCAGTTTTTGATGCAGGGGCTCATCAGCTACCTGCCCAACTGCCGCCACATGAAGATGACCGAGAAACTTTCGGCCGCGCGCTGGGCGATGATGAGCGCCGAGAGCCTCTGCCCGCTGAAAAAATAAGCCCGGTGCGCCGGGCAAATCCACCGTTGTAAAGGAGCCGACGTTGGCGATCCTGAGACCCGAGCCGAACCCCGAAAAAGAAATCACCAAACGCCCGCGCGTGGTGCTGATCCCCCCGCCGGACCTGCCGGTGCCCGCCGTGCAGGGCGGCGCGGTAGAGACGCTGCTGACCCAGCTGATCCAGGAAAACGAGCGCTGCGGCGAGCTGGACCTCTGGTGCGCCAGCGTGCCCGACGAAGCCGCGCAGCGCGCCGCCGCCGGGTGGCAGCGCACCAGGATGCTGTATGTGCCGCGCCCGCACGGCCACCGGCGCTACTGGCCGATGGTATTTATAGAGCGGTGCCTGGGCATCGCCGCCCCCTATGACCCGTGGTACCAGAAAGTGCAGCTGGCGCTGGCGCTGGAACGCCTGACGCCCGATGTCATCGTGGCCGAGGGCGGCAACCTGACCCAGTGCAGCGCCATCAGCCGCATGTACGGCCGCCGCCGCTGCCTGGCGCACCTGCACGGGCAGACGACCTGCAGCCCCGTCATGGACGAGATCTACGGCGGCGTGCTGGCGCTGAGCCGGTTCATCCGGGACGATTACCTCAAAACCAGCGCGCTGCCGCTTAAAAATGCGTATATCTGGCACAACTGTGTCGACGTGCACCGCTTCTGCCCCGGCCCGGCACCCGCGGGCCTGCGCAAGCGCCTGGGCTTTACCGGGCAGGATTTTGTGGTGCTGTTTTGCGGCCGCCTGGAACCCGACAAGGGCATCCACAAGCTGATGGAAGCGCTGGCGCTGCTGCCGGTGCCGCACATCAAGCTGCTGATCGTGGGCAGCCCGTTTTTCGGCCGCACCCAGCAGAGCAGTTTTTTGCGCAAGCTGGAGCAGCAGGCCCGCGGCCTGGGCGACCGCGTGCAGTTTACCGGGTATATCCCCAACGAGGACCTGCCCGACTACTACCGCCTGGCCGACCTGGTGTGCGTGCCGACGCTGGTGGAGGAAGCCGCCGGCCTGGTGGCGCTGGAAGCCATGGCCTGCGGCTGCCCCATTTTGGCGACCCGCAGCGGCGGCATGCCGGAATACCTGGACGGCAGCCAGGCCGTGCTGGTGGAACGCGGCGACAACATCGCCGACCAGCTGGCCTGGAGCATCCGCATGCTGTATGAACACCCGGCCCTGTGCGCCGATATGCGCAGCGCCGGGCCGCGCCGCGCGCAGGATTTCTCGGTCGAGCGCTACTACCGCGATTTTGTGCGCATCGTGCAGGACGTGATGGAAAACGGAGGTACCGTATGAGCCGCCCCGCTGTGTGCGTCGTCGTGCCGGTCTACCGCGCCGAGGCGACGCTGGACCGCTGCGTGCAGAGCATCCTTGCGCAGGACGTCGACGGCGGGCTGGCGTGCATCCTGGTGGACGACGGCAGCCCCGACGAATCCGGCGCGCTGTGTGACGCCTGGGCGGCGCGTGACACGCGCGTGCGGGTCATCCACCAGGAGGACCGCGGCGTTTCCGGCGCGCGCAACAGCGGCCTGGCCGCCGCCGACAGCGACTACCTTGTCTTTTTGGACGCCGACGACGCGCTGCGCCCCGGCGCGTTGCAGGCCGCGCTGAACGCCCAGCGCGCCGACCCCGCCGCCTTTGTGCTGTGGCAGTACACCACCGACGCGGCCGACCCCGCCGCCGTGACCGACGCCGCCGCGCCGTACGGGCAGCAGGCGCTGGCCCGGCTGTGGCTGGACTGCGTGCTGGCGATGCCCTGGAACAAACTGTACCGCACGGCGCTGGCGCAGCGGATCAAATTTGACGAAACGTATACTTTGGGTGAAGATTTACAATTTGTATTGGACTACATCGCCCTGCTGGGCCAAACGCAGCCGGGTTTCACCTACCGCCTGCTGCAAAGCCCGCTGACCTTTTACGATTGCAGCCACACGGGTTCGCTCTCAACGCGATACCACGCCAACTACTGCGAGATCTGGCCCGAACATTTTGCCAAGCTGAACGCCGCCTGCCTGGCAGCCGCCTGCCCGGAACGGGACCTGCGCGACCTGCACCGTGCCGAGCTGACGGTGTACGCCGAGGGCGTGGCCGACATTTTGCGGCGCGACCCCACGCCGCTGCAGGGCATCCGGCGCGACAAAGCCGCCGCCGCGCTGCGCCGCCCCTGGCTGCGCGCACTGCTGGACCGCATGCGGCAGGAGCGCTGCTACAGCGCCTACTACCTGCCCTGCCGCTGGCGCAGCATCCGCCTGGTGTATGCGATGGCCGAGGCCAAGCGCGCCGGTTCGCCGCTGTACGGCAAGCTGGACTGGGCGGGCTACTACCTGCTGGGCGGCCGCCTGCGGCGGGATTGACCCCCGCCGGACGCTGCCTGGCCCCGGCAAGGCAAATGCACTACCCATAGCAAACGACCGGCCCATCCTAAAAGCGCGAGTGACATAAGAAAACAAAGGTTTTGTAAAAACTGCGAAGCACCGCAAAACCGCTGCAAAGTGACAGCTGCAAGGCAGAGGGTCGCAGCACTCCTTGGTGGAATGCAAGACCCGATAACGCAGCAGATGCCGCTTTGCAGGTAGGTTTTTGCGGCTTTGTTTTCTTATGGAGCCGCGCGTAAAGGGATGGGCCTTTTTGCGTGCAAAGCCGTTGTATTTTCACAAAATCATCACCGTTTCTCCACCTGAACTCCATCTTGAGACGAGATTTGTCAAGGGTCTTTTCTGCGAAAAAACATAGTTCTCAATTAATATCTGTTTTTCAATAGACTTTCGTATGAATTTGCGAAAGTTTATTGAATTTTTGAGAAAGTGTGGTACAATATAGATTAAAGTGTCGATATTGCTCAGAATATCGAAGTCTTGCAGAAGGAGGATACAATATGGCACTTTCTTATAACCGAATGTGGAAACTGCTTGTAGATAAAAAGATGAGCAAGGCAGATTTGCGAAAAGCAGCCGACATAGCACCAAACACGATGACTAAACTACGACGAGACGAAGCTGTTAATATCGCCATATTGGGTAGGATATGCCAAGTCCTCAACTGCGACTTCGGAGATATTATAGAATACATTCCCGACCCAGAAAGCGATGCAGTTAATTTGTAAGTTTCTTTTTAGTAGGACACCCTGGTGTCTCACTCTATTTGTATAATAGAAATATAATCACTGGAGGTGTTGGAATTTGAAGCAAGACCGTGTATTAGAACTGTTCTTTCGTGGGCTTCGTGGCGAAGACATTTCAACAAAAAACTTGGCTGCTGAATACGAGGTTTCCACCAAAAGCATCAGCCGAGATATAAGTACTCTGAAAGCGTTTTTGGCTGACCATAGAGAGCTTGTCGGAAACACCGAGCTACAGTATTCACATAACGAAAAATGCTACCGCCTTTATATGGATGAGTTTCTCACGAATAAAGAGCTGTTTTCGCTCATTGAGGTCTTGATCGGTGCAAGAGCCTTTTCAAAAATGGAATTGCTTACTCTCGTTGAGAAAATGAAGCGGTTTACCACACCGGATGACCGCCCAAAGCTGAATGAGTTAATCCGCAAGGAGCTGTACCACTACCCCGAAGTCAAGCATGATTGCGAGAGCGTGCAAGCCGTCTTGTGGCAGCTCATTAACTGCATCACAGATAAGCGAGATATTTCCATAGAATATTATCGTTCGGACAGAAAATGGGTTACACACCGATTGCGTCC
>DXEI01000126.1 GCA_019115045.1 Candidatus Gemmiger excrementipullorum | reverse complement strand
ATGTAGTAGGGGCTGCGGATGGGCTTGTCGCCGAAACGCAGGTGGCTGATGGTCACACCGCCGGTCTTCTTGGAGTCATACTGGAAGTAGGCCTGGATGTACTTGTCGGTGTGGTCGCCGATGATCTTGGTGGAGTTCTTGTTCGCGCCGACGGTGCCGTCGCCGCCCAGACCCCAGAACTTGCACTCCTTGGTGCCGGGGGCCGCGGTGATGGGCGCGGGCTTGATCTCGGGCAGGCTCAGGTTGGTCACGTCGTCGGTGATGCCGATGGTGAAGCGGGCCTTCGGGGCGTCCTTCTCGAGTTCCTTGTACACAGCGAACACGGAGCTCGGCGGGGTGTCCTTGCTGCCCAGGCCGTAACGGCCGCCGGTCAGCACGATGTCGTTGAGGCCGGCCTCACGCAGGGTGGCGGCGACATCCAGGTAGAGCGGCTCGCCCAGGGAGCCGGGCTCCTTGGTGCGGTCGAGCACGGCGATCTTCTTGACCGTCTTGGGCAGGACCTTCAGCAGGGCCTCGGAAACCCAGGGGCGGTACAGGCGGACGAGCACCAGGCCGACCTTCTCGCCCTTGGCGGTCAGGTAGTCGATGACTTCCTCGGCCACGTCGCAGATGGAGCCCATCGCGATGATGACGCGGTCGGCGTCGGGCGCGCCGTAGTAGTTGAACAGATCGTAGTTGGTGCCGATCTTGGCGTTGATCTTGTCCATGTACTTCTTGACGACGGCGGGCAGGGCGTTGTAGGCCTCGTTGCAAGCCTCGCGATGCTGGAAGAAGATGTCGCCGTTCTCATGGCTGCCGCGGGTCATGGGGTGCTCGGGGTTCAGCGCGCGGGCGCGGAACTCAGCCACGGCGTCCATGTTGCACATTTCCTTGAGGTCCTCGTAGTCCCACTTCTCGATCTTCTGGATCTCGTGCGAGGTGCGGAAACCGTCAAAGAAGTTGACGAAGGGCACGCGGCCCTCGATGGCAGACAGATGCGCCACGGGGGACAGGTCCATGACCTCCTGCGGGTTGGACTCGCACAGCATGGCGAAACCGGTCTGGCGGGTGGCGTAGACGTCGCTGTGGTCGCCGAAGATGTTCAGCGCCTGGGTGGCGACGGTACGGGCAGACACGTCAAAGACGCAGGGCAGCTGCTCGGCCGCGATCTTGTACATGTTGGGGATCATCAGCAGCAGGCCCTGGGAAGCGGTAAAGGTGGTGGTGATGGCGCCGGTGCCAAGCGCACCGTGCACAGCGCCGGCGGCGCCTGCCTCAGACTCCATCTCGACGACCTTGACCTGGTTGCCGAAGATGTTCTTCAGGCCCGCAGCGCTCCACTGGTCCACCGTATCCGCCATCGGGCTGGACGGGGTGATGGGGTAGATGGCAGCCACATCGGTGAACGCATAAGCTACGTGCGCCGCAGCGGTATTGCCGTCCATAGACTGTTTTGCTCTGGGCATTTTTCTTCCTCCATTTTCAAGAGTAGTTTTGCAATCTGCGCGGGGGGTCAAGGCCCGCACAGGCCCACGCCTGCCCGGCACCGCACCCGCGTTGGGCCGCGGACGCACTGCTAGAAAGACGCTTTTGCATAGCTTTATTGTACCAAAACCCCCCGCATTTCGTAAAGGGTTTTTGGTTAGAATGTTGCACAGATTTTTGCGGCGGATGTGTGCAATTTGACTATTTTTACACAAACTGCCCCGGGTGCCCGATTTTTCAGCCCCAAAAACGGCACTTTGTGCAGGGGGTCATTCCACCGCGGTGACCGTCAGCAGGCCGTCCGCGACGGTAAAGCGCACGGTCAGCCCGGCAAAGGCCAGCGCGTATTCGCGCCCGGGGTCGTGCTGGTAGGCCGGGCGGGGGTCGTTTTGCAAAACGCCCTGTAAAGCGGCGCGTTTTTCCTGCGGCACGCGGGCCAGGCATTCGGGCGGGAAGGCGACGTCCAGCGCGTAGTCCGCCGTATGGTCGGCAAAGCCGCCGCGCGCGCCGGGTTTGGCGTCGACGTAGGGCAGGTAGGGTTTGATGTCATAGATCGGCGTGCCGTCCAAAAGGTCGGCGCCTTTTACCAGCAGGTCGCAGCCGTCCACGCCGGCCAGCTCGACGCAGGAAAGCCCCAGCGCGTTGGGGCGGTAGGGGCTGCGGGTGGCGAACACGCCGCGCCGCGCGTTGCCGCCCAGGCGCGGCGGGCGCACGGTGGGCCGCCAGGGGCGGCCGGCGGCATACTCGGCCGCGACGGTGGAAAACTGCCAGATCAGCCACAGGTGGCTGAACCCCTCGATGCCCAGCAGGGCGTTGGGGTCGCGGTAGGGCGGCGTAAATACGATGCGGGCGGTCAGGTCGGGCACCAGGCCGCTCTGCCGCGGGATGCCGAATTTTTCCGGGAAATCGGTGTGGATATGCGCAATGGGGGCGATGGTATAGCGTTCGTCCATGGCGGGGCGTCCTTTCGGGTGAGGGGTTGGGGGAGTGGGGACATACACAGTATAGCATTTGCGCGGGAAAATTAAAAAATAAAATTAAAAATTAAAAATGAAAAATGAAAAATGGATGTGGCGTGCGGCCGTTGGCCGCACAAAAAATCAGGTTTGCGGCGTGGTAGAACGCGGCGGCCGGCCGGGTACGGTTGGCATGGTGTGTATTTTTGCTCTGTAGGGCGGGCGTT
>DXEI01000012.1 GCA_019115045.1 Candidatus Gemmiger excrementipullorum | reverse complement strand
CGCTGCAGCGCCATCAAGCAGGTGGCCAGCGGGCGGTTCGGCGTGACCAGCCGGTACCTTGTCAGCGCCAAAGAGATCCAGATCAAGATGGCGCAGGGCGCCAAACCCGGCGAGGGCGGCCACCTGCCCGCCGGCAAGGTCTACCCCTGGATCGCCAGGACCCGCCATTCCACCCCCGGCGTCACGCTCATCAGCCCGCCGCCCCACCACGACATCTATTCCATCGAGGACCTGGCCGAACTCATCTACGACCTCAAATGCGCCAACGATAAAGCCTGCATCTCGGTCAAGCTCGTCAGCGAGGCCGGCGTCGGCACCGTGGCGTCCGGCGTGGCCAAGGCGGGCGCGCAGGTCATTTTGATCTCGGGCTGCGACGGCGGCACCGGCGCCGCGCCGCTGAGTTCCATCCACTACGCCGGCCTGCCGTGGGAGCTGGGCCTGGCCGAAACGCACCAGACGCTGGTGCGCGCCGGGCTGCGCAGCCGCGTGCGCATCGAGACCGACGGCAAGCTGATGACGGGGCGCGACGTCGCCATCGCCGCCATGCTGGGGGCCGAGGAGTTCGGCTTTGCCACCGCGCCGCTGATCGCCCTGGGCTGCACGATGATGCGCGTGTGCAACCTTGACACCTGCCCCATGGGCATCGCCACCCAAAACCCCGAACTGCGCAGGCGCTTTGCCGGCAAGCCGGAATATGTCGAAAATTTCATGGTCTTTGTCGCCCGGCAGCTGCGGGAGGTGATGGCCGCCCTCGGCGTGCGCACGCTGCGCGAACTCGTCGGCCGCACGGATCTGCTGCAGCCCGCGCCCGATGCGCCCGTCGACGTGCGCGCCATCCTGGCCCCGGCCGCCCCGGCGGGCGGCAAGACGGCGTTTGATGCCGCCGACGTCTACGACTTCGGGCTGGAAAAAACGCCCGACCGGGCGCTTTTACAGCAGCCGCCGGTGCGCGCCGCGCTGGAACAGGGCGCCCCCGCCCGCGTGGCGGTGACGGTGCGCAACGTCGACCGTGCGTTCGGCACGCAGCTGGGCGCGGCGCTGACCCGCCTTTGCCCCGAGGGCCGCCCCGACGACACGCTGACGGTGGACTGCACCGGCACCGGAGGGCAGAGCTTCGGCGCGTTTTTGCCCGCCGGCATCACGCTTTCGCTGGCCGGCGACAGCAACGATTATTTCGGCAAGGGGCTTTCGGGCGGCAAACTGGCCGTGCGCCCGCCGCAGGACGCAGCCTACTGCCCGCAGGATAACGTCATCGTCGGCAACGTGGCGCTGTACGGGGCCACCGGCGGCGCGGCGTTCATCAACGGCCGCGCGGGCGAGCGGTTCTGCGTGCGCAACTCCGGCGCGGCGGCCGTCGTCGAGGGCGTGGGCGAGCACGGCTGCGAGTATATGACCGGCGGCCGCGTCGTGGTATTGGGCCCGGTGGGCAAAAACTTTGCCGCCGGTATGAGCGGCGGCATCGCCTACGTGCTGGACGAAGCGGGCGAACTGTACCGCTGCCTGAACAAGGGCCTCGTCGGCATGGAAGCCGTCACCAGCCGCTACGACCGGGCCGAACTGCGCGCATTGATCGAAGCGCACGTACAGGCCACCGGCTCGCCCAAAGGGCGGCAGGTGCTGGAACAGTTTGACGAGCTGCTGCCCCAGTTTAAAAAAATCATCCCCACCGACTACAAGCGGCTGATGCAGCTGGCCTCCCAGTTTGAGGAGCAGGGCGTGCCGGCCGAACAGGCCCAGGTCGAGGCGTTCTACGCCAGCCTGGCGCACAAAGCATAAAGGAGGTGCCCCATGGGCAAACCCACCGGATTTTTGGAGTATCCGCGCGAGACCGGCCCGGAACTGCCGCCGCAGCAGCGGCTGCAGGATTTTAACGAGTTCCACCTGCCGCTTTCCCCCGCCGACCAGGCCCGGCAGGCCGCCCGCTGCATGGACTGCGGCGTGCCCTTTTGCCAGGCCGGGCAGACGATGGCCGGCATGACGTCCGGCTGCCCGCTGCATAACCTCATCCCCGAGACGAACGACCTTGTGTACCGCGGCGCGCTGCCGGGTGCCTGGCAGCGGCTGCAAAGCACCAACTGTTTGCCGGAGTTTACCGCCCGCGTCTGCCCCGCGCTGTGCGAGGCCGCCTGCACCTGCGCCAAGGACGGCGACGCCGTCTGCACCAAAGAGAATGAGCGCGCTATTGTGGAGTACGCCTTTGCCCACGGCCTGGTGGACGACGCCCCGCCGCCGGTGCGCACCGGCAAAACGGTGGCGGTGGTGGGCAGCGGCCCGGCCGGGCTGGCGGCGGCCTGGCTGCTCAACCGCCGCGGCCACAGCGTGACCGTGTACGAAAAAGCCGACCGCCCCGGCGGGCTGTTGCGCTACGGCATCCCCAACATGAAGCTGGACAAAGCCGTTGTCGACCGGCGCATCGCCGCCATGGAGCGCGCCGGGGTGCGGTTTTGCTGCGGCGCCGACGTCGGCCGCAGCCAGCCCGCGGCGGAACTGCTGGAACAGTACGACCGCGTGCTGCTGGCCTGCGGCGCGGGCCGCCCGCGCGATCTGCCCGTGCCGGGGCGGGAGGCCAAGGGCATCTGGTTCGCGGTGGATTTCCTCGGCGCCGTCACCAAAGCGCTGCTGGATTCCAGCTATGAGAAACCGCCCT
>DXEI01000125.1 GCA_019115045.1 Candidatus Gemmiger excrementipullorum | reverse complement strand
CAGGATCTGCACTGGCTGGGGGCCGACCCCAACGGCGGCATTTTTTACGGCAGCGATTACTTTGAAAAATGCTACGAATATGCCGAGCAGCTCATCCGCGAAGGCAAGGCCTACGTCGACGACCTGACCCGCGAGGAGATGCAGGAGTACCGCGGCAACGACGCCGGCAAGCCCAGCCGCCCCAGCCCCTACCGTGACCGCACGCCGGAGGAAAACCTCGACCTGTTCCGCCGCATGCGCGCGGGCGAGTTTGCCGACGGCGAAAAGACGCTGCGCGCCAAGATCGACCTGGCCAGCCCCAACATGAACCTGCGCGACCCGGCGATCTACCGCATCAAGCATGTGGCGCACCACCGCCAGGGCGACAAATGGTGCATCTACCCGCTGTACGACTTTGCCCACCCGATCCAGGACGCCATTGAGGGCATCACCTTCAGCATGTGCAGTTTGGAGTTTGAGAACCACCGCCCGCTGTACGACTGGGTCATCCGCAACCTGTTTGGCGGCGAGTTCCCCAAACAGCGCGAGTTTGCCCGCCTGAATGTGACCAACACCGTCATGAGCAAGCGCTACCTGCGCGAACTGGTGGAAAAACAGATCGTCGACGGCTGGGACGACCCCCGCATGCCGACGCTGTGCGGGCTGCGCCGCCGCGGCTATACGCCGACGAGCATCTTTACCTTTGTAAAAGAAGCCGGCATCTCCAAGGCGGACAGCCTGGTCGATATGCGCCAGCTCGAAGCCGTGCTGCGCGCCGAGCTGGAGCTCACCGCCCCGCGCCGCATCGCCGTGCTGGACCCCGTCAAGCTCATCATCGACAACTACCCGGCCGACGCCTGCGAGTATTTTGACCTGCCCAACAACCCCAACCGCGAAGCGAACGACCCCTCGACCCGGCCGGTGGCCTTTACCAAAGAGGTCTGGATCGACCGCAGCGATTTCTTTGAGGTGCCGCCGCCCAAGTTCAAGCGGCTGACCCTGGGCAGCGAGGTGCGCCTGATGGGCGCGTATCTGGTGCGCTGCACCGGCGTCGACAAGGACGATGCGGGCAACATCACGGCCATCCACGCCGAGGCCGACCTCGAAACGCGCAACGGCAACCCCGCCGACGGCCGCAAGGTGCGCGGCACCATCCACTGGGTCAGCTGCGCGCACTGCGTCGACGCCGAGGCCCGCCTGTACGACAAATTGTTTACCGAGGCCAACATGAACGGCATCCCCGACGGGGCGGATTTCAAGGACTACCTCAACCCTGAGAGCGTGAGCGCCCTGCCCGGTGCCAAGCTGGAAGAATGCCTGAAGGACGCTAAGCCCGGCGAGCGGTTCCAGTTTGTGCGCACCGGCTACTTTACACCGGACAGCAAACACCCCGGCGTGTACAACCGCATCGTGACGCTGAAGGACAGCTTTAAGCTGTAAGCCTTTTGCCTTAAAACAAAACCTGCCCGGCGCGGAATGCGCCGGGCAGGTTTTGTTTGTAAGTGTTTATACGGTCTGGGCCGTTTTGTGTGCTGCGATGCACCGCTGCAGCCAGCCGCCTTTTTGGTAGTAGACGAGGAACAGCAGCGAAGCCAGCGCCCAGGTGATGGGGTAGCTGAGCTCGACCATGGCGACGGTATGCCACACCGGCACCACCGCCAGCAGCCAGACGATGCGCAGCCCGCAGACGCCGAACACCGTGATGAGCGTGGGGATGCGCACGTCGCCGCAGCCGCGCAGCGTGCCGGAGAGGATCTCGATACAGACGTAGGTGATGTAGACCGGCACCAGCACATGCATCATCTGCACGCCGGCTTCGATGACCGCGGCGTCCTGGCTGAAGATGCGGAACAAAAACTCGGCGGCAAAAAAGAACACGACGCTGATCGCCGCCGTGACGCCGGCCGCCATGGCCAGGCAGACGCGGGTGCCGCGGCGCACGCGGTCATACTGCTGCGCGCCGAAGTTCTGCCCGGCAAACGTCGTGATGGCGATGCCCAGCGAGTTGATGGTCATCCAGAAGATAAAGTCGATCTTGCCGTAGACGCCCCAGGCCGCGATGACGTCGGTGCCAAAGCTGTTCATGCTGCTTTGGATGACCATGTTGCTGACGTTGTACAGCGCGCTTTGCGCCGCTGCCGGGATGCCGATGGCGCACACTGCCACCAGCGTGGGGCCGTGCAGCGTCAGTTTGTCTGCCGAGAGGTGCCACGGCATGCCCTGCGACCCGGCCAGGCAGCGCAGCGTGAGCACGGCGCTGGCCACCTGGCTGATGACGGTGGCGATGGCCGCCCCCGCCACGCCCCAGCCGAACACCGCGATGAAGACGGTATCCAGCACGATGTTGACGAGCGAGGCCACGATGAGGAAGTACAGCGGCCGTTTGGAGTCGCCCGCCGCGCGCAGGATGTTGGTGCCCATGTTGTACAAGATCTGCGGGATCATGCCCAAAAAGTAGATGCGCAGGTACAGCGCCGCGTCGGCCGTGATCTCGGCCGGCGTGCCCATCAGGCGCAGCACCGGGCCCGTCGTCAGCAGCCCGGCGACGGTGAGCACCGCGCCGATGACGACACCGAACACCAGCGAGGTGTGTACCTGGCGGTCGACGGCTTCCAGGTCCCGCGCGCCGTAGCTTTGCGCCACCACGACGCCCGCGCCGCTGCACAGGCCGACGAACAGCCCCACCAGCAGGTTGACGAACGCACCGGTGGCGCCGACGGCGGCCAGCGCGTTGGTACCCACAAAGTTGCCGACGATGAGGGTATCGGCCGTGTTGTACAGCTGCTGGAACAGCGTGCCGAACCAGATGGGCAAGAAAAATACCAGCAGCTGGCGGGGGATGCTGCCGGTCAGGATATCGGTTTGTTTGACAGTGCGCATGGCGTGGATGAAATTCTCCCCTCTTTGCATATTCCGTGCCCACCCATTTTATGCTATAATGGCGGTGTTGTAAAGCGGCCGCGGCATAAAAAATACAGGTTTTGCAAAAACAGCCTGCGCCGCTTTGCCGATCGTTGTTGCAATGTTGTGAGGGGGGCGTTTTTTTGGCAGTTCTGTGGCAGCCCTGCGCCGGCGGCGCGCGCGTGGTGCGCGTGCTGGGCGATACCCCCTGCCCTGCCGTGCCCGGCACCGTAGACGGCCGGCCGGTGGTGGAACTTGGGCCCTACTGTTTTGCTGCGCGTGCTGCGGAAAGCGGCGCGCTGTGGCCGCCTGGCGCGCAGGACACGCACGAGATCGCCGGCGATTTTTTGGAGCAGGCCGTTTTGCCCGACACGCTGCGCGTGCTGCACAGCGCCGCCTTTTACAACTGCCGCCGCCTGCGCAGCCTGGAACTGGGCGCCGCGCTGGACGGTTTTGGCAGCGACCTGTTTACCAACTGCCGCGCGCTGCGCACCGTTGCGCTGCGCGCCGCGCCCGGCGCGCCGACCGGCCTGAAAAAGCTGCTGGGCGCGGTAAACGCCGATCTGACCGTGGTGTTTCTGGGTGCGCCGGGGACCAGGCTGTTTTACCCCGAATACGCCGAACTGCTGGACGAGAACGCCCCCGCCCATATCTTTAACCGCACCATCGAGGGCGAGGGCTACCGCATGCGCCAGTGCTTTGCCGGCGGCGCGGTGGACTACGCCGCCTACGACGCGACCTTTGCGCAGGCCTGCGTGGGCGAAAGCCCCGCCGCGCTGTGCCGCATGGCGCTGGGCCGGCTGCTGGCCCCCTTTGCGTTGGGTAAAGCTGCCCGCGCCGCGTATACGGCCTACCTTGCGGCGCACCCCGGCGACGCCTTTGCCCTGGCCATTGCCGGGCGCGATGAAGCCGCGCTGCGCCTGCTGGCCGGGCTGGGGCTGCCGCTGCGCGACGCAGCCGCCGCCTGCGCCCGCGCCGGATGGAGCGAGGGCGCCGCGCTGCTGCTGGCGCGCCCCAAGCGCGCGCCCAAGCGCTATACTTTTGACGACCTGTGAGGGAGGCAGCCCCATGCCGCACACCTTGACCCAGACAGAATGGGAACAGACGATGGCGCGCCGCGTGATGGAACAGACGCGCACCGAACTGTACCTGGACCAGCGCTACCTGAGCGCAGCGCTGGGCGCGCTGCCCCCTGCCCCGCTGCGCAGCGCCCAGACGGCGCTGGCCACCGACGGCGCGGCGCTGTACTACCCGCCGGGGTGGGTGCTGGGCATCTACCGCAAAAACCGCCGGTACCTGCCGCGCGCCTGCCTGCACAGCGTGCTGCACTGCCTGCTGCGCCATCTGTGGCTGCGCGGCGGGCGCGACGCCGCGCTGTGGGACCTGGCGTGTGACATCGCCGTGGAAAACGCACTGGACGCGCTGCGCACCCCGGCCATAGAACGGCCGGTGGGCTGGCTGCGCCAGCAGGTGTACGCCCAGGTGAAAGCGGCCTGCCCGCTGCCGGGGGCCGGGCCGATCTACCGCTGGCTGCAGGGGCTGGACGCCGCTGCACGGCAGCGGTACCAGGCCGAGTTTTTCTGCGACAGCCACCGCCTGTGGCCCGCCGACCCCGACGCCCCGGCCGCCCAGCTGCGCGGCCGCCAATGGGAACAGCTGGGCCGCCAGACCCAGCTGCGCATGGAGGAGACCGGCCGTCAGGCCGGCGAAAGCGACGGCGCGCAGGCGCTGCAGGCGCAGGTGCAGGCCAGCCGCAGCCGCCGCAGCTACCGCGACTTTTTGCGGCGGTTCGCCGTCTGGCGCGAGGAACCGCGCCTGGACCCCGACGAATTTGACCTGGGCTACTACACCTACGGCCTGCGCACCTACGGCAACCTGCCGTTGATCGAACCGCTGGAAAGCCGCGAGAGCAAGAAGGTCCGCGATTTCGTCATCGTTCTGGACACCAGCGAATCGACGGCCGGCGAGCTGGTGCGCGCCTTTTTGCGCGAGACGTTCACGCTGTTAAAAAGCCAGGACAGCTTTTTCCGCCAGTGCCGCATTTTGGTGATGCAGGCCGACAACGCTGTGCGCGACGAGACCTGGCTGAACGACCTGGACGCGCTGGACCGCTACGCCGAGCACTTTACCCTGGCGGGCGGCGGCGGGACGGATTTTCGCCCGGCGCTGGCGCGCGTTGAGGCTTTGCGCGCCGAAGGCCCCTTGCGCGACGTGCAGGGCGTGCTGTACTTTACCGACGGCAAAGGCGTCTACCCGGCCCGCCGCCCGCCGTTTGACGTTGCATTTTTGTTTTTGGAAAACGGCGCCCCGCCGCCCGAGGTGCCGCCCTGGGCGATGCGCCTGGTTTTGCAGCCCGAGGAATTTACCGCCGACCCGAAAGGAAGATAGCGCATGGACATCCAACGTGCCAAAGAGGAGATCAAACAGACGGTGCGGGCTTACTTAGCCTGCGACGATACCGGCAGCCCGCTGATCCCGCCGGTGCGGCAGCGGCCCATTTTGCTGATGGGCCCGCCGGGCATCGGCAAAACGCAGATCATGGCGCAGATCGCCGAGGAATGCGGCGTCGCGCTGGTGGCCTACACCATCACCCACCACACGCGGCAGAGCGCCGTGGGCCTGCCGTTTATCCGCGAGCGGAATTTCGGCGGCAAGACCCGCAGCGTGACCGAGTACACGATGAGCGAGATCATCGCCAGCGTCTACGCCGCCATGGAGCGCACCGGCAAACCCAACGGCATCCTGTTCATTGACGAGATCAACTGCGTCAGCGAGACGCTGACCCCCACGATGCTGCAATTTTTGCAGTGCAAGACCTTCGGCAACCAGGCCGTGCCCGCAGGGTGGGTCATCGTGGCGGCCGGCAACCCGCCGGAATACAACAAGAGCGTGCGGGAGTTTGACCTTGTCACGCTGGACCGCGTGCGGCGCATCGACATTGAACCCAAGCTCAGCGTATGGCAGCGGTACGCCCGCGCCCAGCGCCTGCACCCGGCCGTGACCGCCTACCTGGAACTGCGCCCGCAGCATTTTTACAAGATCGAAAACGACGTCGACGGCCCGCAGTTCGTCACCGCCCGCGGGTGGGAGGACCTTTCCGCCTTTTTGCAGGCGGCCGTGCGCCTGGGCCTGCCGGTGGACGAGGGCGTTGTTGCCCAGTACCTGCGCCACCCGGAAGTCGCGCGCGATTTTGCCGCTTACTGGGCGCTGTACCGCAAATACCGCCAGGATTACGGCGTGGAGGATATTTTGCAGGGCAAGCCGTTTGACGCCGTGCTGGAGCGCGCGCTGAACGCCAACTTTGACGAGCGCATCAGCCTGGTCAGCCTGCTGCTGGCGGGGCTGAACACCCGGTTTGCCGCCGCCCGCCGCGCCGACGACGTGACCGACGCCTGCTACCAGCAGCTGCGCAGCTACAAGCGCGCGCTGAATGACAGCGCCGGCGAAGAGACCCCCGCCGCCCTGTTTGCCGGGCAGACCACCGCCTACCGCGCCCGCCTGGACGCCGCCAAAGCCGCCGGCACGCTGCCGGCCGCCGAGCTGGCCACCCGCGCCCGCGCCGCCGCACTGCTGGACGCCTGGGCCGCCGAACTGGGGACGGACCTGGACGCCGACGCCGCCTTTGACGCCGTGCGCGCGGCGTTCAACCGGCAGGTGCGCCTGCGCGAGGACGCTGTGGCCGCGGCCGCCGACGCACTGGAAGCCGCGTTTGATTTTATGGAGCGCGCCTTCCCCGACGGGCAGGAGATGGTCGTATTTTTGAACGAGCTGGCGCTGGGGCCGGACTCGGCCCCGTTTTTGGCCGACAACGAGTGCGAGCGCTTTGAGCAGTACAGCCAAAAGCTGCTGCTGCACGCAGGGCAGGACGAACTGCTGGCGGAGCTGGAACGCGGCGATCTGCGCGCGGCCGAGCACAGCACGGAATTTTGACGTTTTTTGACCTTTAGAGGGGGATCGTTATGGAAGGACCCGCCACCGCCCCGGCGCGCCAGATGTCCGAGGCGTTCCGCACGGTGCTGTTTCTGTCGGTGTCCGGCGGGCTGCAGGACGCCTACACCTACCTGGGGCGCGGCGGCGTGTTCGCCAACGCGCAGACCGGCAACATCGTGTTTATGGGCCAGGCGCTGTTCGCAGCCGACTGGGCGCGCCTGCTGCATTACCTGGCGCCGGTATCGGCCTTTGCGGCCGGCGTGGCGGCGGCCGAACTGATCCGCGTGTATGGCCAGCGCGGGCGGCTGCACTGGCGGCAGCGCGTGCTGCTGGCTGAGATCGCGCTGCTGTTCGCCGTCGGCTTTCTGCCCGGCAGCTGCGACCTGGCCGCCAACGCGCTGGTATCGTTTGCGTGCGCCATGCAGGTGCAGGCGTTCCGCAAAGTGCACGGGTACCCGTTTGCCAGCACGATGTGCATCGGCAACCTGCGCAGCGGCATCGAGGCGCTGGTGACCGGCGCACGGCTGCGCGACGGCGCTGTGCTGCGCAAGGCCGGGCATTACTTTGCGGTGATTTTGCTGTTTGCGCTGGGCGCCGGGCTGGGCGCCTGCTGCACGGCGCGGCTGGGGCTGCGGGCGATCTGGCTTTCCTGCGCGATGCTGTGCGTCAGCCTGTGCCTGATGTTCCGGCGCGAAGACGCGGCCGCGTAAAACGCTGCACACAAACGGCCCGCTGCGGTATGTTCCGCAGCGGGCCGTTTTCCTATAGTGGGCAGGTTCACACCGTTTTTTGGCGGCGGGCGTCGCGCAGGCGGCGCCCCTCCTGCCAGAGGGCGTCCACCAGGCGGGTGAGGAAGCGCAGCACCGGCATGGACAGCGCCGCCAGCACGATGAGCACCAGCGCGCCGCCGAGGTCCAGCGGGATCAGCCCCAGCAGCGGGGCCAGCGCGACCGCGCCGCCCAGGCCCAGCACCGTGCAGCAGCCCCACAGCGTCCAGCGCAGCGGCGTGAACGGGCGGCATACGCCAAACAGCACGATGAGGCCGGTCTCCAGCACCAGCAGCGTGCTGACGGTGGCCAGCGCGTCGGACGAAAGCCCGAACGCATAGGCAAACCCCTGCGCGCAGAATACCAGCAGGAAATCCGTCAGGCCGCCGGGCAGCGCCGCATGCAGGACGTTGTGCAAAAACTTGCCGCGTACCAGCTCGTAGTTGGGTTCCAGCGCCAGCACAAAGGACGGCAGCCCGATGGTGACGGCCGACAGCAGCGAAAGCTGCAGCGGCTGGAACGGGTACGCCAGCGGCAGGCAGAGCGATACCAGGCTGAGCAGCAGCGAAAAGATATTTTTGACCAGAAACAGCGAGGCCGAGCGCTGGATGTTGTTGATGACGCGGCGGCCTTCGTCTACGACGGCGGGCAATGCGGCAAAGTCGGAATCCAGCAGCACCAGCTGCGCGACCTGGCTGGCCGCCTGCGCGCCGGACGCCATGGCGATGCCGCAGTCGGCGTCCTTGAGGGCCAGCACGTCGTTGACGCCGTCGCCGGTCATGGCCACCGTGTGCCCCTGCTGCTGCAACACATGGATGAGTTTGCGCTTTTGCTCCGGCGTGACGCGCCCAAACACCGCGCAGCGCTGCGCGGCCTGCGCCAGCTCTGCATCGCTTTGCAGCGCGGCGGCGTCGGCCCAGCGGTCCGCCCCGGCGATGCCGGCCTGCGCCGCCACATGGCTGACGGCGCGCGGGTCGTCGCCCGAGATGACCTTGACCGTCACCCCCTGCCCGGCAAAGTAGGCGAAAGTTTCGGGCGCGGTGGCGCGGATGCGGTTTTGCAGCGGCAGCAGCGCCAGAAAGGTCAGCCGCGCCGGGTCCAGCGGCTGCGGCGGGTCGGGCAGCGCGCCGTCATACTTTGCCAGCAGCAGCACGCGGCGGCCCTCGGCCAGCAGCGGGTCCAGCCGGGCCTGGAACTCGGCCTTGCGCGCCCCGGCCAGCACGTCGGGCGCGCCGACGACATAGCTGCCCTGCGCGCCAAAGGTCTTGGCGCTGTATTTGTAGGCCGTGTTAAAGGGGATCTGCGCCGTGACCGGCCATGCCCCCGCGCCCTGCCCAAAACGCGCGGCCAGCGCGCGGGCGGTGTCGTTCTCGGGCCGTTCGGGGGCGTAAAAGCTGCGCAAAATCTCAGCCAGCGGCGCGCCCTGTTGCAGCGGCACCGGTTCGTCGGCGGCCATCGCGCTCTCGGTGATGGTGCCGGTCTTGTCGACGCAGAGCACGTCGACGCGGGCCAGCGTCTCGATACAGTTCATATCCTGCGCCAGGACGCGGCGCTGCGCCAGGCGGATCATGCCGACGGCCAGCGCGACGCTGGTGAGCAGGTAGAGCCCTTCGGGGATCATGCCGACGAGCGCCGCCACCGTGCTTTCCACCGAGGAACGGGTGTCCAGCACCAGCGCCCAGCGGTGTTTGACGAACAGCGCCACCCCGACCGGGATCAGCCCCAGGCCGATGGCCTTGATGAGCTTGTCGAGCGAGCGCATCATCTCGCCCTTGGCGACCTTGTGCCCGTCGGCCTGCGCCTCAGCGGTCAGGCGGCTGGCATAGCTTTCGTCGCCCACATGGGTCAGGCGGGCTGTGCAGCGCCCGGCGATGACAAAACTGCCCGAGCGCAGCGCCCCGCCCGGGGCCTTGGGCACGGCGCGCGCCTCGCCGGTGATGAGGGACTCATTGACCTGGGCGCTGCCTTCCAGCACGACGCCGTCGGCCACGATCTGGTCGCCGGCGGCAAACTCCACGACGTCGTCCTGCACGAGCTCTTCCGAGAAGCACGCGCCCCAGGCGCCGCCGCGCAGGCAGCGCACTTTGCGGGCCGCGACCAGCGTCAGCGCGTCGATGGTCTTTTTGGCGCGCAGCTGCTGCGCGATGCCGATGACCGTGTTGCAGAAAACGACGCCGAGGAAGCCCATGTTGAGCCACGACCCCACCGAGGCCAGCATGAGCGCCAGGACGACGAAGACGCCGTTAAAGTAGGTGCACAGGTTGTCCCGCACGATCTGCCCCACCGTCTTGGTCGAGGACTTGGGCGGGCGGTTGACTTTGCCCTGCTGGCGGCGCTGTTCGACCTCGGCAGGCGAAAGCCCTGTAAAGGTAGCCATAGTGCGCGCTCCTTTCGTTGCGATACGGGAAGTATAGCAGACGAATATGAACAAATATACCGCCGGGGTACAAAAAACGCACGCCGCGCCGGGGCGCGGTGTGCGTGACTGTGTATGGCTGCGGGCTGCCGCTTACACTTCCTGCAGTTCGCCGCGGGAGCTGGCTTTGAGGTAGGCGTAGATAAAGCCGTCCAGGTCGCCGTCCATGACGGCCTGCACGTTGCCGCTCTCAAAGTTGGTGCGGTGGTCCTTGACAAGGGTGTAGGGCATGAAGACGTAGCTGCGGATCTGGTGGCCCCAGGCGATCTCGTTCTGGACGCCCTTGATGTCGTCGATCTTGTCTTTGTGCTGCTGCAGCGCGATCTGGTAGAGCTTGGCTTTCATCATTTCCAGCGCGTACTCGCGGTTTTGCAGCTGGCTGCGCTGCGTCTGGCAGGAGGTGACGATGCCGGTGGGCTTGTGGATCAGGCGCACAGCCGACGAGGTCTTGTTGATGTGCTGGCCGCCCGCGCCCGAGGAGCGGTAGACCTGCATCTCGATGTCGGCGGGGTTGATCTCGATCTGGATGTTGTTGTCCAGCTCGGGCATGACTTCCAGGCTGGCGAAGCTGGTCTGGCGGCGGGCATTGGCGTCAAACGGGCTGATGCGCACCAGGCGGTGCACGCCGTGCTCGCTCTTGAGCATGCCGTAGGCGTTGGGCCCCTTGACCATCATCGAGGCCGACTTGATGCCGGCTTCGTCGCCGTCCAGCACGTCCAGCACCTCGACGTTGTAGCCGTGGGCTTCGGCCCAGCGGGTGTACATGCGGTAGAGCATCTCGGCCCAGTCCTGCGCCTCGGTGCCGCCGGTGCCGGCATGGAAGGTCAAAATGGCGTTGTTGTGGTCATACTCGCCGTTGAGCATCGTCATCAGCTGCAGCTCGTCGATGGCTTTCTCGACGTCGGCGACGGCCTGCTCGCCCTCGCTGGTCAGCGCGGGGTCGTTTTCTTCCTCGATCATCAGCAGCAGCGTCTCGGCTTCCTCATACTGGGTCGAGAGTTTGCCAAAACGCTCGAGCTTGTTTTTCACTTCGCCCATCTCGCCGATGACCTTCTGGCTTTTTTCCTGGTCGTCATAAAAGCCGGGCAGCGTCATCTGGTGTTCCAGCTCAGCCAGGCGCTTTTCGCTGGCTTCGATGGACAGCGCGTCGCGCAGGTCGTCGACGGAAGTTTTCATCCCGTTCAGTTTTGCTTTCAGTTCGTCAATGGTGATCATATCGTTCCCTCTTACGTTGGCATAATTTCACATAATAGTAGTATACCCTATCGCCGCCCGGTTTGTAAAGAGCCCCGCGGGGCGGCGCGGCGCAAACTTCATAGAAAATTCTTTGCATTTACCGGCCCAATGCGGTATAATACCCCTATGTTAAGCGCGAGTGACATAAGAAAACAAAGGTTTTGCAAAAACCGCGAAGCGCCGTAAAACCGCTGCAAGACGGCAGATGCAAGGCAGAGGGTTGCAACCTTGCCACCCCAAAACGATGGGCGGCATCTGCGCAGAGCGCAGACCGGTTTGGCCGGTCGCAAGCCCCACCGGGGCTTGCGTGGCTGCGCCACCCCGGCACTCCTTGGTGGAATGCAAAACCCGATAACGCAGCAGATGCCGCCTTGCAGGTAGAGTTTTACGGCTTTGTTTTCTTATGGAACCGCGTGGTACCGGGAGGAACTTTTACACATGGCACGTTATACTGGAAACCACTGCCCTGTCTGCGAACAGGCGTTTACCGACGATGACGACATCGTCGTCTGCCCCGACTGCGGCACCCCCTACCACCGGGCCTGCTGGCAGAAGGTCGGCGCCTGCCTGCACCAGAGCGAGCACGCCGCCGGCTTTGAATGGGTGCCGGAGTTCGGCCCCGAGGCCGAGGCGGCGGCCCACGATGCGATCTGCCCCAACTGCGGCACCCACAACGAGCCGGGCGCCGCGCGCTGCAGCCACTGCGGCGTGCCGCTGCCCCGCCGTGACGAGGAAGCCCAGCAGCCCGCCGGGCCGGTCTATGCCCGCCAGCCGAACAACGCGCATGGCCAGCAGCCCGGGCCGCACATCGAAGCCTACAGCGCGGGGCCGGACGGCGACATCTACCGGCGTGAGATCGGCCCCGAGGATGCCATCGACGGCGTCAAGGCCAAGCACTGGGCAGCGTTCGTCGGGCGTTCGCCGATGTACTACCTGATGCAGTTTTTCCGCATGCAGGAGACCCGACGCCGCGTGACGTTCTCGTTTTCGGCGCTGTTCCTGGGCCCGGCCTACCTGCTGTACCGCAAAATGTGGAAGTACGGCCTGCTGACGGCAGTGCTTTCGCTGGTGTTTTTTGTGCCGGACCTGATGAGCACCGCCGTCTACTACGACGCCGATTTCTTTGGCGCCATGCCGGTGGGTTGGCTGCCGGCCGTGACGACGGTGTGCGATATCGCCAACTGGGTCATGCATGTTCTGCTGGCGCTGTTCGCCGTTTCGCTGTACGAGAAGCACGCCAAGGCCCGCATCGAGGAGATCTGCGCGCGCTGCCCCGAGGAGCCCGGCCGCACCGAGGCGCTGGGGCGCAGCGGCGGCACCAGCCTGGCTGCGGCCCTGCTGTACTTTGCCGCGCTTTTGCTGCTGCAATCAGTTTTTCTGATGCCGATCTCGCTGAAGCTGCTGGCCGCGCTGGGCTACACCCTGTAACGCCCCCGCCCCGACCTTGGTCCGGTGCACTGCCGCACCGGCGCAATATAAACAGGAGGTCCCTATGAAAACAGCATTGGTCATTATGGCGGCCGGCATCGGCTCGCGCTTTGGCGGCGGCATCAAGCAGCTGGCCGCCGTCGGCCCCAGCGGCGAGATCATCATGGATTATTCCATCCATGACGCGATCGAAGCCGGGTTCGACAAGATCGTCTTTATCATCCGCCGCGACATCGAACAGGCTTTCAAAGAGGCCATCGGCGACCGCATCGAGGCCGTCTGCCGGGAGCTGGGCGTCGAGACCGCCTATGCGTTCCAGGCGCTGGAGGACGTGCCTGCCGGGTACGCCGTGCCCGAGGGGCGCACCAAGCCCTGGGGCACCGGCCAGGCCGTGCTGGCCTGCCAGGGCATTTTGCAGGAGCCGTTTGCCGTCATCAACGCCGACGACTACTACGGCAAGGAAGCCTTTGTGCGGCTGCACGACTTTTTGCAGGGGTATGACCCCGCACAGCCGGGCCGCCTGTGCATGGCCGGTTTTGTGCTGAAAAACACCCTGAGCGACAACGGCGCCGTGACCCGCGGCATCTGCCAGATGAACGCCGAGCACTACCTGACCGGCGTGCTGGAGACCAGCGGCATCGAAAAGACCGCCGACGGCGCGGCGGCCGGCGGCAAGCCCATCGACCTGGACAGCCTGGTCTCGATGAACATGTGGGGCCTGACGCCCGCCTTCGTCGACCTGCTGCAGGACGGCTTTGTGGAATTTTTTGAGAAAGCTGCCCCCGCCAACCCGCTGAAAGCCGAGTACCTGCTGCCCATCTATATCGACGAGCTGCTGCACGCCGGCAAGGTCAGCGTCAAGGTGCTGCCCACCCACGACCGCTGGTTCGGTGTGACCTACGCCGAGGACAAGCAGGTCGTCATTGACAGTTTTGCCAAGCTGATCGCCGACGGCGTCTACCGCAAAGACCTGTTCAGCGACCTGAAAAAATAACCGCTTTTTCTCCCCTGCCGGGGCTTTCCCGGCGGGGGATTTTTGTTGACAATGGACCGTCAACATGCGACAATAGAGGCAAGAAAACAAGATTTTTTTGTACAGTTTTCCCGTCTGAAAGGAGGGCGCCGCCATGAAACGCGCCGTCTCGTCCCTTGCCTTGGCCCTGCTGCTCTGCGCCTGCGCCCCGGCAGCCGGCCCGTCCACCAGCACGGAGTCCCCCGCCGCCGCGACGCCGGAGAGCACCGCCGTCGAGAGCCCCGGGACCGCCACGCCGGAGCAGGCTGCCGCGCTGCCCGCGGGGCTGGAACCCACTGGCGGTGACGTGCTGGACTATGAGGAAATACGCCCCATTGCGATCTTTTCGGACCAGAGCCCGATGCAGGGATATTACACCATGCGCCAGGGTGAACATTGGGGGCTGCTGCGCAACGACGGCCAGGAACTGCTGCCCTGCGTCTACGACAGCCCCGTAAACGGATGCTTTTTAGGAACAGACGACGACCCCGCCTGGCACGTGGAACGCAGCGAGCCAGCCCCCGACAGCGACCGTGAACTGGATGCACAGCTGCGCAGCTTGGGCGGCGGGCACTTGTGCGACGGCCACGGCGGGTACTACCAGGAGTTTTACTGGCTGACCGACCTGCAGCGCCTGTGTGACTACAGCGGCAGCACCGGTCCCAGCACCCCCACCCACATTGCCCCGGCCCTGGCGGCGGACTACGATGGCCTGTTCCCCGCCCGGGACGCCGTTCTGAGCGAAGGCGAGGAGGGCATCCTTTTGCCCGAAGGCAACGACACCCCCTACCGCTACCGCCTGCCGGACGGCACCCCGCTGAACGACCAAAGCTACCAAACAGCCCTGCCTTTTGGCCATGAAGCCCTGGCTGTTGCCCAACGGGACGGGCGCTGGTGCTACCTGGACCGCACCGGCCACGAGGTGACCGCCCCCTGCTATGAAGGCACCTACGGTTACGCCACCCAATCCTCCGGCCAGGAGCCGTCCACGTCCAGTCCCCTTTTGAACGGCTTTGCCGCCGTCTGCCGGGACGGGAAATTCGGCCTGCTGGACAGCACCGGGCAAGAGCGGGTCCCCTGCACCTACGCCGGCCTTGTGTGGGACGGGCAGACCGGCTGGCTCCGGCTGGAAGATGGCTGGCACAGCTTCCGTCTGCCCGATGCAGTCCCGCCTACGATCCCCGACGCCCCCGCCCTGCCCCATGAAGCATCCCGGGTGCCCATCGAATACGCCTACCCCGATGTGTGGGACGAGGTGGGCGCCACCCGCACCACCACATCGGAGGGCACACTGAACGTCCGTTCCGGGCCGGGCACCGGCTATGACAAGGTCAGCGACCTTGCCCCCGGCACCGCCGTCACGGTGCTGGGCCGCAGCAGCACGGTGGAGGGTTGGGTGCTGGTGATCCTGCCGGACGGCTGGCCGCCGGTGGGCTGGGTCAGCAGCGAATACCTGGAATAGCCCCATCGTGCATGAAAACTGCAAAACCATGGCACGCTGCGCCATGGCAAACCAAGGGAACCTGCGGTATGCTTAGTACAATACGACCAAAAAAATATCGCTACAGGAGGATCATTATGGCAAAAAGTGAATTCGACTGCACGGCTTTGACCCCGGAACAGCGCGATGCCCGCCTGGCCCTGGACGTGGAGCGCCTGCTGCGCTTCGGCCGCAAGCACAAGCTCATCAAGGACCTGGACGTCATTGTGGCGCGCAACACGCTGCTGGACCTGCTGGCCCTGAGCGCCCCCAGCGAGGAAAAAGTCCCCAAAGAGGAGTTTGCCATCCCTGCGGCGCTGCTGGACGAGATGGTGGAGCTGGCTGCCCAGAAAGACCTTCTGGACGGCGCGGTGCCGCAGTTCCGCATCAATTTTGAGACCCGCCTGATGGGCGCGCTGATGCCGCGCGAGAGCGAGGTCTGCAAAAAGTTCAAAAAGCTGTACGAGAAAAAGGGCCCCGAGGCCGCGACCGACTGGTTCTATGACCTGTGCGTCGTGACCAACTACATCCGCACGGCGCAGATCGCCAAGAACATCCAGTGGAACGCCGCCACGCCCTACGGCGAGCTGGAGATCACCATCAACCTGACCAAGCCGGAAAAAGACCCCAAGACCATTGCGCTGGAACGCATGCAGCCCAAGTCCGGCTACCCGGCGTGCATGCTGTGCAAAGAGAATATCGGCTACGCGGGGCGCGTCAACTTCCCCGCGCGGCAGACCCACCGCATCGTGCCCATCACGCTGGCCGGGCAGCAGTTCTACCTGCAGTACAGCCCCTACGCCTATTTCCATGAGCACTGCATCATGCTGCACGAGACCCACAAGCCGATGGAGATGGACCGCCAGACGCTGGCCGAGATCTTTGACTTTGTGGCGCAGTTCCCGCATTATACCTGCGGTTCCAACGCAGACCTGCCCATTGTGGGTGGCAGCATTTTGAGCCACAGCCATTTCCAGGGCGGGCGGTATGTCTTCCCCATGCAGAAAGCCGCCGTCGCCACGCCGCTGGCCGACGTGCGCTACCCCGGCGTCAAAGCCGGCATCCTGAACTGGCCGGTGTCCACCGTGCGGCTGGTGGGCCGCAGCAGCCAGCAGATGCAGATCGTGGCCAACAACATCCTGACGGCCTGGCGCAAGTACAGCGACGAGAGCGTCGGCATCATCGCCCACACCGGCGAGACGCCGCACAACACCGTGACGCCGATCTTGCATTATGACGAGAAGGACGGTTACATCCTGGACCTGGCGCTGCGCAACAACCGCACCAGCGAGGAATACCCCGACGGCATCTTCCACCCGCACAAAGAGTACCACAACATCAAGAAGGAAAACATCGGCCTGATCGAGGTCATGGGCCTGGCGATCTTGCCGGCGCGCTTAAAAGACCAGGGCGCGCAGATCGCCGAGATCCTGGCCGGGCAGCGCCCCAACACCAGCCGCGAGGAAGGCTCGCCGCTGGCTGTGCACGCCGACTGGATCGACCAGCTGATCGCCCAGTACGGCACCGCCATGACGCCGCAGGAGGCCAACAGCGTCGTCAAGCGCGAGATCGGCATCGTGTTCAGCCACGTGCTGGAGGACGCCGGCGTCTTTAAACAGGACGCCGCCGGGCAGGCCGCCTTCCTGCGCTTTGTGCAGAGCGTGGGTTTTAAAGCGGTTTGACATCTGCCATAAAAACAGTTTCCGGGCGGGGCCTTTGGCCCCGCCCGGGCTTTGTGCCGGTTTGCAGCGCATAAAGAAAACCCCGGGCCGCAATGGCTCGGGGTTTTGGTGCGGATGAAGGGATTTGAACCCACACTCTTTTAAGGGAACTAGAACCTGAATCTAGCGCGTCTGCCAGTTCCGCCACATCCGCATATTCTGTTGGCCGGCCGGTAACCCGGGCGACGTGTATTATTATAGCCAGCACAGGGCAAAATGTCAAGCACTTTTTTGGATTTTTTCAAAAAATTGTTGGGTTTCTTCGCGCCGCCCTGCAAAAGCACGCTCCATCGTTTTTACGCCGTCCGCGCACGCAGGCGCTTGCTTTCGGCGCATAATTTGTTATAATGGAGGTAAGAAACCTGTAGGAGGTAAATCATCATGTGGACATGCGGCATGTTAAAAGCGAACGCCCGCCAGGCCCTGCAGGGGCGGTATTGGCGCTCGTTCTGGGTCACGCTGGTGCTGAGCCTGCTGGGCGGCGGGGCCAGCGGCATCAACCTGAACTATAACCTCAACAACCTAAGCAGTTCCCCGGAACAAACGGCTGAGCAGTTCTACGATATGCCCGCGCTCGCCGCGCCGCTTGTGCTGGCTTTGCTCTCCGCCGCGTTTATCGTGCTGGTGCTGGGGGCCCTGTGGAACGTGTTTTTGTCCTCGCCGCTGCGGGTAGGCGGCTGCCGCTATTTTATGGAGAGCCGGCAGGCTCCCTCGCCGTTCGGCACGCTGTTCAGCGTGTTCCGGACGCCGTACCTCAACGTCGTCAAGGTCCAGTTTTTGACGGGGCTCAAGATCAGCGTCGGCTACCTTTTGCTTTTGATCCCCGGCATTTACTGGACGTACTGCTACGCAATGGTGCCCTACCTGCTGGCCGAGAACCCCTACCTGACGACCACCCGCGCCATGGAATTGAGCAAGCAGATGATGTACGGTGAAAAGGTCCGCCTTTTTGTGTTGGAGCTCTCCTTCATCGGCTGGTACCTGCTGTGTATGCTGACGCTGGGCATCGGGCTGTTTTTCCTGACCCCGTACACCCAGGCCACCTTTGCCGAGTTCTACGCCGCCATGCGCGCCAAAGCCCTGGCCCAGGGCCTGGCCACCACCGACGAGCTGGGCGGCTTTGTGACCCACGACACCAACCCTTGAAAGCGCGGCATGGCCGCAGCCTCACCCGCCAAAATGTCGGATTTTTTGTGCGTTTTGGCTTGACAAGCCGTGTGTGAATTGCTATAATGACTCTTGCAGCCTGACGGCTGCTTTGGAAAGATGGCTGAGCTGGTCTAAGGCGCACGACTGGAAATCGTGTAGGGCCCCTAAAGCCCTCGAGGGTTCGAATCCCTCTCTTTCCGCCATGGCACAACGCTTACGGGCGTTGTGCTTTTTTGTTTGCCAGAAACTTCACGGGATGTGCAGAGAGGGATTCGAACAGCCCGTGCCCGCCGTCTTACGTCCCGGCGGGCAAAAAAGCCCCTGCGGGGCTTTTTTAGGGCGCGGCTCGGCGAATCCCTCTCTTTCTGCCATGGCACAACGCTTACGGGCGTTGTGCTTTTTTGTTTGCCAGAAACTCTTCACGGGATACGCAAAAGAGCGCTCCGCGTTGCGCACCTAACGTTGCGGCGGGCGTGAACGCCCGCCCTACAGAGCAAGGGAAACGGACAACGAACCGGAACCCCGCGCGGCCGTTCACCCCTGCCGGGCGGCAAGACCCCGCCGCACAGAATGAAGCGAACAAGCAATGGTTCCACAACCCCCGCGCGGGGCCCACTGCCGAGAGGCATCTATGCCTCCCCTACAAACAAGGCAGCCGCGTACGCGGACCAAAAACGTTGCCATACCATGGCATATCGCGTTGCAAGGACATGGTATACAGTTTTGCACACCAACAGAAACAGCCCCCGGGCGTTTGCCCGGGGGCTGTGCTGCATTGCGGTAAAAGCCGGTCACTCGACCATATAATCAAAGTCGATGCGGCCCAGCGCCACGTCGGCACCGGCGACGCGGATCTTCATGGAGGTTCCCAGCATCCAGCTGCGGCCCGTCAGCGGGTCCAGCATGCTGACGCCGTCCACGACCTGGGCCTCGCCCTTGCACAGCTGCGCTGCCGGCACAAAGCCTTCGACGGTGTTTTCCAGCTCGACAAAGACGCCGCGCGGCGTGATGCCGGCCACGGTGCCGGTGTATACCTCGCCCAGGTGCTCGTGCATATACTCGGCTTTGTAGAGGTCCTCAACGTCGCGCTCGATGGAGACAGCCTCCACTTCCTTTTTGCTGGACTGCTCGCTGGCGCGCTGCGCGAACTCGTTGTAGGTTTTGGCGATCCGGTCATGCGGCGCGCCCAGCAGCATATCGCTGAGGATGCGGTGGATCGCCAGGTCCGGGTACCGGCGGATGGGGCTGGTAAAGTGCGCGTAGTCGGCCAGCACCAGGCCGTAGTGGCCCAGCGGCTGCGGCGCGTAGCGCGCCTTTTGCATGCTGCGCAGGATACCGGTGTGCACCGGGGTCTGGATAGGCTGGCCGCGCGTTTCATCCAGCAGGGCGGCCAGTTCCAGCTGCGTGGGGATCGGTTCCTTGAACTTGGCGTTGAGGCCGCAGGCCAGCAGCGTGGCCGAGAGTTTTTCCATCTTTTCGGCGCTGGGGGCCTCGTGCACGCGGTAGACAAAGGGCACCTTGTTGGTGCGCCCGGCGTTGGCCGCGCACTGGTTGGCCAGCAGCATGAACTCCTCGATCATGCATTCCGACGTGCCGCGCCCGCGCTTGACGATGTCGACACAGCGGCCTGTCTCGTCGATGACGAGCTTGGCCTCGTCGGATTCGATCTCCATCGCGCCGCGCTTGCGGCGCAGGTCGAGGCGTTTGCGGTACAGCTCGTCCATGACGGGCAGCTGGGGCAGGACCTCGGTATATTTTTGCTTCAGGTCCTCCCCTGCCGTGCCGTCCAGCAGGGCGTTGATCTCTTTATAAACGCCCTTGACGCGGCTGCGGATGAGCGTTTTGACAAAGCGGTAGCTGTGGATGCTGCCCTGCGCGTCCAGCCGCATCAGGCAGGAGAACGCCAGACGGTCCGCCTGCGGGTTGAGCGAGCAGATACCGTTGGACAGCTGCGTGGGCAGCATGGGGATGACTTTGTCGGCATAGTAGATGCTGGTGGCGCGCTCAAACGCTTCGGCGTCCAGTTGGCTGCCGGGGCGCACATAGTGGCTGACGTCGGCGATGTGGACGCCGAGCTCGTACCCGCCGTCGGCGAGCTTTTGCAGGCTGATGGCATCGTCGATGTCCTTGGTCTCGGCCGAGTCGATGGTGAAGATGGGGATGGCGCGCAGATCCATGCGGCGGGCGGCCTCGGCCGCGTCGACCGTGGCGTCGTCGTAGGCCCGGGCTTCGGCCAGGACCTCGGGCGGGAACTCCTGCCGGACGTTGCGGCCGTAGAGGATGGCCTTGGCGCACTCCGACGCGCGGTCGGAGGAGCCGAACTTCTCGGTGACGGCGGCGCGGTGGCCGGCATGGCGTTCGCCGCGGTGGGTGATGAGGAAGCCGACTTTATCGCCCAGCTCGACGCCCTCGCTGCCCTGCTTGGCCAGCAGGAACTTGACGTCGCGGCAGCCGTCCGGTTCGACGGCCAGGCGGCCGTCGTCCGAAAGGCAGACCGTGCCCGCAAAACGGTTGTTGGGCACCGTGACCTCTACGACTTCGCCCTCGGACGAGCCCTCGACCCGCGGGTGGTCGAACAGTTTGACGCTGATCTTGTCCTGCGGCATGGCGCCGTGCAGCGCGCGCCCCGGGATGAAGATATCGCCCTGGCCGTCGTCGCGGCTGGCAAAGCCGAAGCGCGCCGCCAGCTTGACCAGCGTGCAGGGGATGGTGGCGGGGTCGGCCGGATTTTCGTAGGTGGCAAAGCCCGGCACATACGCGCCGTTGCGCAGCGAAAGTTCGCCGGTGGCGACCATGGCCGAGACGGTGGTGCGCAGGCGGGAATTGTCCACCTGCAGGTTGTTTTGCAGCTCGCGCAGCGTCATGGGGCGGCGCTTTACGGCTGCGAGGATGCTTTTTTGCAACGGTGTCATAGTTACTCCTTCATTGACGTCGCCGCACCGTCCGGTGCGGCCCTTCCCTGCGGGGACGATCCCCGCGTACTTTCCCACAAAAAACGGCCCGCCGGGGCGCTGACGGTTGCCGTGCGCTTGGGCGGGCCCTTTTTGTTTTGTGACAGGCGCGTACCTTGCTTACAGGCGGGCGCTGAGCACGCAGACGACCAGCGTGACCACAAAGAAGATCACGCCGAACACCTTGGTCCATTTGACGAGCTTGGCGTCGTTGCCGCGCTCACGGCCGGCCGCCATGTTGGCGTTGTCGCCCATGATCGCCGCAGACAGACCGCGGCCCTTCTGCTCCTGCGCAAGGGTGAAAACGATGATCAGCAGCGAAACAGCGATCAGCACGCCGCCGAGCACGATCTCATACCAGTTCATTGAACAGCACTCCTTTAACTTCTCATGCGTGGTACAGTATACCACAGAACTGCCGATGGTGCAAGCATTTTTTGCGATTTCTTTGCCGTTTGGCGCATCACATCAGGCTGAACAGGTCGACCTGGCTGGTCTCGGGCAGGCTGCCGAGCGCGCCGACGGCGCGCAGCTTTTCAAACACCGAGGCTGCGACGCCGCTGGCCTGCTGCAGTTCTTCGACCGAGATATACGCCTGCCCGTGCAGGGTCGCTTCCTCCAGCGCGACGGCCGCCGCCTCGCCCAGGCCGCGCAGCGCCGTGAACGGCAGGCGGACCTTGCCGTCCTCGACGATGTATTTGCTGGCGCGGCTCTTGCCCAGCTCAATGGGCAAAAACTGCACGCCGCGCTGCAGCATCTCGTTTTCCAGCTGCAGGCTGACAAGGGCGTCGTCGTCCTTGGCGGTGCGCTCCTCTTTGGGGATGCGCTCGTTGTCGCGCAGGTGCTCTTTGGCGACGCGCACGCCGCCGACGGCGGCTTCGTAGTCGATGTCGGCGCCGCGCACCGTAAAGTAGACGGCGTAGAACACCGCCGGGTGGTAGACCTTGAACCACATCAAGCGGATGGCGGCCATCAGGTAGGCCACGGCATGCGCCTTGGGGAACATATACTTGATCTTGCGGCAGGACTCGATGTACCAGTCGGGCACATCGTGCTCGCGCATGGCTTCCTCCCACCCGGGCTGGAAGCCGCCTTTGGCGACTTTGCCTTTGCGCACGGCCTCCATGATGTCGAACGCCATCTTGGGTTCCAGCCCTTTGCGCAAAAGATACAGCATGATGCTGTCGCGGCAGCCGATGACCTCGGCGATGGTGCAGGTGCCGGAGCGGATGAGTTCGTCGGCGTTGTTGGTCCACACGTCGGTGCCGTGGGAAAGCCCCGAGATCTGGATGAGCTCCGAGAAGTTCTTGGGCTGGGCGTCCAGCAGCATCTGGCGCACAAAGTTGGTGCCCATCTCGGGGATGCCGAAGGTGCCGGTCTTGGAACCGATCTGTTCTTCCGTGACGCCGAGGGCTGCGGGGCTCGTGAGCAGGCTGTAGACTTTTTCGTCGTTCATCGGCACCGAGTCGATGGGGATGCCGGAGTATTCCTCAAAATACTTGTAGAACGTCGGCACATCGTGGCCGAGCTCGTCGAGCTTGAGCAGCGTATCGTGCAGGTACTTAAATTCAAAGTGGGTGGTCAGCAGGCCGCCCTTGACGTCGTCGGCCGGGTGCTGGATGGCGCAAAAGTCGTAGATGTCAAAGGTATCAGGCACGACGACCATGCCGCCGGGGTGCTGGCCCGTCGTGCGCTTGACGCCGGTACAGCCGATGACGAGGCGGTTTTCCTCGGCACGGTTGACGGTGCGGCCGCGTTCCTCGAGGTATTTTTTGACATAGCCGTAGGCCGTTTTGTCCTGCAGGCCGGAGACCGTGCCCGCCTTAAAGACGTTCTCTTTGCCGAAGAGTTCCTCGGTATAGCGGTGGACGTTGGACTGGTACATGCCCGAGAAGTTCAGGTCGATATCGGGTTCCTTGTCGCCGTAAAAGCCCAGGAAGGTCTCAAACGGGATGTCGTGCCCTTCGACGATCATCTTCTGCCCGCAGACCGGGCAGTTTTTGTCAGGCAGGTCAAAGCCGTCCATGTGCACGCCGTCGTCGATCCACTCGCTGTGCTTGCATTCGGGGCACAGATAGTGCGGCGGCATACTGTTGACCTCCGAAATGCCGGAGAAGTGCGCCACGGCGGAGGAGCCGACCGAGCCGCGGCTGCCGACCTGGTAGCCGCCGGCGTTGGAGTAGGCCACCAAGCGCACGGCGATGACGTACAAAACGGCGTAGCCGTGGCCGCAGATGGAATCGAGCTCTTTTTTCAGCCGCTTTTGCAGCACGTCGGGCAGCGGGGTGCCGTAGTCGCGCGCAGCGTGTTTCCAGGTATCGTCGCGCAGTTCCTGCTCGGCGCCGGGGATGCTGGGCGGGTAGGTGCCCTTGGGGATGGCGCGCAGGTTGTTGTCGATGGTGGCGGCGATCTTGTTGGGGTTGGTGACGGCGAGCTCGTAGGCTTTCTCTTTGGGCAGGTAGCTGAGGTCCTCGAGCATTTCCTGCGTCGTGTGGTAGTACAGCGGCGCCTGGTTGTCGGCGTCCTTAAAGCCGTTGCCGGCCTGCAGCACCGCGCGGTAGATCCAGTCTTCCGGCTCCTGGAAATGCGCGTCGCCGGTGGCGACGACGGGCTTGTGCAGGTCCTCGCCCAGCCGGATGACGGTGCGGTTGAAGTTTTTGATCGCCTCGAGGGAGTCGACCTGGCCGCCGCGCACCATGAACTCGTTGTTGCCCAGGGGCTGGACTTCGAGGTAGTCGTAGTAGTCGGCGATGCGCAGCAGCTGCTCGTAGGGCTGGCCGGCGACGATGGCGCGGTAGAGTTCCCCCGCCTCGCACGCCGGCGAAAGCAGCAACCCTTCGCGGTACTGGTTGAGCAGGCTGCGCGGCACGCGCGGTTTTTTGAAAAAATACTGCGTGTGCGCGGCGCTGACGATGCGGTACAGGTTTTTAAGCCCCACCTGGTTTTGCACCAGGATGATGAGGTGGTAGTATTTTTTCTTGAGCACCTCTTTGTTGCCGCCAAGACCGGTGTTGACGTCCTCGACGGTGTGGATGCCTTTTTCCGCCAGGTCGGTGAGCATGACCTCAAAGATGCGGGCCAGCGCCATGGCGTCGTCGACGGCGCGGTGGTGGTTAAAGGGCGGGATCTCGAGGTGTTTGTTGATGGTATCGAGCTTATAGTTGCGCAGCCCCGGGAACAGCGCCTGGCCCATGGGCAGCGTGTCGATGTAGGTGTTTTCGTCAAAGCTGACGCCGGCGCGCGCGCCCGCGCTGCGGATGAACAGCATATCGAAGCTGTGGGCGTTGTGCGCGACGAGAACGTGGTCCCCGCAAAATTCCTTGAACGCGCGGATGGCTTCCTCCGGCGTGGGAGCGCCGGCCACCATGGCGTCGTTGATGCCGGTAAGCTCGACGACGCGCGGCGGGATGGGCATACCGGGGTCAACGAAGGTGCAGAACTTTTTGTCCGCGTTGATCTTGCCGTTTTCCACAAAGACGGCGCCGATCTCGGTCAGGCGGTCGTTGTTGGGGTCCAGGCCCGTCGTCTCGGTGTCAAAGACGACAAAGCTGCCCGCGAGCGGCATCTGCGCGCCGCCGTAGACCGCGGGGATCATATCGTCGACGAAGTACGCCTCGCACCCGTAGATGAGCTTGAAGTCGGGGTCGTCCTTGTGGATGGCGTCGGCGGCCAGCATCGCTTCGGGGTAGCCCTGGCAGACGCCGTGGTCGGTGATGGCGATGGCGCGGTGGCCCATGCGGTGGGCCAGGCGCACGATCTTGCCGGGGTCATTGAAACCGTCCATCGAGCTGGACTTGGTGTGCAGGTGCAGCTCGACGCGCTTTTGCCCTTCCGGCGCGGTGTCCTGGCGGGGCTCGCGCTCGACCTGCAGCACGTCGTAGGGCATGATGACGAAGTCATGCTCGTACTTGTCGTACAGGTAGTTGCCGCGCACGATCAGCGTCGTGCCGGGCTTGAGATTTTCCCACTTGGACATATCGGCGCCGTCGTCCCCCAGAACTTTGAGGTTGACAGAACCCGAGTAGTCGGTGATGGAGGTAAAGTAGATTTTGCGGCGGCTGCCCTTGACCTCGGTGGCGAACACGTCGCCCCACACCGTGACTTTGCCGCCGTCGCCCAGATCGCCCAGGCGGCGGGTGTCGGCGGGTTTGAAGTTTTTGCCGTAGAACAGCTTGACCGGCTTGTTGGCCAGCGTCAGCCCCTCGATGGTAAAGTCGGGCGGGGTCTCCTTTGCTTCAAACTTGACGACGGGGGCTTTCTTTTGCAGGTACTCCTCAAACTCCTGCTCGCTGCGGGCGCGGCCGGTGTCAGCCAGGCGCACGATGGGCAGCGCGCCGGTGCGCTCCTGGATCAATTCAGCCAGCACCCGGGGCAGCTCCACGCTCTCCAAAATTTCCCGCCCTGCATTGACGCGGATGGTGATGCCGTCCTCCCCAAAGACCACCGGCTCGCTGCGGTCGAGGAAGCCGTTCACCGGCATGCCTTTTTCCTTGAGTTCCTCGATCAGCAGGCGGACCGCTTCCGGCGTGATGTTGGCGTAGGTGAAATAGTTGCGCAGATGCAGTTCGTACCCGGCAAACGCCTCCTGCAAAGACGCACAAAGGCGCCCGCACAGCGCCTGGTCAAGAGGTTCGGCGCTGCGCAGGCAGATGATGACCTGACGTTTTGTGCGGTGCAGTTCGACCCGTTCCACAAGGACGCTGCCGAATGCGGCGCAGAATTGCTGGTCCGCGGTGAACTGGGGCCAGACTTGAGTGACCAGAGGTTTCAAGATAACTCCTTATAGAAAAACATGCGCAGGAAAAGCCGCCCGGCCTCAGCGGCGCTTGCGGCGGGTGGACTTGGGCGGGCGGCGCTTATAGGCGCCGCTTTTGAGCCACAGGATGCCCGCCGCCAGGAACACCAGGGCAAACAGCAGGCTGAGCGCCCCCTTCACCGGCTGGCCGGTGGTGAAGAACAGCCAGCTGCAAAAGGCCAGGGCCACCACCAGCAGCCCGTCCACGATGCCCAGGATGGGCGGCCAGAGTTCCTGGGCCACGTCCAGCAGGATCTCGCCGACGATCTCGATCAAAGTTTCCATCACGCCGGCCCTCCTTCCCCGCCGGGGCGGCGGGTCACAGCTTGTGGATCTCGTCGATGAACTGCCCCACGATGTCGCCCCGCAGCATGCGGACCTTCTCGCCGCGGATGAACAGCAGCGCTTCGTCCCGGCCGCCGGCGATGCCGATGTCGGCGTCCGACGCTTCGCCGGGGCCGTTGACCACGCAGCCCATGATGGCGATCTTGAGCGGCTTCTGGAAGCCCTCGTCCCGCAGGCGGCGCTCCACCTCGTTGGCGATCTCGATCATGGGGTACTGGGTGCGCCCGCAGGTGGGGCAGCTGATGATCTCGGGCCCGGCTACGGCGTAGCCCACGGCCCGCAGGATGTCGTACCCGGCCAAGACCTCGTTCTCGGGGTCTTCGGTCAGGGAGACGCGCAGCGTATCGCCGATGCCCTCCAGCAGCAGGCCGCCGATGCCCATGCCGGATTTGATGAGCCCCATGCGGTTGCCGCCTGCTTCGGTGACGCCCACGTGCAGCGGGTAGTCGGTCTGGGCCGAGAGCATGCGGTAGGCCGCCATCATGCGCGGCACGTTGGAGGATTTGATGGAGATGACGATGTTGTCAAAGTCGTGCTTTTCCAGCAGGCGCACGTGGTAGAGCGCGCTTTCGACCATGGCTTCCGGCACCGGTGCGCCGTATTTGGCCAGGATGTGTTTTTCGAGGCTGCCGCCGTTGACGCCGATGCGGATGGGCACGTTTTTGGCGTTGCAGGCGTCGGCCACGGCCTTGACGTTCTCGTCGGCGCCGATGTTGCCGGGGTTGATGCGGATCTTGTCCGCCCCGGCGTCCAGCGCGGCGAGCGCGGCGCGGTAGTCGAAATGGATGTCGGCCACGACGGGGATGTCGACGGCTTCCTTGATGGCGGCCACGACGGCGGCATCCGCCGGGGTGGGCACCGTCACGCGGACGATCTGGCAGCCGGCCGCCGCCACCCGTTTAGCCTGGGCGACGTTGCCGGCGATGTCCTTGACCGGGACGTTGAGCATCGTCTGCACCGCGATGGGGTTGTGCCCACCGATGGTGATGTTGCCGATTTTGACTTCACGTTTGACTTGGCGCGTCATGGTTTGCTTCCTCCTTGCAGCGGCCCGGGGCCCGGGCTCAAAAGAAACGGGTAATATCCTGCATCGTGACCACGGCCATCAGCCACAACAACAGCACCAGGCCCGCCGTGTTGACGGCGGCTTGGAACCGCAGCGGCACAGCACGGCCGGTGAGGCCCTCAAACAGCAGAAACAGCAGCTTGCAGCCGTCCAGCGCCGGCACCGGCAGCAGGTTGAAGATGCCCACGTTGATGGTGAGCAGCGCCATCAGCGAGAGGACGTCCCGCCAGCCATACTGTACGGCCTGGCTGACGGCCGACACCGTGCCGATGGGGCCGGAGAGCTGGTCCATGCCGACCTGGCCGGTGGCCAGCTGCCAGAACCCGCCCAGGATGGCGGTGCTGTAATAGCCGAAAAATTCGCCGGTCTGCACCAGCACATTGCGCGGCGTTTTGGGGATGGCCGCAACGCGGAAATCCAGCGTGCTGGTCAGGTTGCCGTCGGCGTCGGTGCTGGGGGCCACAGTGACGGCGTCCAGCGTCACGATCTCGCCTTCGCGCAGCACCGTCATGGTATGCGTCTGTTCGGTATAGCCGAAGCACTGCGCCATCGAGTTGGCAGTGCGCACGCGCTGGCCGTCCACCGCCAGGATGGTATCGCCCAGCTGCAGGCCGCTGGCCGCACTGGCAGAATCTTCGGTAAACTGCGCGACGGTGGTGCCGCCCAGCGCCTGCATGCTGAGCACCAGCGCCAGCAGCACCACAAACCCCAGCATAAAGTTCATCAGCGCGCCGGCCAGCGTAACAAAAAAGCGCTGCCAGGCGGTCGCCTGCTCAAACCGCTGGCCGCGCACCGCCAGCGGGAACAGCGGCGCATGGCGCGGGCGCGGCGCAGGCGGCGGGGGCAGGTCGTCCTCGCCATCCCCTTCCGGCGGGGCCGAGAACAGGTTGTAGCCGCCCAGCGGGATCAGCCGCAGGGTGTAGCGGGTCTCCCCTTTGCCCCAGGCCAACAGCTTGGGGCCAAAGCCGATGGAAAACTCCTCGACCCGGATGCCGCAGCGGCGCGCCGCCCAAAAGTGGCCGAGTTCATGCACCAGGATGACAGCCCCGAACACGAGCATCGATACCAGCCCGGTCAGCAATGCAGTCATAGGCACCTCACGTTTGCTTGTGTAAAGCGTTCAGATATGGGCTTCCACGTAGGCGCGGGCCATGCGGTCGCACTCGTGCACGTCGGCCAGCGTGTAGTCGCCGCCGAAGGAGTCGCTGTCCACGACGCCTTCGACCAGGCGGCCGATGTCCAAAAAGCCGATCTCGTCTTTTAAGAAATGCGCGACGGCGGCCTCGTTGGCGCCGTTGGCCGCGCAGGGGGCCAGCCCGCCTTTGCGCAGCGCCTTTTTGCAGGCCGCCAGGCAGCGGAAGGTCTCGTCGTCCGCTTTGGCGATGCTGAGCTGGGTCAGCGCGGTCAGATCCAGCTCCGGCGCGGGGCTGGGCAGGCGTTCGGGCCAGGTGAGCGCATACTGGATGGGGATGCGCATATCCGGCACGCCGAGCTGCGCCAGGATGGAATGGTCGGCAAACTGCACGGCCGAGTGGATGATGCTCTCGCGCTGGACGACGATCTGGATCTTATCCTCGGGCAGGCCGAACAGCCACGCGGCCTCGATGAGTTCCAGGCCCTTGTTCATCAGCGTCGCCGAATCGATGGTGATCTTGGCGCCCATGTGCCAGTTGGGGTGGCGCAGCGCGTCGTCCTTGGTCTTGTGGCGCAGTTCCTCGGTCTTCATGCCAAAAAACGGCCCGCCCGACGCCGTGAGCAGGATCTTTTCCAGCGTTTTGGCGCTGCGGCGGTCCTGCAGGCACTGGAAGATGGCGCTGTGCTCGCTGTCCACAGGCAAAAGATGCACCCGGTTGCGGCGCACCGCGTCCAGGATCAGGTGCCCGCCGGTGACCAGGCTCTCTTTGTTGGCCAGCGCCAGGTCGTGCCCGCTCTCGATGGCGGCCAGCGAGGCGTCCAGGCCCGCAATGCCCACCACGGCGTTGAGCACCATATCCGGCCCCTGCATGGCGGCCAGCTCGCGCAGGCCCTCGGGGCCCTGCAGCAGCGTCGGCGCGCCGGGCTGCCAGGCCAGTTCGGTTTTGAGGCGGCGGAAGGCATGCGGGTCGGTCACCGCCACATAGCGGGGGCGGAACTCGCGGATCTGTTCGAGCAGTTTGCCCACGCTGGAATGCGCGGCCAGGCCGAACACCTTGTAGCCGTGCATGCGGCAGACGTCGAGGCTTTGGGTGCCGATGGAGCCGGTAGACCCCAGCAAAGTGATGGTCTTACTCATATTCCACGTCCTTTTTGGTTCACAGCAGGTAGAAGAAATAGCGCACGACGATGGAGACGAACGGCGCAATGAACATCACGCTGTCAAAGCGGTCCAGGATGCCGCCGTGCCCGGGGAAGATGGTCCCATAGTCCTTGATGCCGGCCTGGCGCTTGACCGCCGAGGCGAACAGATCGCCCAAAATGCCCAGCACCGAGGCGATGGCCCCCATAAGCAGCAAGATCAGATAATGCCGGGGCTTTACCTGGATGCTGATGACCGGGTAGCTGAGCGACAGCGCATGGTAGACCGCCGTGAGCAGCACCCCGGCCGCCACGCTGCCCGCAAGGCCGCCGGCGGCGCCTTCGACCGTTTTGTGGGGGCTGACCGTCGGCGCCAGTTTGCGGCGGCCGAACGCACGCCCGGCAAAGTAGGCGGCGGTATCGCCGCCCCAGGCGAAGCAGAGCACCAGCAGGATAAAGTAGACGGCGTCATAGCGGTACTGCGCAAACGGCAGCATGCGCTTTAGGTGAATGAGCGAATAAAAACAGAAGATGATGACCCCGGAAAAATAGACATACCCCGCAAGTTTGCCAAAATCCAGCGTTTTGACCTGTGCGATCTGGCAGATGTTGAGGAACAGCACCACCAGAAAGCTGAACGGCAGCACCGCGATGCGCGCCAGCTGCGTGGTGCTGAGCATGACCAGCAGCGTAAACGGCACGGCCGCCGCATACAGATACCACTGCTTTTTGCCAAAGCCCATGGCGGCAAACACTTCGTGGATGGCGATCAGGCATACGGCGCTGAGCACCAGGTCAAACAAAACGGTATTGAAAAAAGCCAGCACCACGGCCAGCAGCGCCAGGCCGACGGCGGCGGTGATCACGCGGGTCTTCATAGGTGGTCCTTTCGAGCGGATGGTCATCAGAACAGCCTATGCGGGCGCGCCTTCCGGCATGCCCGCACAGGAACTACACGGAAGCGCAGACAAAAAGGGGTCAAACTTCCATGATCTCTTTATTTTTGGCCGCGCAGGTATCGTCGATCATCTTGACGTACTTGTCGGTCAGTTTCTGGGTCTCTTCCTCCAGCTTTTTCTGGTCATCCTCGGTCAGTTCGCCGCCCTTTTTCAGGGCCTTGAACTTATCCATCGCGTCGCGGCGCACGTTGCGCACAGCAACTTTCGCCTCCTCGCCCAGTTTCTGGACGTCCTTGGTCAGCTGGCGGCGGCGCTCCTCGGTCGGGGCCGGGAACACCAGGCGGATGATCTGGCCGTCGTCGATGGGGTTGATGCCGATGTCGCTGGTTTGGATGGCTTTGGAGATGGGCTTGAGCATCTGGCGGTCCCACGGGGAGATGGTCAGGATGCGCGCCTCGGCCACGGCGACCGCCGCGATCTGGTTGATGGGCGTGGGGCTGCCGTAGTAGTCCACCATGACGCGGTCCAGCACGGCGGGGTTGGCGCGGCCGGCGCGGATCGCGCCCAGCTCACGGGCCAGGTGGTCGACGCTGGCGTTCATTTTTTCTTCGTACGGTTTGGTCATGCTGCTCATAATAAATTCTCCTTATTGTATAATAATACTGTTTGTATTATAAAGTATCTGCGGCAGGCCGGCCCGCTGTTTGGGGCTTACTCCTGCACCAGGGTGCCCACGGCCTCGCCGCGCAGCGCTTTGGCGATGTTGGCGGGCTCGCCCAGGTCGAACACGAGGATGGGCAGGTGGTTGTCGCGGCAGAGCGTCGCGGCCGTAGAGTCCATGACCGCCAGGCGCTCGTCCAGCACGCGGGTGAAGGTGAGCGTATCGTAGCGCACGGCGTCGGGGTATTTGTGGGGGTCTTTGTCGTAGACGCCGTCCACCATCGTGGCTTTGAACATGGCGTCGGCGCCGATCTCCAGCGCGCGCAGCGCCGAGGCGGTATCGGTCGAGAAAATGGGGTTGCCGGTGCCGCCGCCGAACACGACGACCTGGCCGCTTTGCAGCGCGGCGATGGCTTTGTCGCTGGTGAACACCTCGGCCACCTGCGGCATGAACGAGCTGGTCATGACCACGGCCGGCACGCCCTGCTGGCGCAGCGCGTCCTTGACGGCCAGGGCGTTCATGACGGTCGCCAGCATGCCGATCTTGTCGGCGTCCATGCGGTCCATTTTGCCGCTGGAACGCCCGCGCCAGAAGTTGCCGCCGCCCACGACGATGCCGATCTGCGCGCCGAGGTCATACGCGGCCTTGATGCCGGCGCAGATGGACGCGATGGTCCCCTCGTCAAAGCCGGCGCCTTTGGGGCCGGCCAGCGCCTCGCCGCTGACTTTGAGCAGGATGCGGTTATAGCGGATCTCCATACTTTGAAACACCACCTGTTGTTTTGTGCGGCACCGTGCCCGCCGGGCACAGTACACCATTGTGTTTGTACAGTATTTTACAATAGTTTGGCGGCAAAGTAAAGCGCCGCGGCAAAAAAAGAGCCGCCCCGGCAGGGGCGGCGGACCGTATAGGCGTTATCACAAAGTTTCCGGCGGCGGGGCCAGCAGCGGGGCCAGTTCCTCCTGCAGGCGTTGGCGGCGCCACTGTGGGCAGCGGGCGACCGTGCCGGACTCCAGCACGACGCTGCCCAGCTGCATGTCGCAGGGGGGCAGGGCAAACTGCAGTTCCATGCCGGGGCCGTCCGGCACCGTCAGCGTCCAGCCCATCGCCTGCGCATAGGCGCGCACCAGCGGCAGGCCCAGGCCGCCCTGTTCCAGCAGGCGGTCGCTCCACACGCCGGTGCGCAGGAATACGGCGGCGTCCGGCGGCAGGCCGGGGCCGTTGTCGCGGTATAAAAAGGTCCCCGGCAGGCAGGCCAGGGTGATCTGCGCAGGCTGCCGCGCAGCCAGCGAATTGGAAAACAGGTTGGCCAGCAGCCCGTCCAGCAGCGCGGGGTCGCCCATCGTCAGCAGCGCCTGCATGCCCGCGTCCGCTTCCACGCGCACGGTGCCCTCTATCTTGGCCTGCGCAAGGATCTCGTTCACGATCTGCTCTGTCTCGCGCAGCTGGCTCAGCAGTTCCATGGGCTGCGGCGTGCAGACCTGCCGCAGCACCGGCGCAATGGCCGCGTCGGCGGCATGCTCGCCCAGGCGGCGCAGCAGCAACAGCTGCGCGTTGATCTGCGCAAAGATCGGGCGCAGCGTGTCGTACTGTGCCGGCGTGGCGCTGTGGAGCATCTGGTCGTCCAAGACCTCAAGCGCAACGTTCAACAGATGAAAAGAGTTCCGAAACCGCCCCTGCAGACCGCCGCGCAGCGCCATCATCAGTTCCTGTTCCTTCGTCTGCATGGTGTTCCCCTTTCCTGCCGGATGGCGGTTCATACGATCTCTTGCTGCAGCAGCTCCAGCATCGCTTTCAGCAGCTTGCCATTGGGCAGCGACGCGGTTTCGGGCAGGCCGCACCGGCGGCAGAGTTCCCGGTACACCGGCGTGCCCTGCCGCTGCATCTTGCGTGAAAGCCGCCCGATCGCCGCGGCGATGCTGCCTTCCTGCGTGTTGTTGTCCTGCGCTGTCAGCTGGTACAGCGCAGCCAGCGGCAGCGGACGTTCCGACGTCATGGCGTACAGCAGCATCTGTTCCAGGTAATCACAGCCGCTCATGGCCGGGTCGGCCTGCATCTGCTGCAGGTACCGCCGGCAGCAGCGGCGGATGCGGTACAGGCGGAACTGGTCCGCCCCGACGCCCATCAGGTAGACCTGGTCGAACAGGTCTTTCATGCAGCAGGGTTTGAGCAGCAGTTCGCAGTTTCCCAGCGCCTGTATGGCGTCCCGTGCCGCTGATTTTTCGGGCAGCGGCACCATCAGCAGCAGCGCCGGTTCCGGCTCCAGGTGCAGCGCGCGGATCTCTTCGACCAGCGAAAAGATCCCGCCGAGCATCGCGTCAAGGACCACCACCTGCGGGTGCAGCCCGCTGCGCAGCAGCTGCAAAAGCTGTGCGCCGTCCGGCACGACGGCCGCCGCGCGGACTTCCGGGTGGGTCTGGGCATACAGGCGGATGCATTCGCGTTCCAGCCGGGCAACGCTGGCAAATACGGCAACGACGGTCTGGCGGCCCGGAGCTGACGGCATATACATTCTTCCTTTCTGCGGGGCCGGGCGCCCCTGTTCCAACGTCCCCACCATGGCGTTATACGGCCGCCCCGCACAGGTCGCGCACGATCTCCGGGACCTGTTCCGGCGCTACGGCATTCTCATACAAATAGCAAAGCAGGCGTCCGGCGAACGCCTCATCCAGACCGCACAGGCTGCAGGTGATGTCCTGCGCAGAGGTGCGCCGCCTGGCGTGAAAACACAGGGCGCTCTGTGTACGCCGCAGCGCATACGTGACACGGTCCGCTTTCTGCAGGCCTTCCAGCTCTGAAAAATCACGCTGATATATGGCAAGGTAGTTTTGCCCTGCTCCTTCCATGAATGCCTCATCCTTCCTCTCGGATACCCAAGTCATTATGGGAACACCGCCGCGGTCCGGTATTCTCTGGATGTACTATAGAGCAAAGCGGGGCGGGAAATCAATCCACACATCGCATACGTTTTTCTACGCCATGTGCAAGATTTGTTTCTTTTTCGCGATTATAGCACAAACCGAGCAAAATGTGAACTATATTTTTGCAAAAGCATGAAATTTCTTTCTTCTGCCCCGCTTGCCGCAAGCCAAAAGCAGCAAAAAAGCGCAGCACCCTATTACGAGTGCTGCGCATTGGTGGACCTGGAGGGATTCGAACCCTTGACCTCTCGGATGCGAACCGAACGCTCTCCCAACTGAGCTACAGGCCCATATTTGGCTGACTAGGTTATTCTACGCGATTTGCCCGCAAATGTCAAGAGGTTGGCTGCATTTTTTCTGATTTGCAAAAAAAAGTTATAAAATATACTGTATGATGCATTTTGACACACTTTTTTGTTTGCGCTGGCCGTGCAAATGGTGTATGATGAAACATATTGATGTTGCCGGGAGGAGTGTTCCCCATGAACTTGCCGTCCTTACCCCCGCCGCTGGACCGTTTCAGCCGGCGGCAGCTGGCTTTGCTGGGCGGCGGCTGCGCCGCTGTGCTGGTCGCCGTCGTATGCATCGTGGTCATCGTACTGCGCGGCGGCCTGATCCCCGGCCGCGGCGAACAGGCCACGGCCGAGACTGCCGAGACCGCCGCCACGGCCGAGACGGCAGAAACAGCCGAGACCGCCCCGCGCGAGGCCGACCTGGCCGTGCAGAACGCAGCGGCAGGCACCGTGCTGGGCGAAACACCCGACGCCGGGCGCAGCTATGTAGAAGAAACGCTGTTCATCGGCGACTCCAACACGGCGCGCTACCTGATGTATGCCGACGAGACCGGCCAGGCGTTTACGACGCTGGACAACAACATCGGCGTCGTCAGCATGGGGGTGGGGTCCATCACCTCGCTGGAATGCGAAAAATTCAAAGGATATTCCGGCATGTACACCGTGCCGGAATCGGTGGCGATGCTCAAGCCCAAGCGCATCATCATCTGCTACGGCACCAACAATTTGAGCGGGTCTTCGACCGACGCCACCAACTTTATCAAGACCTACTTACAGGGGCTGCAGGCCATTGAGGAAGCCTGGCCTTACTGCGATATCATTGTCAGCGCCATCCCGCCGCTGGACCGCCAGCGCGAGAACACCAACTTGACGATGACCCAGGTGGACGCCTACAATGCCGCGCTGGTCAAAATGTGCGAGGAAAACGGCTACAAGTTCCTGAACAGCGCCGAGGTGCTGCGCGACGAAACGACCGGCTGGGCCAAGACCGACTACACGCTCTCGGATGGGGTGCACCTTTCCAAAGACGCCGTGACGGCCTACTTCCAGTATGTGCGCACCCACGCCTACATCACCGAGGACCGCCGCCCCCAGCCGCTGGGGACCATCCCCACGCCGGACGGCGTGCCGGCCAACCTGATCAGCGAAGACCCCATCGCCGTGCGCGGCGCCAAGGTGCCGCTGGAGTTTGTGGCCACCAACGGCGGTAAACTGTCCGGCGCGACGAGCCAGCTTGTCAAGAAAGGCGGCACGGCCAGCGCGGTGACGGCGATCCCCAACGAAGGCTTTGTGTTTGCGGGCTGGACCGCCAGCACCGGCGGCAGCTACAGCAGCGCGACCATCCAGTTCACGATGCCCGCCAACGCCAACGCCGGCGGCGTGGTGCTGACCGCCCATTTTACAGCGGACGCACACGAGCACAATTACGTGCTGGTGGAAGGCAGCGAGACGCCCGCCACCTGCCTGTACGCCGGCAGCGCCAAGTATGCGTGCAGCATCTGCGGCGAGGTGATCGAAAAAGACACCCCCGCCCTGGGCCATGACTGGGACGGCGGCAGCCAGAACGGCGATACCATCACCTACACCTGCCGCCGCTGCGGCGAGACCAAGAGCGAACAGGTGGCGCATACCCATAGCTTTACGAAAGAGGCAGGCCGGAAAAACCCAACCTGCACCGAAAGCGGTTACGTTGTGTGGCAGTGCTCCTGCGGGCAGCAGACGACCGAAACCATAGGCGCGCTGGGGCACAGCTGGAACAGCGGCACAGTGACCAAAGAACCGCTAGTCGGCGTGCCGGGCGTAAGGACCTATACCTGCACGGTCTGCGGTACCATGACCACTGAGGAGATTCCCGCACTGGCTGCACCGGACCCCGGCACTGGCGGTACTGATCCCGGCACCGGCGGTACTGACCCCGGCACTGGCGGCACTGACCCCGGCACTGGCGGCACCGACCCCGGCACTGGTGGCGGCGAAACCGGCGGCAATACCGACGACGGTGGCAATACTGGCGACGGTGGCAATACCGGCGACAGCGGCAATACTGGCGACGGTGGCAATACCGGCGACGGCGGTGGCGGCGGTGATACCGGCGGCGACGGCGGCGGCAACGGCGGTGATACCGGCGACGGCGGCGCTGGCACTACCGATGGCAACGAATCCAGCAGCACTCCGACCGAAGATACAGTCCCCGAACAGCCCGCCGAGCCCCCGGCCGACCCTGCCTGAAAAACGCCCCTGCAACGCTTTGCGCGTACCCGGCTGCCCGCCGCGGCAGCCGGGTACCTTTGCGCCGGGGCCCGCCCCACCATCGGCGGCGCTGTGCGCAAAGCGCCGCCCCATGCAAAACCAAAGAAAAGAGGGTTCCCCCTATGGCATCTGCCGAAAAACAGCAAACCGGCAGCAGCACGCTGCTGCGCCGTTTTGTGCCGTACTTGTTCAAATACAAAGGCATTTTGTGCTTTGACCTGTTCTGCGCGGCGCTGACGACGCTGTGCGACATCGTGCTGCCCAAGATCATGGGCACGCTGACCAACGCCGCCTCCGGCCAGGGGGCCGCGCTGACGGTGCAGGCTGTGCTGAAACTGGCGGCGCTGTACTTTGTGCTGCGCATCATCGACGGCGCGGCCAGCTACTTTATGTCCGGCATCGGGCATATCATGGGCGTGCATATCGAGACCGACATGCGCCGCGACGCCTTTGACCACCTGCTGCGGCTGGACCACACCTACTACAACAACACCAAGGTCGGGCAGATCATGGGGCGCATCACCAACGACCTGTTCGACGTGACCGAGTTCGCCCACCACTGCCCCGAGGAATTTTTCATTGCCTTTATCAAGATCGCGGCGTCCTTTGTCATTTTGTGCCAGGCCAGCGTGCCGCTGACGCTGGTGGTGTTTGCCTGCGTGCCGCTGATGGGCGTCGTCTCGGTGCGGCTGAACCTGAAACTGCGCGCCCGGTTCCGCCAGCAGCGGTTCCAGATCGGCGAGCTGAACGCGACGATCGAGGACAGCCTGCTGGGGCAGCGCGTCGTCAAGGCCTTTGCGGCTGAAGCACAGGAGCGCGAAAAATTTGCCGAGGGCAACCGCGCGTTTGAGAACATCAAGACGCTGACCTACCACGCGATGGCCGCGTTCAACACCTCGACCCGGCTGTTTGACGGACTGATGTACCTTGTCGTCATTTTGGCCGGCGGCCTGGCGCTGGTGTACGGCGCCATCAACGCCGGCGACCTGGTGGCCTATGTGCTGTATGTGTCGACGCTGATCGCCACCATCCGCCGCATCGTGGAATTTGCCGAGCAATTCCAGCGCGGCATGACCGGCATCGAGCGGTTTTTGGAGATCATGGACACGCCGGTGGCCATTGCCGACGCGCCCGACGCCAAACCGCTGACCGTGCGCGAGGGCGGCATTGAGTTCCGCGACGTCAGCTTTGAGTACCCCGACGACCACAACATGGTGCTGCGCCACGTTGACCTGCGCATCCGCCCCGGTGAGAGCCTGGCGTTGGTCGGGCCTTCGGGCGGCGGCAAGACGACGCTGTGCAACCTGATCCCCCGTTTTTACGACGTGACCGGCGGCCAGATCTTGATCGACGGGCAGGACGTGCGCAGCGTGACGCTGCACAGCCTGCGCGAAGCCATCGGCGTTGTGCAGCAGGACGTCTACCTGTTCAGCGGCACGGTGGCCGAGAACATCGCCTACGGCAAGCCCGGCGCCACGCGCCAGGAGATCGTGGAAGCCGCCAAGCTGGCCGGGGCCGACGCCTTTGTGCGCGCGCTGAAAGACGGCTACGACACCTATGTGGGCGAGCGCGGTGTCAAACTTTCGGGCGGGCAGAAACAGCGCATCGCCATTGCGCGGGTCTTTTTGAAAAACCCGCCCATCCTGCTGCTGGACGAGGCGAC
>DXEI01000124.1 GCA_019115045.1 Candidatus Gemmiger excrementipullorum | reverse complement strand
CCGTCATTCCAGCACGATCTCGGCTTTACTGCCGGCGCGGGTCTTGGTGACGCGGACCTGCCGCGTCAGGCGGGCTTGCAGCGCCTCGACGTGGGAGATGACGCCGATGAGCTTGTCGCCCCCGGCCAGGCCCGCCAATGTATCGACGGCTTTCTCGAGGCTGTCGGCGTCCAGCGAGCCGAAACCCTCGTCGATAAACAGCGTCTCGATGGTGACGCCGCCGGCGTTCTGCTGGATGGTATCGCTGATGCCCAGCGCCAGGCAGAGCGCGGCCATAAAACTCTCGCCGCCCGAAAGGCTGCCCACCGGGCGCGTTTTGCCGGTGTAGGCGTCGAACACGTCGAGGTCCAGCGCCGTTTTGCCGCCCAGCGCCTCGCTTTGGCGGCGCTGCAGGCGGTACTGGCCGTCGGTCATGCGGGCAAAGCGGAGGTTGGCGGCCTCGACGACGCCGTCAAAATAGAACGCCTGGACGTACTGTTCAAACGGCAGCTTGACCTTGCCGGCCAAATTGCCGTTGATGGTTTTGGAGAGGTTGTCCCACATGGCGTGCTTTTTGCGCGCGGCGGCCAGCTGGCGCAGCGCTTTGTCCAGTGCGTCCAGCGCGGCGCGGTTGGCATGCAGGCGGCGCGCGGCGTCGTCCCGCGCGGTGATGGCCGCGGCGCGGGCGGCGCGCAGCCGGCCCAGCGCCTGCTGCAGTTTGCGCAGCGTCTCCTCGGTCTCGCGGGCGGGCATCGCCTGCTGCAGCTGCTGCACGCGGGCGGCGGCCGCCGCGTGGCCGGCCTTGGCGTTGGCCACCTTGCGCTGCGCGGCAAAGGCCTGTTTTTCCAGCGCGGCGCGCTGGGTGTTGAGGTTTTCCAGCCGGGTGGCCAGCGCGCGGGCCTGCTCGGCCTGGCGCTTGAACTCGGCATGGCGGGCCTGCAACCCGGCCAGGCCCTCAGCCAGGCTGTGCTGCTGCTGTTCCAGCGCGGCGCGCAGGCCCGCGTTGTCCAGCTCGGCGGCCGGTTTGCCGGTATAGCGCGCGCCGCGGCGGGCAAAAAAGGCCGCGGCCTCGCGCGTGAGGGCGGCGCGCAGCTCCGCCGCGCGGGCGGCGGCATCGCCGGCGGTGCGGCTGCTGGCCGCCGTGGCGCGGCGCTGGGCGGTCAGGGCTTGTTCCCGCGCTTCCAGCGCCTGTTCGGTCACATGGTCTTGGGGCAGCTCGGCCGGGTGGGGGTGCTCGGTGGCGCCGCACACCGGGCAGGGCTGCCCGGGCTGCAGCTGCAAGGCCAGCAGCCCGGCGCGGTTGGCGTTGAGCTGCCGCTGCAGCGCGGCGTACTCAGCCTCGGCCGCGTCCAGCGCAGTCTGCGCCGCGGCATACTGCTGCTGGCGCTGCGCGGCGTCGCGGGCGGCGGCCTCGGCATGGGTCAGGCCGGCCAGCAGCGCTGCGCAGGACGCCGCCAGGCTTTGCGCCTGCTCGATCTGGTGTTCCAGGCGCACCTGCTCGGTATCGGTGCGGCCCAGGGCTTCGCGGCCAGCCTCGGCCTCGGCGATGGTCTGGCGGATGCCCTCGCTGCGCTGTTCCAGTTCCTGCTGGCGCGCCTCGGCCAGGCGCAGCACCTCGGCGGTGCGGGTCTCCTCCTGCATCAGGCCGGCGAGCTGCTGGCGGCGGCCGGCGTGCTCCTCGCCCAGTTTGACGGCGGCGTCGCCGCGGGCGATCTTATCCTCCAGCTCCTCGATGCGCTGTTGCTGCTGCGCCTGCGCGGCCTCGTCCACAGCCAGCAGCTGGCGGCCCAGCTCGGCGGCGGCTGCGGCCGCAAAGGGGTCGCGCGCGTCCTGCATCTGCTGCAGGTCGGCGGCCTGCTCGGCCCCGGGGGCCGCCTGCAGGCTGGCCACATGCAGCAGGACGGTGTCCTCGCACCGGCGGCAGGCGTCCTCGGCCTGGCGGGCGTGCTGCACGGCGGCCTGGCCCAGGCGCTGGTGGTCGGCGGTGTCAAAGATCTGCCGCAAAATGGCGGCGCGGTCGGCCGACGGCGCGTTGAGCAGCCGCGTGAAATCGTTTTGCGCCAGCATCGACACCTGCGCGAACTGTTTGGCGTCGATGCCCAGCAGCTTGGTCACGGCCGCCGTGACGGCCGCCGAACCGGTGACGGGTTCGTCCGGTTCCTGGATAAGCTCGGCGCGCGCCGGGCTTTTGACGGTGCCGCTGCCGCGCTTGGCGGCGCGCAGCTGTTCGGGCCAGCGGCGCACGGTGTAGCTGCGCCCGCGGTGGCTGAACGTCAGCTCGACGCCGGTCTCGGCGTCGGGGGCGGCAAAGTCGCTGCGCAGCATGGCGGTCTTGCGGTTTTCGCCGGTGGCCTCGCCGTACAGCGCAAAGGTGATGGCGTCAAACAGCGCGGTCTTGCCCGCGCCGGTGTCGCCGCCGATCAAAAACAAACCGCTGCCGCCAAACTGCGCAAAGTCCAGCTCGGTACGGCCGGCGTAGGGGCCAAAAGCGGTCAGGGTCAGGCGCAGGGGTTTCATGCTTTGGCGGCCTCCTCTCGCAGGGCTTTGACGGCGCGGGTCTCCTCGGCCGTCAGCGGGCGGCCGTTCATGCGGGTGAAAAAGTCCTGGAACAGCTCGGCAAAGGGTTTGCCGCGCACGGCCAGGGCGGCCTCGCCGGGGGCGTGGGCTGCGCCCTGGGGCTGGTAGTCCAGCCGCATGGCGTTGGGGTAGGCGGCGCGCAGCGCAGCCATGGCGTCGGGCAGCGGCGTGGGGTCGGTCAGGGTAGCCCAGATGTAATCGTCGGTGTCGGTGGGGTGGGCGGTCAGCTTGGCCAGCGGGCCGGTCAGGTGGCGCATGGCGCGGCAGGGCACCAGCGCCAGCGGCTCGATCTCCTCGACACCGCGGCGGCCCAGCTCGACGAGGGTGGCGGATTTTTCGGCCCCGCACTCGTCCAGGTGGTAGCACAGCGGCGCGCCGGCATACCGCACGGTGTCGGACCCGACGCGCTGCGCGCGGTGGATATGCCCCAGCGCCGTGTAGGCGAACCCCGCAAAGCGCGAAACGTCGATGGCATCCACCGTGCCCACGGTCAGGGGCGCGCTCTCGCTGCCGGCCAGCTGCGGCGGGCACAGCCCGGCCGCGGCCATCTGGTGGGCCACCAGCACGCGGCGCGGCGCGGCGGGCGGGCAGGCGGCCAGCGCGGCCGCCACGGCGCTGTCGTAGTCGGGCAGGTCGGCGTCGGGCAGGTAATGGCGCACGGTGGCCGCGCGCACATAGGGCAGCAGCACGAACTCCACCGGGCCGAACCGGTCCCTGAGCACGACCTGCCGCGGCGCGCCGGTGAACCGCCCGGCCAGGTAGACCCCCTGCCCGGCCAGCAGCCCGGCGGCAAAGTCCAGGCGCTCGGCGCTGTCGTGGTTGCCGGCAATGGCCAGCACCGGGATGCGCCGCGCGGCCAGCTGGGTCAAAAACCAGTCCAGCAGCGTGCAGGCCGCGGCGGGCGGCACCGGCGCGTCGTAGATATCCCCGGCCAGCACCACGGCCTCGACGCCGTGCTCCTGGCACAGCGCCAGCACCTGTTCCAGGATAAAGCGCTGGTCCTCCAGCATATCAAAGCCGTTGACCCGTTTGCCAAGGTGCAGGTCGGCCAGGTGTAAGAATCTCATGGGTTCATCTCCAAAGTTTTTCCCAGGTGGTCAGGTCCAGCGTGACGCCGGGCAGCAGCTCGGTGGGGACGGTCTCGGCCTTGCGGAAACGGCATTTTTTGCAAAATGCCTCGGCCTGTAAATCGCGCGCCCATACTTTGAGGTAGAGCCGGCTGCGGCCGTCGCCCTCGGCCAGTTTTTGGGCGTAAGCCACGACGCTGCGCCCGATGCCCTGGCCGCGCGCATCGGCCGCCAAAAACAGCCGCCGCAGGCACAGCGCGCCCGCGGGCCCCAGGTCCAGCGCAAAATACCCCACGGCCCGGCTGCCCAGGTAGATGAGGAAGTAGTTGATCGCGCCGGAGTGGATCTGCTCGTCGGTCTCGACGTCGCTCTGGTAGCGCTCAGCCAAAGCGGCGGCCACTTTGGGCGTGAGTTTTGTGTAGTGCTGCACAAAGATCTCGGCCGCCAGCTCGCTGACGAGCTGGACGTAGCGGGTCTTGGTGACTTGTTTGAAAGTCGGTTTCATAACGGCTCCTTATTCTATGGTCAGCGTCGCCTGCGCGGGCAGGCAGGCGGCCCAGTCGCCGGGGCGGCGCAGCGTGCCGAACCCCTCGCACAGGTGGTCGGGGCAGGGGCTTTGCACAAAGGCGATGCCGCCGCCCTGCACCTGCAGGTGGATGGTATACCGCCCGGTGTCGATGTCGTAGCGGGCGTCCTTGTCGAGCGCGATGCGCATTTCCTGCTGGGGCGTACCGTAGCGCAGCACGGCCGCCGCCCCGGCGCCGGGGCGGTGCGTCAGCGCAAACAGCAAAGCGGCCAGCGCCAGCACGGCGGCGGTAAAGCAGACCTCGCGGCGGTAGCGGGCAAACAACTTCACGGCGTTTCCTCTTTGTCAAATTCCAGGTCCAGGCGCAGCCCGTCGGCCCCCGCCACCGCAGCCGGGAAGGCGCTTTGCGCGGCGGCCAGGCCGGGCGCAGGGTCGGTGACGGCGGCGCTGTAATGCGTCAGCCACAGCCGCCGCACCCCGGCGGCGGCCGCCAGCGCGCCCGCCTCGCGGCAGGTGGCGTGGCCGTACAGCTTGGCCTTGGGCAGGTCGGCGTCGTCGGCGTAGGTGGCGTCCATGCACAAAAGGTCGGCCCCGGCGGCCGCCGTTTGCAGCGCCGGGCAGGGGCGGGTGTCGGTGGCGTAGACGATCTTTAACCCGCGGCGCGGCGGGCCCAGCACCTGGTCCGGCGTAAAGCCGCCCGCCGCCTGCCCGCTTTGCAGCGTGCGCCACAGCGCCAGCGGCACCCCGGCGGCGCGGGCGCGCGCGGGGTCGAACCGGCCGGCGCGCGGCAGCGTCAGCGCCCAGCCGCAGCAGGGCACGCGGTGCGCCAGCGCAAACGGCGTGACGGTCAGCGGCCCGGCCGCAAACGGGGTTTCGGCCGCGCGCCACTGCACGGCGAACGGCAGCGCCCCGGCCAGCGCCGCGACGGCTTCGGCCACGGCCTGCTGCCCGGCAGCGGGCCCGGCGATGACCAGCGGCGCGGTGCGGCCCAGGCTGCCCAGTGTTTGCAGCAGCCCCGGCAGGCCCAGGATATGGTCGCCGTGGTAGTGCGTCAGCAGCACGGCCGCCAGCCGGTAGGCGCTGACGCCCCAGCGGCGCAGCGCGGT
>DXEI01000123.1 GCA_019115045.1 Candidatus Gemmiger excrementipullorum | reverse complement strand
CGGCCCAGCGCGATGTCGATGCTCTCCTGCGCCATCTGGTAGCATTCCTGCAATGTCTTGCCGCCGTGGCCGACGCCGATGGACAGCGTCGTCAGCCCGCCGGGGTGCAGCGCGCGCACCTGGTCCAGGATGTCAAAGCGCTCTTGCAGCATCCAGCGCACGTCGCGTTCCTCGACCACAGCGATATAGCGGCTGTTGGCGACGCGGCGCAAAAAGCCGTTGCTGCGCGCGATGTACTGCTCCAGCAGGCTGTTGATGGCTTCCAGCTCCTTGGCCTGTTCGCTGTCTTTCATGTCGTCGAACAGTTCGTCATAGCTGTCGATGACGAGGATCAGGCAGGCGGGGCGGCTCTCGGTATATTCGTCCAGAGTCTCTTTATAAAACGTATCGTCGACGAAATAGACGATGCTGGCGCCGCGGCTGCCCTTGGCGGAACCGGCGTAGGCGGTAAAGCGGCGCTGCCCCACCGCGATGTCCTGCCCGTGCGGGCGGGAACATACGGCCAGTTCCAGCTCGGGGAAGACGCGCTCGACCGCACGGGTCACCACATCGGCGCCGCCCAGCACTTTTTCGTGGAACGCATCATTGTACCACAAAATGCGCCCGTTAGAAACCAGCATCGTGGGGATGGGCAGGCCGGCCAGGCTGTACTGGATGCGGCTGTTGTCAAACTCTGTGCTGCACAACTGCCCTGCCACATAGGCGCGCAGGCGGCGGCGTAAAAACAACAGCACGCACAGCGCAATGACTGCCAGCACCAGCGGCGGGATCAGCCACTGTGGGCAGAGCACCGCTACCGGCACGACCATCGCCGCCAGCGCGGCCAGCAACAGCAGCACGGCGGCCGCGGTATCCAGGGCATCCGTATGTTTCATACAAAAGCCTCCACGTTCCCGCCCGGCGGGCGGGCGGTTACACTTCCAGCAGAATGGGCAGGATCATCGGGCTGCGCTTGGTGCGGCGGTAGATATAGCTCGACAACGCCTCGCGCACGCGCGCCTTGACGCTGGCCCAGTCGTGCATATTGTCGACCAGGCTGCGGTCCAGCGCCATCTCGACCTGGGTGCGCAGGCCATCCATCAGTTCCTCGCTCTCGCGCACATAGACGAAACCGCGGCTGACGATGTCGGGGCCGGAAAGCACCTGCCCGCTGCGGCCGTCGATGGCGGCGGTGACGATGATGATGCCATCCTCCGACAGATGGTGGCGGTCGCGCAGCACGACGTTGCCGACGTCGCCGACGCCGTAGCCGTCCACCATGACCGCCCCGGCCGTGACGGTGTTCTCCACCGTCATGCCGTCGGCCGAAATGCGGATGTTCTGGCCGTTTTCGGCGATATAGATGTTCTGCTTGGGGATATAGCCCAGGTGCTCGGCCGTCTCGGCATGGCGTTTGAGCTGCTTGAACTCGCCGTGCACCGGCAGGAAAAACTGCGGATGCGCCAGCGTCAGCATGAGCTTTTGCTCTTCCTGGCAGGCATGGCCCGAGACGTGGGTGTCGTACATATTCTCGTAGATGACTTCCGCCCCGAGGCTGAGCAGGCCGTTGACGACTTTGGTCACGGTCTTTTCGTTGCCGGGGATGGGCCGGGCCGAGATGATGATAAAGTCATTGGGCCCCACCTTGACCTGGCGGTGGCTGGCCTGCGCCATGCGCGACAGCGCCGAGAGCGGCTCGCCCTGGCTGCCCGTCGTGATGAGGACGACTTTTTCCGGCGGGTACTTGTTGATCTCGTCGATGTCGATCAGGACATTGTCCGGCGCGTGCAGGTAGCCGAGTTCGCGCGCCATCTCGGTGTTGGAGACCATGCTGCGGCCGCTGACGGCCACCTTGCGCCCCGACTCGATGGCCAGGTCGATGATCTGCTGCACACGGTAGATGTTGGACGCGAACGTCGCCACGATGATGCGGCGCTTGCGCGCGCGCGCAAACAGGCTGCGCACACCCTCGGCCACCGTCTGTTCCGTTGCGGTAAAGCCGGGGCGCTCGGCGTTGGTGGAATCGGCCAAAAGCGCCAGCACGCCGCGGCGGCCATACTCGGCAATGGTGGAAAGGTCGGTCACGGCGTCGCCGGAAAGCGGCGTGTAATCGACCTTGAAGTCGCCGGTGTGGATGACGACGCCGGCCGGGCAGTCGATGGCAAACGCCAGCGCGTCGGGGATGGAGTGGTTGACGTGGATGGGCTCCACCGTAAAGCAGCCCAGTTTGACCTTTTGGCGCGGGCGGATCTCGTGGAAAATGGCGCTGGCAGCCAGGCCGTGTTCCTCGAGCTTGTTCTTGATCAGGCCGATGGTCAGGCGCGCGGCGTAGATCGGCACGTTGAATTTTTTGAGCAGATACGGCAGGCTGCCGATGTGGTCCTCGTGCCCGTGGGTGATGAACAGACCCTTGATGCGGTCCTTGTTCTCGAGCACATAGGTGAAATCCGGGATGACGAGGTCGACGCCGAACATATCGGCGTCCGGGAACACCAGGCCGCAGTCCACCAGGATCATATCGCCCTGGCACTCATACAGCGTGATGTTTTTGCCCACTTCCCCCAGGCCGCCCAGCGGGCAGATGTGCATGGGGATGGCGGGCGTCATCTCGTACTGGGCAGCCGCTTTGCGGCCGCGGCGCGGTTTGGGCCCGGTGGGTGCCATGCCCGGCTGCAGCTGCGGGCCACGGCCGCGGCGCGGCGGGCGCGGCGCGGCCGCCGTCTGCGCCGCCTGGGCTTCGGCCCCGGCGGCGGCGTGCGGGGCGCGCCGGCGGTTTTTGCGGGGCTGCGCCTCTTTGGCCTGGGTTTTATCGCTGCGCGCAGCACGGCGCTGCGTCCCGGTGCGGCCGCCGCCTTGCTGGCCGGCAGACGTCTTGCGTTTGGATCTGATCTCTTCCATGAAAACCTCCGAACTTGTACACAAATACACGAAAGGAAAGGCGCATGCCTGCTGCACGGCCGTCCCTGTTCTGGTGGATCGATTTGCTATGTATGCATGGTGCAAAGCATACTCGCTTTACACCGTGGGCGCTGAGGGTCCGCCTGAAAAGGCGCGGCCGGGCCCGAATAAGACGCACAATGGCAATTATTCTTTATTATAAACGTATTCCCGTATCTTGTCAAACTTGCCAGCGCGCCGCAAAGCGGGTATAATACCACCAGACACAAAGATTCTTGCCCGGTCCAGGAGATTTTATATGAAACATGTGGAGATCTACACCGACGGCGCGTGCAGCGGCAACCCCGGCCCCGGCGGCTGGGGGGCGATCCTGCGGTACCGCACGGCGGAAAAAGTATACGAAAAAGAACTTTGCGGCGGTGAAGCCCAGACGACCAACAACCGCATGGAGATGACAGCCCTGCTGGAAGCGCTGCGCCAGCTCAAAGAGCCCTGCGCCATCGACCTGTACAGCGACAGCCAGTACGTCATCAACGCGCTGGAAAAAGGCTGGGCGCGCGGCTGGCGGGCGCGCGGCTGGAAAAAAGCCGACAAGTCCCCCGCGTTGAACCCCGACTTGTGGGCGCCGTTGCTGGCGGAGAGCGAAAAGCACCGCATCACCTACCACTGGCTCAAAGGCCATGCCGGCCACCCCGAAAACGAACGCTGCGACCGCTTGGCCGTAGAACAGAGCAAACGATACGGCGGGCGGCAAGCCTGACCGCCGGACAGGAGGAACCTCATGGAAGGATTCAACACCTTTGAAAAACAGGATAAGATCCTTGTCGGGCTGAGCGGCGGCGTCGACTCCAGCGTGGCGGTGCGCATTTTGCAGGAGCAGGGCTTCGCCGTACAGGGCGCGGTGATCCGCTTCTCGCCCGCGCACGAAAGCGCTGTGGCCGCCGCCCGGCAGACTGCCGACGCGCTGCAGATCCCGCTGCACGTGCTGGACGCCGGCGAGGCGTTTGAGGCAAACGTTGTGCAGCCGTTCTGCGAGGCCTACTGCGCCGGGCGCACGCCCAACCCCTGCATCCTCTGCAACCCGCAGGTAAAGTTCCGCCTGCTGGCCGACAAAGCGGCTGAGCTCGGCTGCCCGTATATCGCCACCGGGCATTATGCCCGCATCGTCACCGACGCGCAGGGCGTCAGCCGCGTGGCGGCGGCGCAAAGCGCTGCGCGCGACCAGAGCTATATGCTCTACCGCCTGCCGCAGGACATCCTGGACAAGCTGGTGCTGCCGCTGGGCGAGTTTGAAAAAGACGACATCCGCGAGATGGCGCGCTCTTTGCAGCTGCCCTGCGCCGACGCGCCGGACTCGATGGAGATCTGCTTTATCCCGGACGGCGACTATGCGGGGTATATCCGTGCCCGCGGCTTTGCGCCCAAAACCGGGCGGTTCCTGGGGCCGGACGGCGAGGACCTCGGCCCGCACGCCGGGGTCGACCACTACACCGTCGGCCAGCGCAAGGGGCTGGGCATCGCGGCCGGACGGCCGCTGTTCGTCAAAGCCATTTTGCCGGGCGGCGACGTGCAGCTGGGCGAAGCCGGGCAGGAGTACAGCACCCGCCTGACGCTGACCGCCCTGGCCACGCCCGACGCCCGCCCGCTGCCCGCCGGGGACTACCTGGTCAAGATCCGCAGCGCGGCCGCCCCGGCGCTGTGCGTCTATGACGGCGACGGCGGCGTCACCTTCCCGGAGCCGGTGCGCGCCCCCGCTCCGGGGCAGAGCGCCGTATTTTACCGCGACGGCATGGTATACGGCGGCGGCGTCATCGACGAAACGTTTTAAACTCCCCTGCTCTTAGGATACAGCAAAGACCGCACCCTTAACGCCGGAACGCGCGGGTGCGGTCTTTTTCTGTTTGTTACGCCGGTATCCTATTTTCGGCACGCTCAGCCTTTGCGGAAGAACGGCGAAAAGTCGAAGGTGGCAAAATAATCCTCCGGGGTTTCGGCGCGGCGGATCAGCTGGTGCGTGCCGTCCGGCTTCAGCAGCACTTCGGCGCTGCGCAGCTTGCCGTTGTAGTTGTACCCCATCGAGAAACCGTGCGCGCCGGTATCGTGGATGAACAGCACGTCCCCGATATCGATCTTGGGCAGCATGCGGTCGATGGCGAACTTGTCGTTGTTCTCGCACAGGCCGCCGGTGACGTCGTACTGGTGGTCACAGGGTTCGTTTTCCTTGCCCAGCACCGTGATGTGGTGGTACGCGCCGTACATGGCCGGGCGCATCAGGTTGGCGGCGCAGGCGTCGACACCGATATACTCTTTATAGATATGCTTTTCGTGCAGCACCGTCGTCACCAGCGCGCCGTAGGGCGCCAGCATGTAGCGGCCCATCTCGGTAAACAGCGCCACATCCCCCATCCCGGCCGGGACAAGGATCTCCTCAAACTGGCGGCGCACGCCCTCGCCGATCTTGGCGATGTCGTTGCTGCGCTGGTCGGGGCGGTAGGCGATGCCCACGCCGCCCGACAGGTTGATGAACTTGATCTTGGCGCCGGTGCGCTGGTGCAGGCGCACCGCCAGGCGGAACAGGATGCCCGCCAGCTTGGGGTAGTATTCGTCGGTGACGGTGTTGCTGGCCAGGAACGCATGGATGCCGAACTCCTCGGCCCCCAGCGCCATCAGTTTGGTGTAGGCCTCGGCCATCTGGTCCTCGCTCATGCCGTATTTGGCATCGCCGGGGTTGTCCATGATGCCGTTGCCCAAATCGAACGTGCCGCCCGGGTTGTAGCGGCAGCACACGGTCTTGGGCACGCCCGCAACGCCGCGCAGGAACTCGACGTGCGTCAGGTCGTCGAGGTTGATGTACGCCCCCAGCTCATACGCCTTGCGCATATCCTGCGCAGGCGTATCGTTGGAGGAAAACATGATCTCGCTGCCGGTGAAGCCACAGGCTTCGCTCATCAGCAGTTCGGTATAGCTTGAGCAGTCGACGCCGCAGCCTTCCTCCCGCAGGATCTGCAGGATATACGGGTTGGGCGTGGCTTTTACGGCGAAGTATTCTTTGAAGCCCTTGTTCCAGGCGAACGCCGCGTTGACACGGCGGGCGTTTTCGCGGATGGCGGCTTCGTCGTACAGGTGGAACGGCGTGGGCACGTCGGCGGCGATGGCTTTGGCCTGTTCCAGCGTGATGAACGGCAGTTTTTGCGGCATATATGGTTCCTTTCCGGTTTCCCTCTATAAAATAAGCAGTGCGATGCAGGAAGATGCATTTATTATAAACCGCTTTGGGCGCTTCGGCAAGCGGCGCGGGAAAAGCACGCCCGCATTGCGCGCGGTTCCGGCACGTTCACCACGCTTCCGCGATCTTCTGTTCCAGGCGCTTTTGCACCTCTTCTATCGGGATGTCGTCGGTGAACAATGCTTCGATCTCCATTTTGCGCTCGGTGTTTTTTCCGTCGTTGTGAAAAATCAGCGCCTGAAAATCGTAAGGAACGTCATCCGCCATGACCTGCAACAGATTTTGACGGGAAAGCCTGATCCGGGTGGGCTTTTTTTGGCGGCACACCTTTTTCAGCAGGCAGAAATAATCCTGCACGATGATGTCTGTTTTGCTCATCCCTTTTCTGTTTTCGCCGCCGCGCGCAGCCATCCGCAGCCGCAGCACACAGCGCGTTACCGGGCCTTTTGCTTGCAGAAAGCGGGCAGCCTTCGCCAGCAGACAACCCATGACGCGCATTTTCCGGGGATGCTTTGCCATTTGTGGTCTTACGCTCCTCGTGCTCCACAGCGCCGCCCGGCGCCGCCTGCCAAACGATGTTCAGGCGGCCGGGTCGTCCGCTTCTTGCCGGTAAGGGATCACGCCCTCCTGCTTGCCCTCCACGTCCGCCCTGGCGATGGCGTCGGATGCAAACGCAGTCTCCAGATAATACAGATCCTCCGCTTTTGTGAACCGGTAGACATAGACTTCCTCGTCCGTATCGCACCAAACCACCAGGCTGCAGGTATCCTTTTCCCCTGCGACCCACCGGTAATACGCATCTGTCTCCAAATCGGCCCGCACCAGCGCCAAAATGTCTGCCATCTCCAGGCCTTCGCCGGGCTGCGGGTTTGTTCCCTCGTCATACGAATCCAGCGCCTCGGCGATCTGCGCTCTTGTATCCGCCAGCTGCTCGTTCAGCGCCGGGCCGCGGCGCAGTTCTTGGACCCACGTGATCAGAAAAATCACACCGAAGAGCCCTGCTATGATGAGGCTCGGCAGCAAGACGACGCTCCAGCGAAAAATATTCTGCGCCTTGCATTCCAGGATCTTCCAGCCCAAGCTGCATATGTACAACAATGCCAGCAGCACCGCCGAGGAAACCATCGCGGCGCCCAGGATGCCGGACGCCGGGAAAAAGACCAGGGGGACCGCTTCCATAAACAGCCATGCCAATGGCAGTGCCGGCTCCCAAAAGCGCTGCACTTTCAACTCCCCGTTTGCCAGGCCGAAAGCCGCGGGATTCCCGGTATCTTCCCCGCCCAAAGCCGCTAACACAAGTACGATTTTCAAAACTGCCTGCACATTTGGGGAAACAAAGCGGGCCTCCTCCGGCAGCAGCGCGCCGATCACCAGCATAAGGAGCGCCCCGACAAACTGCGCGCCGCCCCAAATGGCAAAAAAGGACGACGGCGCTTGCGCCGAGTTCCAGCCATACGCGACCTGCAGCACGCTCAGCGCTGCCAATAAAACGCAGAAGAGTATGTTGACGCCATGTAAAACGCGTTTCACATCGATCGCCCCGCTTTTCCGGTCAGGTCATTCAAATTCGCTCCTGCCAGAAGTTTCCTAAACAGATTTGCTTATGGGATTTAGCTCAGAGTATTGGCATTATTTCCATTATTCAGATAGTAGAGGCTATCTGATTTTTTGTTGCCATGGTGTTGCCACGAGAACATCTATATTATATCGATTCTCCAAATCCAAATCAAGCCTGTTCCTTGTGCTTGTCTATATATCCATATATCAACTTCGAAAGAGCTTTTATGGACTTACATAAGTCTTTTGATGTGTCATTGCTGTCAAGCAATTGAGAGGAGGCGTGCGATAATGGGTTGGCATTTCTTAATTTGTGAGCATTCTCGATAACAGT
>DXEI01000122.1 GCA_019115045.1 Candidatus Gemmiger excrementipullorum | reverse complement strand
ATGTCAGCGGCCCGGTGGTGCGGGCGGCTGCCAAGCGCAGCATCAAGACGGCCATCCATGAGCAGAACGCCTTCCCCGGCGTGACCAACAAGCTGCTGGCCAAAGACGTCGACCTGGTGTTGGCGGCCAGCGCCGATGCGGTGGAAAAACTCGGCGCGCCGGATAAGACCTTTGTCGTCGGCAACCCGGTCCGGCCCGAAGTGCTGGCCGCAGACCGTGCGGCTGCGCGCCGCCAGCTGAACGCAGGGGACCGCACCGTCATTTTGAGTTTTGGCGGCAGCCTGGGGGCGGACCGCATCAACGAAGTCGTCGCCGACCTCTGCGCGTGGGAGCAGCAGCAGGACCTGCCGGTGCTGCACCTGCACGCCACCGGCCGCCGCGGCGTGGCGCTGTTTGCCAACTTGCAGCGCAAGAAAAACTTTGCGCCGGGGCCCAACCTTGTCGTGACGCCCTATATCAACAATATGCCGCAGCTGCTGGCCGCAGCGGACCTGGTCATTGCGCGTTCCGGCGCGCTGACGCTGGCCGAGCTGGAGGCCGTGGGCCGCGCGTCGATCTTGATCCCCAGCCCCAACGTGGCCGAAAACCACCAATATTATAACGCGCTGGAACTGCAGAACGCCGGCGCCGCCGTCGTGATCGAGGAAAAAGACCTGACCGGGCAAACGCTCGTCGATACCGTCCAGCGCCTGCTGGAAACGCCGGGCCAGCTGTCCGCCATGGGGGCAAGAGCCAAAAAGCTGGGCAACCCGCGCAGCCTGGATGAGATCACCGAAAAACTGTTGAACCTTGTAAAGTAAAAATGCTTTACCCGTAATTTCCAGGAGAGGAGCCACCCACATGGACCGCGACCAGCGCAGCCGCCAGCAAAAGTCCAGGGGCGGCTCCTTTGCGCGCCCGGCGCAAAAACGCAGTTTGGGCAGCCGTATGGGCCTGCAAAAGCAGGCCCCGCCGCGCCAGCGCCCGGGTCCGCAGCCAAAACCGCCGCGCCGCCCGCAGCCGCAGCTCAACCCCCAAAAAGCGGGGTATGTGCCGGGCACGCCGCGCCGCCAGCGCCGCGTCACCCAGGCCGAAGTGCTGCGCCGCCGCAACCGCCGCCGCGCGCTGGGTATGCTGGGCGTGCTGGCGGTGCTGGTATTGGGGGCGTTTGTGTCGGTCAACCTGCTGTTCAAGGTCACGGCGTTCCGCATCGAGAATTTCGACCGCAGCACCCCCGCCGATACCGGCATCTACACCGAGGACGAAATCATCGCCGCGCTGGGCATCGAGCAGAACAGCAACCTGTTCGGCTTTTCCACGGCAGAAAAAACGCAGCGGCTGCAAGCGCAGTTCCCGTATCTGGAAGAAGTCCGCGTCGATGTGCAGCTGCCGGGCACGGTGGTCGTCAAGGTGCGCCCCGCCACCGAGCGGTTTGCCTGCATGTATTCCGGCGGGTGGGTGGTCCTCAGCGATGCGCGCAAGATTTTGCGCAGCGAACTCTCCCAGCCGGAAGGGCTGACGCTGCTTTCCTGCTCGCTGCCGGCGGATTTCACGCCCGAGGTAGGGCAGACCCTGACGCCGCAGACCTACAACTCGCTGCTGGAAGGCGATACGGCCGCCACCCCGGAGGCCGCCCGCCCGACGGCAGAGGAAACGCTGACGCAGCTGTGCGCGCTGCTGGAGAGCGAAGGCCTGACTGACGGCGTGACGGCGATCGACGTCATGGACCAGAGCAAACTCAGCTTTACCTACCAGGGGCGCATCGTCGTGACGCTGGGCAACGCCAACCGGCTGGACTACAAAGTCCGCCTGGCCGCCGCTGCGCTGCTGGACCCGGAAAAAGGCCTGCTGGCCAGCGACCGCGGTACCCTGGATGTCAGCTACCAGCAGACCGACGGCGAGATCCGGGGCTACTTTGCCCCCGAGGAACCCGAACCGACACCGGAACCCACTCCGGAACCGGAAGAGGGGGAAGACGGAGAAGGGGAAGGCGAGAGCGGGGAAGAGACCCCCGCCCCGCAAGAATAAAAAGGCCAACAAAAAGCCCCTGCCGACCGGCATCTGCCGGGCGGCGGGGGCTTTGGTCATGGCGGGGCGGAACGGCCGATCAGACGTTCAGCTCCACTTTCTGGTTCAGATCTTCGGCGTTGGCATCCAGCAGCGGCTGGATAACGTCGCGCAGGTACTCCTCGACCTGTTCGGGCGCGCGGCCGGTAAAGGCTTCGGGGCTCAGCTCCGCCTCGATCTCCTCGCGCGTCAGGCCAAAGGCGGGGTCGGCTTCCACACGGGCGATCATGTCGTTGGGCTTGCCCTCCTGCTTGACGACGGCGGCAGCGGCCACGGCGTGCTCGCGCAGGCGCTCGTGCAGTTCCTGGCGGTCGCCGCCCTTTTTGACGGCTTTCATCATGATGTTCTCGCTGGCCATGAACGGCAGCTCGGCCATCACGCGGCTGCGGACGACCTTGGGGTAGACGACCAGCCCGTCCGATACGTTGAGCAGGATGTTGAGGATGGCGTCGGCCGCCAAAAAGCCTTCGGCCATGGCGATGCGCTTGTTGGCGCTATCGTCCAGCGTGCGCTCAAACCACTGGGTGCCGGCGGTCATGGCGGGGTTCAGCACGTCCACCATCAGGTAGCGCGCCAGCGCGCAGATACGCTCGCACCGCATGGGGTTGCGCTTGTAGGGCATGGCCGAGGAACCGATCTGGTTTTTCTCAAACGGTTCCTCCATCTCCTTAAAGTTCGCCAGCAGGCGGATGTCGGTGGCCATCTTCATGGCGCTCTGGCCCAGGCCCGCCACGGCGGACAGCACGTTGTAATCCACCTTGCGGCTGTAGGTCTGGCCGCACACCGGCACGACCTTGGCAAAGCCCATCTGGGCGCAGACATCGGCCTCGACGGCTTTGACCTTGGAGGAATCGCCGCCAAACAGCTCCATAAAGCTGGCCTGGGTGCCGGTGGTGCCCTTGACGCCGCGCAGCGCCAGCTGGCTGATCTGGTGGTCGATCTCCGCAAGGTCCATGTACAGCTCGTTCATCCACAGCGTGGCGCGCTTGCCCACGGTCGTCAGCTGTGCGGGCTGGCAGTGGGTGTAGGCCAGGCAGGGCATGGCCTTGTACTCGGCGGCAAATTTGGCCAGGTTCGCCAGCACGCCGACGATTTTTTTGCGCACCAGCTGCAGCGCTTCGCGCATGATGATGACGTCGGTGTTGTCGCCCACATAGCAGCTGGTGGCTCCCAGGTGGATGATACCCTTGGCCTTGGGGCACTGCAGGCCGTAGGCGTAGACGTGGCTCATCACGTCATGGCGCACCAGTTTTTCGCGCGCGACGGCATCCTCATAGTTGATGTCGTCCTTGTGCGCTTCCAGCTCGGCGATCTGCTCGTCGGTGATGGCAAGGCCCTGCTTCTGCTCGGCCTTGGCCAGCGCGATCCACAGCTTGCGCCAGGTACGGAACTTGTTGTCGTCGGAGAAAATGTACTGCATCTCGTCCGAGGCATAGCGGGTGCTAAACGGCGAGATATAACGGTCGTGTTGTGCCATGGGAAAATCCTTTCTTCTGCCCGGCGTTTACAGCTTGAAGTAGTTGACGCCGCCCTCAAAGATCGGCTGGTACTTGTCGCCGGTGACGTTTTTGTACAGCGCGTCGGCGCTGCGCTCGCTGTGGCCCATCTTGCCCAGCACGCGGCCGTCGGGGCTGGTGATGCCCTCGATGGCCAGCACGCTGCCGTTGGGGTTGTAGCGCAGATCCATCGTGGGGGTGCAGGTCAAATCGACATACTGCGTGGCGACCTGGCCGTTGTCGATGAGCTGCTGCAGCAGCGTCTCGTTGCAGACAAAGCGGCCTTCGCCGTGGCTGATGGCGATCAGGTGCTCGTCGTTGACATTGCACTCGCTCAGCCAGGGGCTCTTGTTGGAGGCCACGCGCGTGCGCACCAGCATGCTCTGGTGGCGGCCAATGGTGTTGAACGTCAGCGTCGGGTCGTCTTTCGTGATGGGACGGATCTCGCCGTAGGGCACAAGCCCCAGCTTGATCAGCGCCTGGAACCCGTTGCAGATGCCAAGTGCCAGGCCGTCGCGCTGGTTCAGCAGGCGGTTGACGGCATCCGCCACCGCCGGCGCGCGGAAGAACGCCGTGATGAACTTGGCGCTGCCGTCCGGCTCGTCGCCGCCGGAGAAACCGCCCGGCAGCATCAGGATCTGCGCTTCGTCCAGTTCCCTGACCAGCGCCTCGCAGCTTTCGGCAACGTCGGCGGGGGTCAGGTTTTTCAGCACCAGCACATGCGGGTCGGCCCCGGCGCGGCGGAACGCGCGCGCGGTGTCGTACTCGCAGTTGGTGCCGGGGAACACGGGGATGACCACGCGCGGTGTGACCAGCCGCACGGCCGGCGCAACACGCTTGGCCATCGGGCATTCATACTGCAAAGCCGGCACGCTGTCGCCCTTGCCGCGGTAGGGGAACACCGGTTCCAGCTTCGCCTCCCACAGTTCTTGCAAACGGGCCAGGTCGATGGCGTTGCCCTCGGCTTCCAGTGTGTAGTCCACCGTGGTAAAGCCGATGAACTCGCCGGCGGCGGGGTCCAGCAATTCCAGGATCACGGTGCCGTAAGCGGGCCGGAACAGCTCGTTCAGGTCCAGGCTGTTGCTCAGCTGCAGGCCCACGTGGTTGCCCACGCACATCTTGAACAGCGCCTCGGCAATGCCGCCGTAACCCGGCGTGGCAGCCGCCAGCACCTTGCCCTCGTCGATCATCTGCTCGACGGTCTTGTAGATCGAGAGCAGGCTGCCGATCTCGGGCAGGCCGTCCTTGTACTGCGGGCGCAGCATGACGACGGAGCTGTTGGCTTTTTTGAACTCGGCGCTCTGCACATCACGCGTTTTGCCGATGGCCGTGGCAAAGCTGACCAGCGTCGGGGGAACGTTCAGCCCCTCAAAGCTGCCGGACATGCTGTCCTTGCCGCCGATGGAGGCGATGCCCAGGCCCATCTGTGCGTCCAGCGCGCCCAGCAGGGCCGCCAGCGGCTTGCCCCAGCGGGTGGGGTCGTCGTTCATGTGCTCAAAATATTCCTGGAAGGTCAGGTACATATCTTTGTGGTGGAAACCGGCGCACACCAGCTTGGTCACGCTTTCCACCACGGCCAAAAACGCGCCGCGGTAGGGGTCGGCCTCGCTCAGGTAGGGGTTGAAGCCCCAGGCCATGCCGCTGCAGGTCGTCGTCTCACCGTCCACCGGCAGCTTGGCGGCCATCGCCATGGCGGGGGTCAGCTGATACTTGCCGCCGTAGGGCATCAGCACCGTCGCCGCGCCAATGGTCGAGTCAAAACGCTCGCCCAGGCCCTTCTGGCTGCAGACGTTGAGGTCGGTGACCAGGCTTTCCATCTTCTCGGCAAAGGTGCTGCCGGCCCACTGCGGCTGCCAGGTATGGCCCCGCAGGATGTGCGCGCTGGCGTGGCGCTCGGCGCCGTTGGAGTTGAGGAACGCGCGCGAAAGGTCGACGATGGCAACGCCGTTCCAGTACTCGCGCATGCGCTTTTCCTCGGTCACTTCGGCCACGATGGTCGCTTCAAGGTTTTCCTCATGCGCATAACCGATGAACGTCTCGGCGTCCTTGGCCGCAACGGCCACCGCCATGCGCTCCTGGCTTTCGCTGATGGCCAGTTCGGTGCCGTCGAGGCCCTCGTACTTTTTGGTGACCTTGTTCAGGTCGACGGACAGGCCGTCGGCCAGCTCGCCGATGGCGACCGACACGCCGCCCGCGCCGAAGTCGTTGCAGCGCTTGATCAGGCGGCAGGCGTCCTCGCGCCGGAACAGGCGCTGGAGTTTGCGCTCGATGGGGGCGTTGCCCTTTTGCACCTCAGCGCCGCAGGTCTCCAGGCTCGTGAGCTTGTGCGCCTTGCTGGAACCGGTCGCGCCGCCAATGCCGTCGCGGCCGGTGCGGCCGCCCAGCAGGATGACGACGTCGCCGGGGGCGGGTTCCTCGCGCCGGACATGGCTGGCTGGCGTAGCGCCCACCACCGCGCCAATCTCCATGCGCTTGGCCACGTAACCGGGGTGGTACAGCTCGCTGACCTGGCCGGTCGCCAGGCCGATCTGGTTGCCGTAGCTGGAATAGCCGGCCGCGGCGGTCGTCACCAGCTTGCGCTGCGGCAGCTTGCCGGGCATCGTCTCGGCCACCGGCTGCAGCGGGTCGCCCGCGCCGGTCACGCGCATGGCCTGGTAGACGTAGCTGCGGCCCGAAAGCGGGTCGCGGATGGCGCCGCCGATGCAGGTGGCCGCGCCGCCGAACGGTTCGATCTCGGTGGGGTGGTTGTGCGTCTCGTTCTTGAACAGGAACAGCCAGTCCTGCAGCTCGCCGTCGACATCGCACTGGATCTTGACGGTGCAGGCGTTGATCTCCTCGCTCTCGTCGAGGTTTTTCAGGATGCCGCGCTGTTTGAGCGCCTTGGCGCCGATGGTGGCGGCGTCCATCAGGGTGCGGTTCTTTTTATCGCGGCCGGTCTCGGCGCGCAGCGCCATGTAGCGGTCAAAGGCGGCCTGCACGACCTCGTCGTCGATCTGCACGTCGTCCAGAATGGTGCCGAACGTCGTGTGGCGGCAGTGGTCGGACCAGTAGGTGTCAATGACGCGGATCTCGGTGATGGTGGGGTCGCGGTGCTCGCTCTTGAAGTAGTCCTGGCAGAACACGATGTCGGCGTGGTCCATCGCCAGGCCCTTTTCCACGCGGAAAGCCTCCAGCGCATCCTCATCCAGGCCGATAAACCCGGTCAGCGTCTCGACGGCGCTGGGCACGGCAAACTCCATCTTCAGCGTCGTGCGCTCGTCCAGGCTGGCTTCGCGGGCCTCGACAGGGTTGATGAGGTACTTCTTGATCTCGGCCAGGTCGGCGTCCGAAAGCTCGCCCTCCAGCAGGTAGACCTTGGCGCTGCGCACGTCGGGGCGCTCGCCCTGGCTCAGCAGCTGGATGCACTGGCTGGCAGAATCCGCCCGCTGGTCGAACTGGCCGGGCAGATACTCGACGGCAAACACCGTCTTGGCCTCGGGCAGGGTGTCGTAGGTCACGTCGACCGGCGGCTCGCTGAACACCGTGGGGATGGCGCGCTCAAACAGGGCGCGGTCGATGCCCTCGACGTCGTAGCGGTTGAGCAGGCGCAGGCCCTTCAGGCTTTGGATGCCCAGCAGCTCGGTCAGCTCATGCAGCAGGCTCTGGGCTTCGCCGTCAAAGCCGGGTTTCTTTTCCACATAAATGCGGTATACCATATCAATCCCTCGCTTTCAGCGCAGCCAGCGCGCGCGCGCCGATGTCGCTGCGCCGGTGCAGTTTGTCAAAATGGATGGCGTCGCTGGCCGCATAGGCGGCCTCCAGCGCAGCGGGCAGGGTGGCGGCGGTGGCCGTCACGCCCAGCACGCGGCCGCCCGCCGTGACGAGCTTGCCGTTTTGCAGCGCCGTGCCGGCGTGGTAGACCGTCGCACCGCCGCCGGGCAGCTGGCCGTTTACCAGGCCGGTGATCTCTTTGCCTTTTTCATAGGCCAGGGGGTACCCGCCGGAAGCCAGGATCACGCAGGCGGCCGCGCCGTCGCGGAACTGGACCTCGGTCTCCTCCAGCGTGCCGTTCGTCGTCGCCAGCATGACCGTCAGCAGGTCGCTTTCCAGCAACGGCAGCACCACCTGGGTCTCGGGGTCGCCAAAACGGCAGTTGTACTCAATGACTTTGGGGCCGTCGGGCGTCAGCATCAGGCCAAAGTACAGGCAGCCTTTAAAGGGGCAGCCCTCTTTCTGCATTGCTTCCACCGTGGGCACAAAAATCTCTTTCATGCAGCGGTCGGCCACCTCGGGGGTGTAGTAGGGGTTGGGGGCTACGGTGCCCATGCCGCCGGTGTTCAGGCCCTGGTCGCCGTCCAGCGCGCGCTTGTGATCCATGCTGGAGACCATCGGTTTGACGGTCTTGCCGTCGCAGAAGGACAGCACGCTGACTTCGGGGCCGGTCAGAAATTCTTCCACGACGACATGGTTGCCGGAAGCGCCGAACTTTTTGTCCAGCATGATCTCCTTGACGGCTTCCTCGGCCTGTGCATGGTCCTGGCAGATCAGCACGCCTTTGCCCAGCGCCAGGCCGTCGGCCTTGATGACGACGGGGTACTTGCCCTTTTCTTCGACATAAGCCAGCACCTTGGCCGGGTCGTCGAACACGGCGTAGTCGGCGGTGGGGATGCCGTACTTTTTCATCAGGTTTTTGCTGAACACCTTGCTGGCCTCGATGCGGGCGGCCGCCTTGTCGGGGCCGAACGCCGGGATGCCCACGGCGGTCAGCGCGTCCACCATGCCCAGCGCCAGCGGGTCGTCCTGCGCGACGACAACATAGTTGAACGCTTCCTCCTTGGCAAAGGCGACCATCGCATCCACGTCGGTGGCGGGGATGGCTTTGCAGGTGGCGTCATAGCTGATGCCGCCGTTGCCGGGCGCGCACCAGATCTCGGTGCATTGCGGGCTTTGTTTCAGCGCGCGGATGATGGCGTGCTCACGCCCGCCGCCGCCTACGACCAGAATCTTCATAGCATACTCCTTTGAACAGCAGCGGCCCGCAGTGCAAAAGCGCTGCAGGCACGTGCTTTTTTAGTGGTGGAACAGGCGGATGCCGCACATCGCCATGGCGATGCCGTAGCGGTCGCAGGTGTCGATGACCTGCTGGTCGCGGATGGACCCGCCCGGCTGCACGATGGCGGTCACGCCGCTGCGGCGCGCACGCTCGATGTTGTCGCCAAAGGGGAAGAACGCGTCGCTGCCCAAGGCCACGCCGGTCACCTGGTCCAGCCAGGCACGCTTTTCTTCGGCAGTGAGCGGCGCGGGCTGCTCGGTGAAGGTCTCGGCCCAGACGTCGTCGCCGATGACATCCTCCGGCGTTTCGCCGATGTAGACGTCGATGGCGTTGTCGCGGTTGGGCTTGGTGATGTCAGGGCGGAAGGGCAGCCCCAGCACCTTGGGCATGTGGCGCAGCTGCCAGTTGTCGGCTTTCTGGCCGGCCAGCCGCGTGCAGTGGACGCGGCTCTGCTGGCCGGCGCCGACGCCGATGGTCTGGCCGTCCTGCACGTAGCACACGCTGTTGGACTGCGTGTATTTGAGCACGATCAGGCTGATGATGAGGTCGCGGCGCTGTTCGGGGCTGATGTCCTTGTTTTTCGTCACGATATTTTGCAGCATCGTTGCGTCCGAGATCTCGAGGTCCTGGCGGCCCTGCTCAAAGCTGACGCCGAACACCGTGCGGGTCTCGAGCTTTTCGGGCTCGTAGGCCGGGTCGATGGCAACGATGTTGTAGTTGCCTTTTTTCTTGCTCTTGAGCACTTCCAGCGCGTCGGCGTCGTAGCCGGGGGCGATGATGCCGTCGCTGACTTCATGCTGGATCAGCTTGGCCGTAGCCAGGTCGCAGACGTCAGACAGCGCGATCCAGTCGCCGAAGCTCGACATACGGTCAGCGCCGCGGGCGCGGGCGTAGGCGCAGGCCAGCGGGCTGAGCTGCGCGTCGGGGGCTACATGGTACATGGCGCGCAGCGTGTCATCCAGCGGCAGGCCGATGGCCGCGCCGGCGGGGGAGACGTGTTTGAAGCTGGCCGCCGCCGGCAGGCCCAGCGCCTTTTTCAGGTCGCGCACGAGCTGCCAGGAGTTGAAGGCGTCCAGAAAGTTGATGTACCCCGGCTTGCCGTTGAGGATCTCGACCGGCAGGTCCGCGCCGTTCGCCATATAGATGCGGGCGGGCTTCTGGTTGGGGTTGGTGCCGTATTTCAGCTGGAACTCTTTCATCGTTTACCCCTCCACTGCGTTGTATTTGTTCAGGATGATGTCCTCATAGTCGCCGGTCTCCAGCGTGATGGTGCGCACGAACAGGCTGACTTTGTTGTCGTCGTTGAGCGCTTCCCACAGTTTGCCGGCCAGTTCATTGCCGTCGTTCTCGTCGATGGCAACGCGCATCGGCTCGCCGGTATAGCTGGGGATGGGGGAACCGTTTTTGAGGTAGGTGCTGATGAAATGCCCCTCGCCGGCGACGGGCTGCGGGTAGTCAAAGACCTGGCGCTGCACGCTGGCGGCGTTGCCGTCGCAGCTTTTGACGATGGACAGCTTGTAGCCGCCGCGGCGCATATCCACCACGCCGGAGATACGCGGCGTAAAGTTGGGGGCGTCGTCCTCATAGGTGCGGGTGTTCAGCGCCGCCTCAAAGCTGTACCCGGGCGAGAGGTTGTCGGTGATGAACTGGGCGATGGTATCGGTCTGGTCGCCGTTGGTCACCACCGTCGTCTCGCGCAGCGTCAGCACCGCGTTGTAGATGATCAGGTGCGGGTCCTCCAGCTTGGCCGGGTCGGCCGCCACCGTGCGGATGCCGCCGGGGATCGCCTCAAACACGCGGTTGCGGCTGTTGGCGCTGCGGCCCATGATCCAGTAGGCGATGACCGCCTTGCGGCCGTCGGGGGTGCGGCCCAGCACGATGCCGCGGCCGGGGTACTCGTTGCCGGCCAGATACTTGTACAGATTCTTTTTCATAATGTTATACCTCGTCGTTGCAAACCATAGCCAGCGCCCGGGGCAGCAGCTGCCACTCGGCTTCCACCATCACGCGCTTTTGCAGCGTTTCCGGCGTGTCGCCGGGCTGTACGGCCACCGCTTTCTGCAAAAGGATCGGCCCGCCGTCGCATTCTTCGTTCACCAGGTGCACGGTGGCGCCGGTCAGCTTGACGCCGCGTTTCAGCGCCGCTTCATGCACGCGCAGGCCGTAAAAACCGGGCCCGCAGAAGCTGGGGATCAGACTGGGGTGGACGTTGAGGATGCGGTCGCGGTATGCCTCGATCACGCGCGGCCCCAGGACCGAGAGGAACCCTGCCAGCACCACAACGTCGATGCGGTGGCTTTGCAGCGTCTCCAGCAAGGCGGCGTCAAACGCCGCGCTGTCGGCGTAGTCCCTGCGGGCGACGACGGCGCTCTCGACGCCGAAATTCGCCGCGCGCTCCAGCGCAAAGACGCCGGGCTTGCTGGCGACCACCAGCACGATCTTGCCGTTCGGGTTTTCGCCGCGGCGTTCGCTTTCCAGCAGCGCCTGCAAATTGGTGCCGCCGCCGGATACCAGTACCGCTACCCGTTTCATACCAGTTCCACCCCGTCGCCCTCAACAATGACGCCCAGGCGGTAGGCATCCTCGCCCTGGTCGTGCAGGACCGCCAGCGCCTTGTCGGCATCCTCGGCCGCGACGACCAGCGTCATGCCCACGCCCATGTTGAAGGTGTTGAACATGTCGCGCTCGGGCACATTGCCTTCGCGCGCCAGCACGTCGAACAGCGCCGGCGTGCGCACGTCCGCTTTGGCGATGCGCGCGGCGCAGCCTTTTTTCAGGCTGCGGGGGATGTTCTCATAAAAGCCGCCGCCCGTAATGTGGGAGACGCCCTTGACGTTGACCTGCTCCATCAGCGCCAGTACCGGCTTGACGTAGATCTTCGTCGGGGCCAGCAGCGCTTCGCCCAGGGGCTTGTCCAGGCCGGCAAAGGTTTTGTCCAGCACTTCGGGGTGGTCGTCGATGCCAAACACCTTGCGCACCAGCGAGAACCCGTTGGAATGCACGCCGGTGGACGGCAGCGCCAGGATCACGTCGCCGGGCTGCATGGTGGAGTTGTCCAGGATCTTGCTCCTGTCCACGACGCCGACGGTGAACCCGGCCAGGTCGTATTCTTCCTCCGGCATTATGCCGGGGTGTTCGGCCGTTTCGCCGCCCACCAGCGAGCAGCCGGCCTGCACGCAGCCTTCGGCCACGCCCTTGACGATCTCGGCGATCTTTTCGGGGATGTTCTTGCCGCAGGCGATGTAGTCCAGGAATACCAGCGGCTTGGCGCCCGCGCAGATGACGTCGTTGACGCACATCGCCACGCAGTCGATGCCGATGGTATCGTGCTTGTTCAGGTACTGGGCCACGCGCAGTTTGGTGCCGACGCCGTCGGTGCCGGAGATCAGAACCGGGTGTTCCATGCCGGTGCAGTCCAGCTCAAACAGGCCGCCAAAGCCGCCCAGGCCGCCGATGCACTGTTCAGTCATCGTGCGGGCCACGTACTGTTTCATCAACTCGACCGAGCGGTAGCCGGCCGTAATGTCCACGCCGGCGGCGGCGTAGCTGGCAGAATAGCTTTTTTCCATGTCAGTAACTCCTATTCGGGGCGCGCCCTGTCACAGTTTTTTGCTGGGGTTGGAGATGCTCAGCGGTTTGTCGTACACGATGTCCATCGTCCTGGCCGGCGGGTCCACCGGGTACTGCCCGGTAAAGCAGCCGTCACAGAAACCGCAGTGGCTGTGGATGGCCAGCTGGCGCACATGCTCGACGCTCAGGTAGCCCAGCGTGTCGGAACCGACAAGCTTGTTGATCTCCTCGACGGTATGCCCGGTAGCGATCAGCTGCTTTTCATCGGGGATGTCGGTGCCGAAATAGCAGGGGTGGATGAACGGCGGCGCGCTGATGCGGTAGTGCACTTCCTTGGCGCCGGCCTCGCGCAGCAGGCGGATGGTGCGGGCGCTGGTGGTGCCGCGCACGATGGAGTCGTCCACCAGCACGACGCGCTTGCCCGCCACCGTCGAGGGGATGGCGTTGAGCTTGATGCGCACGCTGTTCTCACGCTGGGCCTGGCTGCCCTGGATGAAGGTGCGGCCCACGTATTTGTTCTTGATGAACCCAATGCCGTAGGGGATGCCGCTCTCCTGCGCATAGCCCAGCGCGGCGTCCAGGCCGGAGTCCGGCGCGCCGATGACGACGTCGGCCTCCACCGGGTGCTCCTGCGCCAGGAACTTGCCGGCCTGCAGGCGCGCCTCGTGCACGCAGGTGCCTTCCAGCACCGAGTCGGGGCGCGCAAAGTAGATGTACTCAAACACGCACAGCGTGTGGGGGGCCTTGCCGCAGTGCTCGGTGATGCTGCGCAGGCCGGAATGGTCGGCGATGACGATCTCGCCGGGGCGCACATCGCGCAGGAACTTGGCGCCGACGGCGTCCAGCGCGCAGGACTCGCTGGCAAACGCCCAGCCGCTGCCGTCCGGCAGTTCGCCGATGCACAGCGGGCGGAACCCATGGGGGTCGCGCGCCGCAATGAGCTTGGTGTGCGTCATGATGACGAGGCTGAACGCGCCCTGGATGTCGTGCATCGTGCGGCTGACGGCCATCTCGATGTTGGGCGTCAGCAGGCGGTTCTGCGTCAGCAGGTAGGCGATGACTTCGGTGTCCGACGTGCCGTGGAAGATCGAGCCGCTCATCTCGAGCTTATGGCGCAGGTCGGCGGCATTGACCAGGTTGCCGTTGTGGCAGACGGCCATGGCGCCTTTGCAGTGGTGCAGGATCATCGGCTGCGCGTTGGAACGGCTGCGCTGCCCGGCCGTGGCATAGCGCACGTGGCCGGTCGCCATTTTGGCGTCGTGGGGCAGTTCCTCCAGCACGCGTTTGGGGAACACCTCGCTCACCAGCCCCAGGTCGCGGTGGCCCGAAAGCACGCCGTCGACGTTCAGGGCGATGCCGCAGCTTTCCTGCCCGCGGTGCTGCAAAGCGTACAGCGCGCTGTACACGGCGCTGACCATATCGGTGGCGCCGGTCTTGTCATAGATGCCGAAAACGCCGCATTCCTCGTGCAGCGTGTCGGCGTATTGCGAAAATTCACTCATTACGCATTGTGCTCCGTTTTCTATGCCTTAGCCCAGCAGGCGCTTCATGACTTCCTGGTACGCGTCGGCCTCGCCGCCCATGTCGCGGCGGAACAGGTCCTTGTCCAGGTGGGCGCCGGTGGTGGCGTCCCAGAAGCGGCAGGTGTCGGGGCTGATCTCATCGGCCAGGATGATGGTGCCGTCGGCCAGGCGGCCGAACTCGAGCTTGAAGTCGATCAGGCGGATGTTTGCCTCCAGCAGGATCTGCTTGAGCACCTCGTTGACCTTAAAGGCGTACTTGGTGATGGTGTCGATCTCCTCCTGGGTGGCCAGGTCCAGCGCCAGGGCGTAGTAGTGGTTGATGAACGGGTCGTGCAGGTCGTCGTTCTTGTAGCTGAACTCCAGGATGGGGGTCTTGAAGGGGGTGCCCTCGGGCACGCCCATGCGCAGGCTGAAGTGGCCGGCGGCGACGTTGCGGATGATGACCTCCAGCGGCACGATCTCGACCTTCTTCACAAAGGTGTCGCGGTCGTTGATCTCCTCAACATAATGGGTGGGGATGCCTTCTTTTTCCAGCTTCTGCATCAGCGCGTTGGACAGCTTGTTGTTGACGATGCCCTTGTCGCGGATGGTACCCTTCTTCTCGCCGTCGCCGGCGGTGGCGTCATCCTTGTAGTGGACCATGACGATGCCGGGGTCATTGGTAGCGAAAACCTGTTTGGCTTTGCCTTCGTACATCTGTTCTTTGACTTCGTATTTCATGTTCAAACGCTCCCTTTACTGTTGATATGGAAACAGGGCCTGTATTGCTTATATTGTACCCTGTTTTTGGCGATCGTGCAAGATATAGTTGCTTACAGCGCGGCGGCTTCGGCGGCGATGGCCGCGTCCTTTTTGGCGATGGCGGCCGCGGTGTCGGCGCGGAAGGCGTCCAGCCTGGTGGCCAGCGTCTCGTCGGCCACAGCCAGGATGGCCACGGCCAGGTAGGCGGCGTTCTTGGCGCCGTTGAGCGCGACGGTGGCTACGGGGAAGCCGCTGGGCATCTGTACGGTGGCCAGCAGGGCGTCCAGGCCGTCCAGCGCGCCGCCTTTCATGGGGATGCCCACGACCGGCAGGGTGGTGTTGGCGGCAAACGCGCCGGCCAGGTGCGCGGCCATGCCGGCGGCGCACAAGATCACGCCGTACCCGTTGGCGCGGGCAGACTTGGCAAAGGCGGCGGCGGCCTCCGGCGTGCGGTGGGCCGAGAGGATGTGCGCCTCATACGGTACGCCAAACTCTTTCAGCACGCTGCAAGCGCCCTTGACGACCGGCCAGTCGCTGTCGGAACCCATGATGATCGCTACTTTTTTCATTGGTAAAGCTCCTTCCCATTGTGTGCAGATAAAAAGAGCGCAGCGGCCGGAAAAACGGTACACTGCGCTGCGGATATGCTGCTATACGGTGCGGCGGGTACAAAGCCCCCGCGGACGAGGCGGAAATGAAACCACAGACCTTGCACGGAAGCTCCCCCCTTACAAGAAAGAAGTAAAGTACCCTTGTAAAATCAGTGTAAGGCGAAAGCAGCAAAAAAGCAAGACGGCGGCCGGTTTTTCGGCCAAAAAACCACAGGGACCGGTTTTGCCCGCCGCTTTTTGTCGTATTTGATCAGTTCCGTTCGGTAAAAGTATGACTTTGTAAACGAGCGCAAGATTTTTCTGGCGCAGGGCGGAAAATTATGGTATAATGCTATCTATAAAGTTTTTGCATCGCTTCGGCACATTTCCGCCGCTTTGCCGTGCGCACGGTCTAAAAATGCCGATACAGGAAGGAAAACCGCCATGAACAAACCCAAGCCCCGCCTGACCCGCACCGCCCTGCACGGGCAGGAAGAACGCGTCAAACGGATCTTCCGCGACCAGATCGCCGAAGCGGCCGGCCTGCTGGAGGTGTTCCTCTCCAGCATCGTGCTGATCGGGCTGCTGCTCAGCATCGTGCCGCTGCTGCAATGGATGCCCGGCCTGATCGTGGACGGCAACGATGTGGAAGTCCACGTCTTTTTGGAGCGCGCGCTGGACATCGTCATCGGCATCGAGTTCATCAAGATGCTGGCCAAGCACAGCCCCGGCAGCGTGCTGGAGGTGCTTTTGTACGCCATCGCCCGCCACATGATCGTCGGGCACGAGGACGCGCTGCAAAACCTTGTCAGCGTCATCGCCATTGCGATGATCTTCATCATCCGCCGCTTTTTCTTTGTGCCGTCCTTCGGGCAGAAACTGCCGGGCGGGGAACCGGCGCCCGATATCGCCAGCCTCTACGAGAGTGACAACACCGAAGAAACGGTATGACGCCGTGAAACGGCAAAAGAACCGCGCAAAAAACAAAAAACGGGGCTGCCCACTGGGCAGCCCCGCGTTTTTGTCTGTAGGCGGATCAGAACAGGCCGGTGATCTTGCCGTCGGCATCCACGTCGATGTCCATAGCCGCCGGGTGCTTGGGCAGGCCGGGCATCGTCATAATGCTGCCGCAGACGACCACCACGAACCCGGCGCCCGCCGAAAGGCGGACTTCCCGCACATGCAGCGTGAAGTTTTCCGGCGCGGCGATCAGCTTGGCGTCGTCGCTGAAGGAATACTGCGTCTTGGCGATGCACACCGGCAGCTCGCCGTAGCCCATGGCGGCCAGCTCGTCCAGCGTTTTCTGCGCCGCGGCGCTGTAGGAAACATCGCCCGCATGGTAGATCTTTTTGGCGACGGCCTCGATCTTCTCAGGCAGCGTGGCGTTCAGCTCGTAGGTGTAGCGCAGTTCGGCGCGGTCGTCCAAAATCGAGAGCACGGTCTCGGCCAGGGCCTTGCCGCCTTCGCCGCCTTTGGCGAACACCTCGGACAGCGCGCAGGGCACGCCCGCCTCGCGGCAGACTTTGTAAATGACGTCCATCTCCTCCGCCGTATCGGTGGGGAAGGCGTTGATCGCCACGCACACCGGCAGCCCAAAGCCCTGCAGGTTGCGGATATGGCGCTGCAGGTTGACCGCCCCGGCCTGGACGGCCGCGGCGTTGGGCTGGCTGAGCGCGGCTTTGGCCACGCCGCCGTGCGATTTCAGCGCGCGCACCGTGGCGACCAGCACGACGGCTGCCGGGTGCAGGCCGGCGTAGCGGCACTTGATGTCCAGGAACTTTTCCGCGCCCAGGTCGGCGCCGAAGCCGGCCTCGGTCACGACGTAATCGGCCAGTTTCAGGCTCAGGCGGGTCGCCAGCACGCTGTTGCAGCCGTGGGCGATGTTGGCGAACGGCCCGCCGTGGATGATGGCGGGGTTGTTTTCCAGCGTCTGGACGAGGTTGGGGTCGATGGCGTCCTTCAGCAAAGCGGCCATAGCGCCGGCCGCGCCCAGCTGCCCGGCTGTGACGGGCTGGCCGTCGTAGGTGTAGGCGCAGACGATGCGGGCCAGACGCTCCTTGAGGTCGGCCAGGTCGCGCGCCAGGCAGAAGATCGCCATGATCTCGCTGGCGACGGTGATGTCAAAGCCGTCCTCACGCGGGGTGCCGTTCACTTTGCCGCCCAGGCCGTCCACCAAAAAGCGCAGCTGGCGGTCGTTCATGTCCATGCAGCGCTTCCAGGTGATGCGCCGCGGGTCGATGTTCAGCGGGTTGCCCTGCTGGATGGAGTTGTCGATCATGGCGGCCAGCAGGTTGTTGGCGGTGCCGATGGCGTGGATGTCGCCGGTAAAGTGCAGGTTGATGTCCTCCATCGGCACGACCTGCGCATAGCCGCCGCCGGCCGCGCCGCCCTTGATGCCGAACACCGGGCCCAGCGAAGGCTCGCGCAGGCACAGCATCGTCTTTTTGCCCAGGGCGTTCATGGCGTCGGCCAGGCCGACGCTCGTCGTGGTCTTGCCCTCGCCGGCCGGCGTCGGGCTGATGGCCGTCACCAGGATCAGCTTGCCCTCGGGGCCGTCTTTTTGGGCCAGGCGGTGGTCGATCTTGGCTTTGTAGTGGCCGTAGGGGATAACGTCCTGCCCCTGCAGGCCCAAACGGGCTGCGATCTCGGTGATGGGCTGCATTTTGGCAGCCTGGGCAATTTCGATGTCGCTCAACATAGCTTTCCTCCTGCTTTTTCAACACAACAAAAGGGCTGCCCGCACTGCATTTGGTGCGGGCAGCCCAGACGGTCGGCTTTTGCTGCGGCTGCCTCCCTTGTGGTCACTTCCACATAAATCCGTCGGTAAACAGCCTGATACCGTTACTGTAGCATGGTCGGTGCGGTTTGTCAAGCCTTACACGGTGCCTTTTCCGCAGCCCCATTTGCGGAAATACCGCCCCATGCTCACCAGCTGCATTTTAAACTTGCCGGCATCGCGCATCGGCGCGCGGTGCCAGGCGTGCACGGCGGTAAACTGCGGGGCCAGCCAGACCGTGCCTTCGCGCAGGACCTTCTGCGTCAGGTCGGCGTCCTCCACATACATAAAGTAAGCCGGGTCAAACCCGCCGATCTTTTTCAGCACGTCGGTGCGCACGGCCATAAAGCTGCCGGTGCAGAACTCGATGCGCCGCGGCGCGTGCAGGTCCTCGTTTTGCATCGTGTAGTAGTCGTCCGCTTTGCGGAACGCCCCGCCCAGTTTGGGGGCCAGCTGGCGGGCCAGCAGCAGCCAGGGCGTCGGTTTGCGGCGCGGCAGGTGCTGCAAACGGCCGTCGGGGTAGCGCAGCTGCGGGGTGGCCATCGCCGCGCCGGGGGTGGCCAGCAGCCATTTGGCCATCGGCTCCAAAATATCCTCGGTCAGCACGATGTCCGGGTTCAGGATAAAATGCACGTCGCTGTCCAGGCGGTCCAGCACGGCGTTATGCCCTTTGCCGAACCCGAGGTTTTGCGGCAGCGGCAGCACCGTCACGCGCGCATCGCCAAAATCTGTCGCCGCCAGCTTTTCACCGCAGCCGTCGGGGCTGGCATTGTCCACCACGTACAGGGTAAAGTCGGCGGCGGGGGTATGGTGCAGGATGCTGCGCACGGCGGCGCACACTTCCTCATAATCGCAATACGCCACGATGCAGGCGCTGAGCTTGGGCATGCGGGTCTCCTTACTTTTTCAGGGCTTCCAGTTCGTTTAAGTCGTACGGCGTGTCCTGGTAGACATAGTAGTTCAGCCAGTTGGTGTACAGCAGGTACCCGTGCGCGCGCCAGCGGAACAGCGGGTCGCGCGCGGGGTCGTCGCCGGGGTAATAGTTGCAGGGCACCTGGATGGGTTTGCCGGCGGCCGCGTCGCGCTTGTACTCGGTGTCCAGCGTGTATTTGTCGTACTCCGGGTGGCCGATGACAAAGATCTGCCGGCCGGAATCGGTCGAGAGCAGCATCGGCCCGGCCGTATCGCTTTCCGCCAGGATGCGCAGGCTGGGGCAGGCGTCGATGGCCGCGCGGTCCGGCCCGGCCCAGCGGCTGTGCGGGGCGTAGAACACCTCGTCAAAGCCGCGCACCAGCGGGTTGGCGGGGCGGGTGACGCGGTGTTCGAACACGCCGAACATCTTTTGCGGCAGGTGAACTTTGGGGATGCCGAAATGGTAGTACAGCCCGGCCAGCGCGCCCCAGCACAGGTGGATCGTCGAGTAGACGTTGCGCTTGGTATACTCCATGATCTCGCACAGCTCGTCCCAGTAATCGACGTCGGGGTAATCCAGGTCCTCAATGGGCGCGCCGGTGATGATCATGCCGTCGAACCGCTCGTTTTTGACCGCTTCAAACGTTTTGTAAAACGCGCGCATATGATCCGGCGACGTGTGCGAGGTATCGTGCGTGGCTGTCTGCAGCAGCGTGATCTGCACCTGCAGCGGGCTGTTGGCCAGCAGGCGGGCCAGCTGGGTCTCGGTCACGATCTTGGTGGGCATCAGGTTGAGGATCAGGATGCGCAGCGGGCGGATATTCTGGCTCAGCGCGCGCTCGCGGTGCATGACAAAGACGTTCTCGCGCGAGAGCGCGTCATACGCGGGCAGTTCTTTGGGGATGATCAGCGGCATACAAATTCTCCGTGTCTGGGCTTTGGGTTCAGATCTTGTCCAGTGCCTGGGCAATGTCGGCAATCAGGTCGGCCTTGTCCTCCAGGCCGCAGCTCATGCGCACCAGGTCGGGCTTGACGCCGGCGGCCAGCAGCTGTTCGTCGTTCATCTGGCGGTGGGTGGTGCTGGCGGGGTGCAGGCAGCAGGTGCGCGCGTCGGCCACGTGGGTCTCGATGGCGGCGACTTTCAGGTGGCCCATAAACGCCTTGGCGGCGTCGCGCCCGCCTTTGACGCCGAAGCTGACGACGCCGCAGGAACCGTGGGGCAGGTATTTTTGGGCGATCGCATGGTATTTATCGCCGGGCAGGCCGCAGTAATCGACATAGGCGATCTTGGGGTGGCCGGCCAGGAACTCCGCCACAGCCTGGCCGTTCTCGCAGTGGCGGGCCATGCGCACGTGCAGGCTCTCGAGCCCGAGGTTGATCATGTAGGCGTTGAGGGCGCTCTGCGTGCAGCCGAAATCGCGCATCAGCTGGGCGGTGGCTTTGGTGATGAACGCGCCGCCCATGCCAAAACGCTCGGCATAGGTGATGCCGTGGTAGCTTTCGTCGGGGGTGGTCAGGCCGGGGAACTTGTCGGCATGGGCCATCCAGTCGAACTTGCCGCCGTCGATGATGGCGCCGCCGATGGTGCCGCCGTGGCCGTCGATGTATTTGGTGGTGGAGTGGGTCACGATGTCGGCGCCCCAGGCCAGCGGCCGGCAGTTGACCGGCGTGGCAAAGGTGTTGTCGACGACGAGCGGTACGCCGTGGCGGTGGGCCGCGGCGGCAAACCGCTCAATATCCAGCACGGTCAGCGCCGGGTTGGCGATGGTCTCGCCGAAAACGGCTTTGGTGTTGGGCTGGAACGCAGCGTCCAGCTCCTCGTCGCTGGCGTCGGGCGAGACGAAGGTGGCGGTGATGCCCATCTTGGCCATCGTGACCGAGATCAGGTTGAAGGTGCCGCCGTAGATCGAGCTGGAGGACACGATGTGGTCGCCGGCGTTGCAGAGGTTGAACAACGCAAAGAAGTTGGCTGCCTGCCCGCTGGAAGTCAGCATACCGGCGGTGCCGCCTTCCAGCTCCGTCAGTTTGGCGGCGACGGCGTCGCAGGTGGGGTTTTGCAGGCGAGAGTAGAAGTAGCCGTTGGCTTCCAGGTCAAACAGCTTGCCCATCTCGTCGGAGGTATCGTACTTGAAAGTCGTGCTCTGCACGATGGGGATCTGGCGCGGTTCGCCGTTGCCGGGGTGGTAGCCGCCCTGCACGCACAGGGTGCCGAGAGAGTAGGTATCAGACATGCGTATACGCTCCTTTTGTAAGTTGGCTGGCCGCGCTTGCAGCGCAAAACGCGCCGGCGACCTCATTGTCATTCTGGCAATATAGCTTTATTGTAAGGGCTGGCGCCGGCAAAATCAAGGGGGAAAGCCCGGGCACGGGTGCATAAAATTGCAAACTGCGGCAAAACGGGTATGGAAATCCGGCAAAAAGTGTGGTATAATGCAAAACGGCAGCGGATCCCGGAACGGACCGGAGAAGGCTGAAATGCCGAACGACACTGCAAAAGAGGGTTAAATTATGTTGACTGCAATCACCGGTATCAACTGGGGCGACGAGGGCAAGGGCCGCATGGTGGACCTGCTCAGCCAGGACTACGACATCGTCGCGCGTTACCAGGGCGGCGACAACGCCGGCCACACCGTCAAAAATGAACGCGGCAAGTTCATCCTCAACCTGATCCCCTCGGGCATCCTGCGCCCGGAGGTCGTCTGCGTCATGGGCGGCGGCATGGTCATCGACCCCGAACACCTCGAGGGCGAGATCGCCTCGCTGACCGAGAAGGGTATCGAGATCACCCCCGCGAACCTGAAAATTTCCGACCGCGCCACCATCACGATGCCGTTCCACGTCGCGCAGGACGGCCTGGAGGAGGAGCGCCTGTCCAAGACCGGCGCGCAGTTTGGCTCCACCAAGCGCGGCATCGCCTACACCTACGGCGATAAATATATGAAAAAGACGCTGCGCATGGGCGATCTGTGCCACATGGACGCCGGCGTCAAAAAACGGCTGGAGACCATCGTCGAGTCCAAGAACCTGACGATGGTGAGCATCTACGGCCAGAAACCCGTCAGCGTCGATGAGATGTGGGCCTGGTGCGAGCATTACGCCCAGGTGTTTGCGCCGTACATCTGCGACGTCGGCCAGTACCTGACCGAGGCGGACGCCGCCGGCAAGAAGATCCTGTTCGAGGCCCAGCTCGGCGCGCTGCGCGACATCGACTTCGGCATCTACCCCTATACGTCCAGCTCCAACACCATCGGCGCCTACGCGCCCATCGGGGCCGGTATCCCGGGCCGCAAGCTGGATCTTTCCATCGGCATCATGAAAGCCTATTCCTCCTGCGTGGGCGAGGGGCCCTTCACGGCGGAACTTGCCATGACCGAAGCGGAAAAGGACGTCCTGCGTGAGCACGGCCAC
>DXEI01000121.1 GCA_019115045.1 Candidatus Gemmiger excrementipullorum | reverse complement strand
TCCTCCACGGTCACGCCGCAGAGCTTGGCCAGTTTCAGCGCCAGCGTCACCGAGGGCGAGTAGTCCCCCCGCTCGATCTGGCTGATGGTCTGGCGCGAGACCCCGGCCAGCGCGCCCATCTGCTGCTGGTTCACCCCCAGCCGGGCGCGGTGTTCCTTCAGGCGGTTGTACAGCGGCATGCGTCCCCCTCCTTTGCTATGGGTTTGACGTGGATGCTTGTCATCATGACAAGTTTTCTTGTCAATTGCAGTATATCATTGACAAGGAAAGTTGTCAATAGAAAACAACAAAAAACAGGCCGCCCGGGAATTTGCCCGGGCGGCCTGTGTGTGCGGCGGTTTAGTAGGGGATGACAGTCGCGCCGTCGCCGGTGTCGGCGTCCTTGGCGTTCTCGTAGGCAAAGGTCACGCCCAGCGCTTCGGGCGCGGCGTCCATCAGGGCGTCGGCGTCGGTCAGCTCGGTGTTGCTCATCACAAACAGCACCTTGTCGCCAAAGGTGGCCACGCGGGCTTTGTCGGCCATCACGCAGACCCACTTATTCATCTGGACGTTTTCCAGCACGGCGTCGGCCACGGCCTGGGCGTCGGCCTCGTCCTTGACGCGTAGCAGCACCAGGCTGTAGGCCTGGCTGCCGGTCATCGACTCCGACACGACGGCGGCGTCCACTTTGGCGGCGTCGGCGGCTTCCAGGCCGGTGTGGTAGCGGCACCAGCTTTCATCGCTCAGGTCCACGGCGCTGGTGGTGGGCATCATCAGTTCCACCGGGTGGGCGGCGTACAGCGTGTCCACCAGGGCGCTCAGCTCCTCGTCCACGGGCAGCGGGGCGCTGTCCTCCGGCGTGGCGGCCATGCCGGGGTCGACGGCTTCCTCGCCCTCGGGCGGGGTGGCGGGCTGGTTCATCACATCGTCGGGCAGCGGGGTCGGCGTGGGGGCCGGGTCCTCCCTGGCCGTGCAGGCGGCCAGCGCCAGCGCGGCGGCCAGGGCCAGGCAAAGCAGCAGCTTCTTTTTCATACAAGGGTTCCTTTCTCGGTCAAAATTTCGTGCGGGGCAAAGCGCGCGTCCCAGACGTCGGCAGGCACGGCGGGCCATACCAGCGCGGCGGGGCACAGCAGCAGCCGGTCCCCTTTATAATGCGCCAAAAACCGGTCATAATACCCGCCGCCGCGGCCCAGGCGCGTGCCGTCGCGCCCGGCGGCCAGGCAGGGGATCAGCGCCAGCGGGGCGGGGCAGGCGTCCGGCAAAACGGCCGGCAGCGTGGCGGGCGGCTCCAAAATGCCGTAGGCGCCGGGCTGCAGCTGCGCCAGGTCACAGATCTCCACCCAGTCCATCGCCCCGGCGGCGCGCACGCGCGGCAGCAGCAGGCGCTTGCCTTGCGCCAGCGCGCACTGCAATACAGCAGTGGTGTCCGGCTCGTCGGGCAGGGGGGCAAAGGCCAGCACGGTGCCGGCACGCCGCCAGGCGTCCAGCGCAAACAGCGCCGCTGCCATGCCGCGGCCGGCGGCCTGCCGGTCCAGCGCGGCGCGCTGCGCTTTGGCCCGCGCGCGGGCTTCGGCTTTGGTCATGGGGGACCCCCTCGCTTTCTTCGCAGGTATCATACCACAGCGGCAGGGGGCTGGCAAGTGAAAAAAATGTGCCCGGCACTACGGGCCGGCTTGCCCCGGCCGGCAAAATAGAGTATAATATACCCTGTATGATTGCGTACCGACGCGCGGCCGCCGCGCCGCGCCTGACCGTATAGGAAAACACAAGGATAAAGGAGCAGAAACGACATGGGCAAGTTCCAGTTTATCAAGACCGACATCCCCGAGGTGCAGGTCATCGAGCCGACGGTGTTCGGCGACGACCGCGGCTATTTTATGGAGACCTACCAGATCGACGACTTCGCCGCCGCCGGCATCGACAAACCCTTTGTGCAGGACAACCAGAGCCGCTCCACCAAAGGCGTGCTGCGCGGGCTGCATTTCCAGAAAAACCACACCCAGGGCAAGCTGGTGCGCGTGACGCTGGGCGAAGTGTTCGACGTCGCCGTCGACTGCCGCCCCCACAGCGCCACCTTCGGCAAATGGGTGGGGGTGACCCTCTCGGCCGAGAACAAGCGCATGCTCTATATCCCCGAGGGGTTCGCCCACGGCTTTCTGGTCCTCTCGGACGCGGCAGAGTTCACCTACAAGTGCACCGACGTCTACGACCCGACGTCGGAGGGGGGCATCCCCTACGACGACCCCACGGTGAACGTGCAGTGGCCGGACTGCGGCTGCGAACACAAGACCAGCGCCAAGGACAAGGAGCACACCCCCTTTGCCCGGCAGAAGTTCGAGTTTTTTGAGAAATACTAAGGAGTTACCGTGCACAACCTGCAAGCGCATTTTGCTAATTTTTGGAAGTACCGTTACCTGCTGCAGAACCTCATCACGCGGGACTTCAAACTCAAATACCGCCGCAGCGTGCTGGGCGTGGCGTGGAGCGTGCTCAACCCGCTGCTGACCTGCCTGGTCATGTTCCTGGTGTTCGACTCCATCATGAAAGGCCTGCGGGGCGAGGGCATCCCCAACTTTGCGGGCTTCCTCATCATCGGCCAGCTGCTGTTCAACTTCTTCCGCGAAGCAACGACGATGGCGATGGAGAGCGTGCTCAAAAACGCGCCGCTGCTGCGCAAGGTGTACATCCCCAAATACATCTTCCCGATGGAAAAATGCTGTTTCGCGCTCGTCAACTGCGCGTTCAGCTTCATCGCGCTGGTCATCGTCTTTGTCATCACCTGGACGCCGGTCACCTGGGAAACAGCCTGGATGGCCGTCTACCCGCTGCTGATGCTGTTCTTCTTCAGCCTCGGCATCGGGCTGCTGCTGTCGGCGCTGTACGTCTTTGTGCGCGACATCATGCACATCTGGGAAGTGTTCTGCACGCTGCTGGTCTACGCCAGCGCCATCTTCTATGACCCCGAGACGCTCTCCGGCATCATGCAGCGGCTCATCCACATCAACCCGATGTACTGGTACATCACGGCGTTCCGCCGCTGCGTGCTCTGGGGCGAGGGGCTGGACGCCACCATGATGACGGTGTGCTTCCTCTGCGCGCTGGTCAGCATGACGCTGGGCATCGTCGTGTTCAAGAAAAACCAGGACAAATTCGTCCTGTACATGTAAGGGGGTGCAGCTATGGCGGACCAAAAGCCGATCATCTCCATCGACCACGTCTCGATGCGCTTCAACCTCGCCAAAGAAAAGCACGAGAGCCTCAAGGAATACTTTGTGGCGCTGCTGCACGGCGGCGTGCGCTTTGACGAGTTCTTCGCCCTCGACGACGTCAGCTTCGACATCATGCCCGGCGATTTCTACGGCCTCATCGGCCTCAATGGCAGCGGTAAAAGTACGCTGCTCAAGATCATCTCGGGCGTATACAAGCCCTCGGCCGGCAAAGTCACCGTCAACGGCACCATCGCCCCGCTCATCGAGCTGGGCGCCGGCTTCGACATGGACCTCACCGCGCGCGAGAATATCTATTTGAACGGCACCGTGCTGGGCTACACGCCCAAATACATCGACTCTAAATTCGACGACATCGTCGAGTTCAGCGAACTGCAGGATTTCCTCGACGTGCCGCTGAAAAACTACTCTTCCGGCATGGTCGCGCGCCTGGCGTTCGCTGTGGCCACCATGACCAAGCCCGACATCCTCATCGCTGACGAGATCCTCTCGGTAGGCGACTTCCTCTTCCAGGAAAAATGCGAAAAGCGCATGGCTGAGCTGATGAGCGGCGGCACGACGGTCATCCTCGTCAGCCATTCCATCGACCAGATCGAGCGCATGTGCAACAAGGTGGCCTGGCTGGACCACGGCCACCTGCGCCGCAACGGCCCCACGGCCGACATCACGGCCGAGTACCGCCGCTTTGAAAAAGCCGACGCCCTGCCCGCCAAACGCACCGAGGACTGAAACGCTATGAAACAACGACCCGATCAGGACCGCCCCGCCGACCTTGCCGTACAGGACAGCGTCGGCGGCATGGCGCGCCGCCTGCTTGACCCCGCCCACCTGCGCGACCTGGCGCGCCGCTCGGCCGCCACGCTGCGCGAGCAGGGCGCCGAACAGCTGTGGCGGGACGTGACCTTCCGCGTGGGGCTGGCTTTCCACCACGACGGCTGGCGTCACCGCGCCGATATCCCGCTGCGCCGCACGCTCAAAGCGCAGCGCGCCGCCCGGCTGCAGGGGCCCTGCGTCAGCATCGTGGTGCCGGTGTACAACACGCCGCTGCCGTTTTTTAAGCAGATGGTGCAAAGCGTGCGCCGCCAGACCTACACAAACTGGCAGCTGGTGCTGGTGGACGCCAGCGACGCCGCCCACCCCGCGCCCGGCGCGCTGGCCCAAAAGCTGGCCGCGCAGGACGGGCGCATCCTGTACCAGAAAATCGAAAACGGCGGCATCGCCGCCAACACCACGGCGGGCTTTGCCGCCGCCACCGGGGCCTACCTGGCGCTGCTGGACCACGACGACGTGCTGTACCCCAATGCCCTGTTTGCCTGTGTGCAGAGCATCCAAACCACGGGGGCGGATTTTGTCTACAGCGACGAGATCGTGCTCTCGGCTGACCTCAAACAGCTCGGCGGTTACCACTTCAAGCCGGATTTTGCGCCCGACTACCTGCGCGGGGTCAACTTTATCACCCACCTGGCGGTCTTCAGCCGTCCGCTGCTGGACGCTGCCGGCGCGTACGAGAGTAGCGAGTACGACGGCGCGCAGGACCACGACCTGTTTTTGCGCCTGACCGAAAAAGCGCGCAAAATCGAGCATATCAAACAGGTGCTCTACATCTGGCGCGGGCACGCGGGTTCCACCGCCGCCGGTATGGAGGCCAAACCCTACGCGGTCGAAGCCGGCGTGCGCGCCATCGTACTCGCGGCTTTCATATGCGCCGGCGGCGTCCAGCAGCG
>DXEI01000120.1 GCA_019115045.1 Candidatus Gemmiger excrementipullorum | reverse complement strand
GCCGACGTGCTCAAGTGCATCCGCATGCTGACCTTCCTGCCGCTGGAGCAGATCGACGAGATGGACCACTGGCAGGGCGAGCAGCTCAACCAGGCCAAGGAGATCTTGGCCTTTGAGCTGACCAAGATGGTCCACGGCGAAGCCGAAGCTGAAAAGGCCCAGGCCACAGCCCGCGGCCTGTTTGGCGGCGCCGCTGACCACGAGAACATGCCCGCGACCGCGCTGGACGCCTCCCTCGTCAAGGACGGCGGCGTCGGCCTGCTGACTGCCATGGTGGCGGCCGGTCTGTGCGGCTCCAACCGGGAAGCCCGCCAGCTGGTGCAGCAGGGCGGCGTGCTGGTGGACGGCGAGAAAGTCACCGACCCCAAAACGATGCTTTCTGAGGAAGCGCTGCGCGCCGGCGTCGTCATCAAAAAAGGCAAAAAGGTCTACCACAAGGTGATGCTGTAACAACAGGGGCCACATCGTCCGCGCATCGGCGTGGGCGGCGTGGTCCTTTTGCGCTTCCCGAAGGAGGGAATGGGGATGGAACATGAAATGATGGACACTCTGCAGTTTTTTGAGGTCATGCCCGGCGCGCTGCCGCTGTATGAACAGCTGCTGGAACTAGTCCGGCAGACGGTAGGCCCTTCAGCATCCGGGTGCAGAAGACCCAGATCACCTGGTCCAACCGCTATGTGTTTGCCTGTATTTCTTTTGCCAAAGTACGCCCGGCCAAGCTGCGCCCCCAGACTTATCTGGTGGTCACGTTTGGGCTGGACCACCGCGTCGAGTCCCCGCGCATTGACATCGCCACCGAGCCCTACCCGCACCGTTGGACGCACCACGTGCTTATCAGCGCCCCGGAGGAGATCGACGGGGAACTGATCGGCTGGGTGCGGGAAGCCTATGACTTTTCGGCGGCCAAAGGACGAGGGAAACGCAGATAAGCTATAACTCGCGAGTCTGTGGTGTTGTGCAGCCGCCCCCTTGCCCGCGTGCTGGTTTTGGGATATAATAAACAAGATCGAAAGGCAGGGAAAACGGCATGGCAAAAGACAAGATGAAAACGATCTATGTCTGCACCCAATGCGGCGAGACCAGCCCCCGCTGGCTGGGGCGTTGCCCGTCGTGCGGGGCGTGGAACACCATGACCGAGGACGTCGTGGCCGAACCGGCCAAGCCGGCCGCCGGCCGCAGCGGCGCAGCGGCGGCGCGCGTGCCCGGCCAGACGACGCTGACGGCGCACACGCTCAAAAACATCAGCACGACCGAAGAAAAAAGCCGCATCGTGACCGGCATCGGGGAGTTGGACCGCGTGCTGGGCGGCGGCATCGTGCTGGGCAGCGTGACGCTGATCGGCGGCGAGCCGGGTATCGGCAAATCAACGATTTTGTTGCAGTTGTGCGGCGAGGTCAGTCGCACCAAAAACGTGCTGTACGTCACGGGCGAGGAATCGGTGCGGCAGATCAAGCTGCGCGCCGTGCGCCTCGACGTCCCGCAGGACAATATCTCGCTGGTGGCCGAGAGCGACGTCGACGAGATCTGCGGGCTGATCGAATCGATGAAACCGGACCTGGTGGTCATCGACTCCATCCAGACGATGCGCTGCGCCGATATTGCGTCCTCCTCCGGCACCGTCAGCCAGGTCAAGGAGAGCACCGCCCGCTTTTTGAACGTCGCCAAAACGCTGGAGATCCCGACGTTCATCGTCGGCCACGTCAACAAGGACGGCGCCATCGCCGGCCCCAAGGTCATGGAACACATCGTCGATACCGTTTTGTACTTTGAGGGTGACAAAACGCTGCCGTACCGCGTGCTGCGTGCCGTCAAAAACCGGTACGGTTCCACCAATGAGATCGGTATGTTCGATATGACGGGCCGCGGCCTCGAACAGATCGAAAACCCGTCCCAGGTCATGCTGGAAGGCCGGCCGCTGGGCATCAGCGGCACCTGCGTCGCCTGCGTGATGGAAGGCACGCGCCCGGTTTTAAGCGAAATTCAGGCGCTGGCCACCAAGACGAGTTTCCCCAGCCCGCGGCGCACGGCCAGCGGGTTTGACTACAACCGCATGTACCTGCTGCTGGCGGTGCTGGAAAAGCGCGCCGGGTACTCTTTTGCCAGCCAGGACGTCTATGTCAACATCGTGGGCGGCCTGAAACTGGACGAGACCGCCTGCGACCTGCCGGTGTGCATCGCCATGGCGTCCAGCCTGCTGGACCTGCCGGTGGGGGAGAAAACGCTCGCCATCGGCGAGGTAGGCCTGGGCGGGGAGATCCGCAGCGTACCGCACCTCGAAACACGCCTGCGGGAAGCGCAGCGCGTCGGGTTCGACACCGCTATCGTGCCTAAACACAATTTAAAAATGATCGACCCGGCGCAGTATCCGGGCCTCAAGCTGGTGGGGGTATCCTACCTGCGGGAAGCGATCAACACCATTAAACTGAAATGAGGAACCCTTATGCCTGAGCGCAACGAAAAAAAGGCGGCCCCCAAGCCGCCGGCCCTGGACCCCAACCTGCAAAAGTCCATTGCGGCGTTCCGCAAAGAAAATACGCCCCAAAACCTCAACGTGATCCTGAACGCACTGGTCAAGGCTCCGCTGCTGGCCCCGGCGCAGTTCGACACGCACGGCGCCGCGCCCAAGCCCGGCCCCGACGGGCGCGTACAGCTGCCGCAGAACACCAAGGTGAGCCTGATGCTCGTCAGCAGCAAGGAGGGCAAGCGCTATTATGTGGCGTTTACCGACTGGGACGCCGCGCGCGCGTGGCAGAAGCAGACCAAGCAGGGCAAACAGATCGTGATGCTGCGCTTTGACGATTTTGCCGGCATGCTGCAAAAGAACCACGATGCGTCCGGCCTGGTGCTCAACCCCGGCGACAACAGCCTGCGGCTGGAAGCGTCGCTGATCGAGTCGGTCAAAAAGCAGAAAGACAGCCTCGCACAGCTGCACAAGGCCCAGCAGGAAGCCCAGATCAAACCCGGCGACCAGGTCACCATCGTGGAGCCGAGCGTGCTGCCCGACGAGCTCGCCGACCCCATCTGCGCAGTGCTGGCCGAAGCCCCCGGCGTCGGCGCGGCCTACCTGCAAATCATGATCGTTAACGATACGCGCAGATGCTACCTGCTGGTGCTGGACGGCCCCAGGGACAACGAACTGTTCACCAAAGTGGCACAGGCGGCGCGGCCCTACCTGATGAGCCGGGAACAGAAGATGGATCTGACCATCACGACTTCCGTCACGCCGCTGGGGCAGCAGGGCATGCGCGACAGCGAGCCGTTCTACCGCAAGGGCGTCGGCCGCATCATCGAGGAGGATGACGAATGAGCGTCAAGCGTCTGTTGGACTGCACCGCGCGGGAACTGGCCGCCTATGGCAAGCAGCAACTGCTGGCCGCCATTGCCGGCAGCGAGGGGCGCGTGCTGGCGTGCGAGACGATCGGCATCACGCAGCCGCTGCTGGGCGATGTGACCAACGCCGAGTATGCGGCCGCCCTGAGCGCCGACATCGTGCTGCTGAACATGTTCGATGTGCAGCACCCCGTCATCCAGGCGCTGCCGGACGTACCGGAAGGGGATACCGTGCGCGAGCTCAAGCGGCTGACCGGGCGGATGATCGGCATCAACCTGGAGCCGACGACGCCCGCGCAGGCGCAGGGCAACAACGGTACGCTGTGGCAGATGAAAGCCGGGCGGCTGGCAACGGCGGAAAACGCCCGCCGCGCAGCCGCGATGGGCGTCGACCTCATCGTGCTGACCGGCAACCCCGGCAACGGCGTGCGCAACGACGCCATCGTGCAGGCGCTGCGCGAGATCAGCGCCGCCGTGGGGGACCGTGTGATGCTGGCCGCCGGCAAGATGCATGCTTCCGGCGTGGCGGGCGAGGGCGGCGAAAAGATCCTGACGCCCGACGACGCCTGCGCCTTTATGGACGCCGGGGCCGATATCATCCTCCTGCCGGCGCCCGGCACCGTGCCCGGCATCACGCCGGAGTATGCCCACCGTTTGATCGAAACGGTGCACGCCCGCGGCAAGCTGGCGCTGACGTCCATCGGCACTTCGCAGGAAGGCGCGGACACCGCCACCATCCGGCAGATCGCGCTGCTGTGCAAAATGGCCGGGGCGGATATCCACCATATTGGCGACACCGGCGTGCCGGGCATGGCGCTGCCGCAGAACATTTTGGCGTATTCCATCGCCATCCGCGGCGAGCGCCACACCTACCACCGCATGGCGCAGTCCATCAACCGCTGAGACCGATACAAAACTACAGCAGCCGCGCGAGAGCGCGGCTGCTGTTCTATTCTATAAAGCTGTCCAATCAGAACGAACAAGCAATCAGGCGGTCGATCGGTCCGCGCGGCGTGTAAAGCCACGCACGCCCCACAAGGTCAGCGCCACCCCTCCGGCTATGAGCAGAAGGCAGACCGCGGTCCCCAGCGCGGCACTGTATTCCAACAGCGCAAACATGTATTGGGACCCAGGAAACGCATTGATAAACATGTGGATGAGCACCCCGTACAGGATCGAACCGGTATACCAGCATAGATACCCCAAAATCACCCCAGCGAACAGCGCTTGCAGAGCTTTGAAGCTGCTATGCCCCCGCGCAAATAACAAACCGGAGAGCGCGACCGTGACCTGCCAGGGCAGGATCTCACACAGCCCGGTCACGATACCGCCGCGCAAGACGAGTTCCTCGGAAAGTGGGGCCAAGATCACGATGGACAGAAACTGCGCCCAGGCCGCCCCCGGGTGCACGATAGCGCTCATATCCGGTTCCGTCCAGAACGCGACCAGTATGGTGACCTGCGAGACCATTGTCAAACCTGCTGCGATGGCCAGCGTCCAGCCCAGCAGCGGACGCCGCAGCCGGAACAGGGTGCGGCAGGCATATGGGTTCGGCAGCAGAAAAATCGCAGCAATGACCAGTGTTACCAGCCTTATAACAATATCATTATAGATGCCGCCCGGCATGGGAAAAATGATGAAAAGCGGCCCGCCAATATACAGTATGGTTATATAGAGCAGAATCCCTTGCCACCATCTCATTTGCGATCCACTTCCTTTTTGGTATGCACTGATTGCAGTATAGCAGGGCAACAGCTGTACAGCAAGGTGCGATTTGTACAAAAAAGCGTGATAGAAATTGGCGGAACATACAGGGGATACCCGAAACGTCTTTGCATGCGCCGCCGGTTTATGCGGACAATTCCACGCCATAGAAAAGGGCCGCAACACAAACCCCCACTGCCTTTTACGCAGTGGGGGTAATGCGTTTATTTCCAGGTGGCGGTGAGCACGTGCTCGCCGGTCATGGAAACGGTGGTGTCGGCCGTGATGGTCTGGCCGCTGTAGACCCAGCCGGCAAACGCCGCGCCATCTTTTTCAGGCGTAGGCAGCGTGCCGTAGGGTTGGCCATACGTCACGGTAAGGGGGTCGATCTCGGTCTGGCCGTCCACCGTGCCGCCGTCCAGATCAAACCGAACGGGGAAGGAGGCAGGCTCCCAGACCGCGTACAGGGTGAAATCCCCCTGCACGGCAAAGGTGTCGAAATCCCAAAACTCGACGTCGGGGTCCTGCGAAGCTTTCCAGCCGGCCAGCACGTAGCCGGGGCGCTGGGGCGCCGCCGGTTCGGTGGCGTACTCGTCGTGCAGCACGCGCTGCGACGGGACGGTCAAATCGTCGACGCCGGTATCAAAGGTGATCGTAAAGCCGTTGTGCGTTGCGCCCCAGATGGTCAGCAGCACGGCGGCCACGATCATCGTACCGATGACCGCGTCCAGGATGCGGATCGGCACATCCTTGCTGCCGTAGATGCCGCGGCCGAACCACCGCTTTTTGACCATGGGGTTCTCGGTGGAAGCGGCGGCCGGTTCCGGCGGCGCGGCAGGGGAAAGGTCGTTGTTTTTTGGTGTTTCGCTCATGGTAAACTTATTTCTTGACGAGGTACTTGCGCATATCGATCGAGCAGGCGATCAGGATGATCAGGCCCTTGATGATGTACTGGGTGTTGCCGCTGATGGACAGCATGTTCAGCGCGACGAAGATGATGCGCAGCAGGAAAACGCCGAGCACGATGCCGCTGATCTTGCCGGTGCCGCCGACGAAGGAAACGCCGCCGATGACGCAGGCCGCAATGGCGTCGGACTCATAGTTCAAACCGGTGTTCGCCGTGTTGGAGGCGATACGCGCGGACTCGATGAAACCTTCGATGCCGTACATGCAGCCGGCCAGCGTGTGGACGAGCATGGTCGTCATAAAGACGTTGACGCCGGAGACGTTGGCGGCTTCGGGGTTGGAGCCGACGGCAAACATGTTCTTGCCAAAGGTGGTCTTGTTCCAGATGAACCACATGACCACGACCAGGATCAGCGCGTAGAGCACGTACCAGGGCACCGCCACGCTGTTGCCGCTGGCGGTGGGGATGCTGAACATCGTACCGGTGATGAAGTTGCGGTAGGTATCGCTCAGGCCGGAGAGCGGCTGGCCGTTGTTGCCGTTGAGCATGTAGAACTCAAGCAGGATGCCGTACACGATCAGCTGGGTCGCCAGCGTGACGATAAACGGGTGCAGGCTGAATTTGGCAACGAAGAAGCCGTTGACCAGACCGACAATGCCGCCGACGAGGATGACCATCAGAATGACCACGGGGATGGGCATTTCCGGCAGGGTGTCGAACATCTTGTTGGCCCAGTCGGTGGCCTGCAGCATCGCGGCGGAGAGCGCGGCGGTCAAGCCGACGACACGGCCGGCCGAAAGGTCGGTACCGGTCAGGACGATACAGCCGCCGATGCCCAGCGCAATGGGCAGCGAGGAAGCCGCCAGGCTGATGATGTTGATGAGCGAACTCATGGTCAGGAAGTTCGCGTTGCGGGTGGAGGTGAAAATGACAAAGATGATGAGCAGAATGTAGATGGCGTTGTTGAGCAGCACGTCAATGACTTTGCTGCGTTTATCCTTGGCGTTCATCGCCTGGAATTCCGCCCAGCCGTGTTTCATGTTGGCAATGACGTTCATGGTAGATCCTCCCTTATACGTATTTGGCGGCCAACGTCATGATCTCTTCCTGCGTGGTGGTCTTGGCGTCCACCTCGCCGGCCAGGCGGCCGCCGGACATGACCAGGATACGGTCGCAGACGCCCAGCAGCTCCGGCATTTCGGAAGAGACCATCAGGATGGTCTTGCCGCGGTTTGCCAGGTCGATGATCAGCTGGTAGATCTCATATTTGGCGCCGACGTCGATACCGCGGGTCGGCTCGTCGAGCAGCAGCACATCGGGTTTCGTCAGCAGCCAGCGGCCCAGGATGACCTTTTGCTGGTTGCCACCAGACAGGCTGCGGATTTTAGTCTCCTGCGTGGGGGTCTTGATCCGCATCGAGTCGATGGACCACTGCGTATCTTTTTTCATGCTGGCATTGCTCAGCATGATGCCGCCTTTGAGGTGGTTCTTCAGGCTGGAGATGACGGTGTTCTCGCGGATGTTCAGGATGCCGAAGATACCGGTCGCGCGGCGTTCCTCGGTCAGCAGGGCAAAGCCGTTCTTGATGCTCTCGCGGGAGTTGCGGTTACGGCAGACTTTACCGTCCAGCTTGATGGTGCCCTCTTTGCGGGTGGCGACGCCGAAGATGTTTTCCAGCGTCTCGGTACGGCCGGAACCGTCCAGGCCGGCCAGGCCGAGGATCTCGCCGCGGCGGGCGTTGAAGGAGACATCCTTGAGCAGCGAATACTTGGCCGTCAGGTGCTCGACTTCCAGGTACACATCGCCGGGGGTGTTGGTCTTGGGCGGAAACTGGTTGCCCAGTTCGCGGCCGACCATCAGCTTGATGATCGTCGGCATGTCGAGTTCTTTTGCCGGTCTGGTGGCGACCCAGGTGCCGTCACGCATGACGGTGATATCGTCACTGATGCGCAGAATCTCGGCCATCTTGTGGCTGATGTAGATGATGCCGACGCCGCGGTCGCGCAGCATGTTGATGATGCGGAACAGGTGCTCGACCTCTTCCTCCGTCAGGGAGGAGGTGGGTTCGTCAAAAACGATGACTTTGGAGTTGTACGAGACGGCCTTGGCGATCTCCACCATCTGCCGCTGCGAGACCGGCAGCGTGCTCATGATACGGCGGGGATCGACGTCGATCTCCAGTTCCTTAAAGACGCGCATCGTCTCATCGTACATTTTGCGCTCGTCGACCATGACGCCGCCGATCATCGGGTAACGCCCAAGCCAGAGGTTGTCCATAACGCTGCGCTTGAGCGCCTGGTTCAACTCCTGATGCACCATGGCCACGCCGTTTTCCAGCGCTTCCTTACTGCTTTTAAAGCTGACCTCGCGCCCTTCCAGCTGGATGGAGCCTTCGTCCTTGGAGTAGATGCCGAACAAGCACTTCATCAGCGTAGACTTGCCGGCACCGTTTTCGCCCATCAGGGCGTGGACGGTCCCCTTGCGGACGGTGAGCGAGACATGGTCCAGCGCTTTGACGCCGGGGAAGGATTTCGAGATGTCTGTCATTTGCAGCAAGATCTCTTCACCCATGCAGAGCCCTCCTTTTCTTTACAAAATAGGGGGCGGCTGCTGCGCAAGTCAACAGCCGCCCCCTTTGTTACTGATGTACGGATATGGAGCGATTCGGTTTTATTCGCCGGTGTACTCCTGATACGGGATGAAGATCTTGTTGTCGAGGCTGTTGGCGGTATCCTTGGTGTAGGAATCGGTGCCGGCCAGCAGGTCCTCGCCGTTGGCAACGTTCTGCGCCAGCAGGGCGATGCACTCGGCCATACCTTCAGCGTCCTGTTTGATGGTGCCGGTCATGTAGCCGGAAGCGATCAGCTGCTTGGCAGAGTCGGTAGCGTCAACGCCAAAGACGGGGATGGTGGTGGTGCCTTCGCCGTTGTTGTAGCCGGCAGCCTGCAGGGCGGTGATGCAGCCCTCAGCCATGTTGTCGTTGTTGCAGATGATCAGCTCGATCATGTTGTTGTTGGCGGTGCTGTACTGGCTCAGGTTGGTCTGCATGTATTCCATGGCAGCCTGGGCGCTCCAGGCACCGGTCATATCCAGCTGGTACTTGTCGGCGTTGGAAGAGTCGAAGTAGACGAGCTCGGGCTTGCCGGCTTCGGTCAGGACGGCGTTGGCGTCCTCGACACCGTACTGGGTGCGGTAGATGGCCTCGACGTTGGAAGCGTCGCCCATGAACATCGCGTAGGAGATCTGGCCGTCGCCGTTGAGGTCGACCGCGTCATAGTTCTCCAGCAGGTAGTTGCCGATCATGGCGCCCTGCATGTGGCCGGCTTCGGGGGCATCGGTGCCGACGAAGGCGATGTTCTCACGCGCGCCCAGCACAGCGCCGGCGTTGTCGTCCTCTTCAACCGCACGGTTGAAGAAGATGACGGGGATGCCGGCAGCCTCGGCCTTGTCGCAGATCGAGTTGGCAACGTCAGAGGAACCGGAGGTGACCTGGTTGACGATCAGCAGGTCGGTACCGTTGGAGATCGCGGTGTCGATGTACTCGTTCTGGGTGGTCTGGCTGTTGTTGGAGTCATAGTCGGTGAAGTTGATGCCGGCCGCAGTCAGATCCTCGTCCAGGGCGGTACGCACGCTGGAAATGTAGGTGTCGGAATAGGCGTAGTACAGGACCGTGGCGTTGAAATCGCCGGTAGAGGCAGCAGCTTCGTCGCCGGTGGTCTCTTCCGTAGCAGCGGACTCCGCGGTATCGGTGGAGGCGCTCTCCGTAGAGGTAGCAGCAGACTCACCGGTGGAGCCGCCGCAGGCAGCCAGGCTCAAGGCCATCGCGGCCGCCATGCCCAATGCAAGTGCTTTTCTCATAGTTTTTCTCCTTTGCTTTACGGTTTAGTGGGCGTACATCGGTGCCCACCTGACACTATTAATAGTAAAAGAAAAACGGTTTAAAAACAAGGGGAAATTTTACCGAAACTGGTGTGAAAAAATTATCCATTTGGAACAACATGCAAAAAACCTCGCACTAGATATTGTGCACCCTGCACAAAAACATTGACAAAATTGTATGGTTCGACGGAACCGCAAGCCCGTTTTATGACGCACCGCGGGCATTCTTTTCAGAAAAAACCAAAGGCGAGCCGCCACGCACACAGCGTGCAGGGGAGGGGACGTTCGCCATGCCTTGCGGTGATTTTTTTGAGTTTTGCTGCCGCAAAACTCACTGTAAAGTAGAATTGCATTACACCGCGTCGAAAGGGCGCTGCGCGCCGTCCGCGAAGCCCGGCAGCGTGAGAAAGCAAACAGGGCGGCAGGAAAAAGGCAACCCTTTATCTACACCTGCGACGTGCTGAACCGTGTGCAGTAGTCTACAGTAAAGTCAATCCATGATACAAGACAGGGCTCGCAAGAATGATTCGGAGCCCTGTCTTGTTTTTGCTTTTGAATATATTTAAGCATTTCACTACACGGATTTACGATCGATACCTGCAACCGGGCCCCGGCAGGATAATTGGCTCCATTGCTTCTCGGGGGATAGCGCACAGTGGCGAGTGTCCTGGGCTATGTATTAGCCACAACAAACTCACTGGATAAATGATCGACTGAAGATATCTATGATGAGCCGCCAACCCCAGCAAAGCAAACGCAGCTGACGCGCAAGCAGGAACTGCACGGCTGTGCGGATGGCGCACAAAAGCGGCGCGCGTACAAATTGCGATCCATTGAAGAACAGCAAAACCAAATTGACCGCGTGGCAGCCATGACAATGCCGCCAGATACAACTGTGCGGCGCAAGACAGCCAACCTGGGAGAGGGGTGTTTTGCGAAACATATAATTTCGCTAAATGTAAATTTAGCGAAATACAGGGGAGCGGTACAGAAGAAAAAAGGCCTGTGGAAAACCCGCTTGCGGCGTGGAAAACCGACTTGTATGATTATGCGACGATATACAAGGCATGTACAAATTGTATTTTCCATTCGCTGTCTGATCGTTATAGGTTTGTGAAAAATTGACATACAGCCGCCCGTCGTGTTTTAATAATAAGGAAAAAGAAAAAACGCGCCTGCATGGACACAGGCGCGCGAAACGGACCACTTTTTGAGGTGTTCACTTTGAGCAGTTATATCGATGTCGTAAACCCCGAGCGGCACGCCCCCTACCTGGATATCCCCGACGATGTTATCGAGTATCTCCACTACCTGGATTTCGTCAAGCTGCGCTCCCCGCGCACCGTCAACGG
>DXEI01000119.1 GCA_019115045.1 Candidatus Gemmiger excrementipullorum | reverse complement strand
CCAGGTGCCGCGCAAAGTAGCCGCCGGCCATAAATTCGCACAGCGTCTGCTGCTCAAACCGGCTCACGGTGTTGGCGTAGGCGGCAAAGTCGCGCTGGTAGCGCGGCAGCAGGCTTTGCGGCAGCACCATGCAGGCGATGCGGATGCCGGGCGCCAAACTTTTGGAGAACGTCGTCAGGTAGACCACCGGCCCGTCCGGCCCGGCCATGCCCTGCAGGCTGGGCAGTGGACGGGTGTCGTAGCGAAACTCCGAGTCATAGTCATCCTCCAAAATATAACGCCCCGGCCGGGCGGCCGCCCAGGCCAGCAGCTGCGCGCGGCGGGGGGCCGGCATCGTGACGCCGGTGGGGAAGTGGTGGCTCGGCGTCAGGTAGCACAGCCCCGCGCCGCTTTGCTCCAGCGCGTCGGCGGGCAGGCCGTCGCGGTCGATGTCCACCAGCACGCAGGGGATGCCGTTGTTCTGCAGCACCGTGCGCGTGCGGGTGTAGCCGGGGTTTTCTACGGCCGCCGTCTGCCCGGCAAACAGGTGCGCCAGGCAGCCCAGCAGATACTCGATCCCCGCGCCGACGACGATCTGCTCCGGCGTGCAGTCGACGCCGCGGTAGGCCGAAAGATACGCCGCGATCTGCGCGCGCAGCGGCGCGTCGCCCTGCATCTCGCCGCGCTGCAAAAACTCCGGGTGCTGGTACAAAAGCTCGCGCTGCAGCCGCCCCCAGCTGCGCGCCGGGAACAGCGCCGTGTCCACGCTGCCGGTCGAAAGATCGTACCGCGGCTGCGGCGCGGCGGGGGCGGCGGGGGCGGCGTGCGGCACGCGCGCGGCGCGGTTGTGCAGCATGCCGTAGGTCTTTTGCACATAAAAGCCGCTGCGCGGGCGCGCCTCGGCCAGGCCCTCGGCGGCCAGCATCTGGTAGGCGGCGTCCACCGTGTTCACACTCACGCCCAGCTGGGCGGCCATCGTGCGGCGGCCGGGCAGCGCCTGCCCCGGCGCGCGCTGCCCGGTGCGGATCTCGTCGGCCAGGGCGGTATACAACTGTTCGTATAAAGGCGCATCGCGCGCCGGGTCCAGTTCGATCATGCGGGCACCTCCAAACTGGCACCATAAAAAAATCAAAATCTGGGTATTTCAAAAGGGCCAGAAACCGCTATAATGGTAGCATACCAAGCCAAAAACGTCAACCCGGCGCTGTGTGGCCGGGCATGGAAGATCGAGGTGTTTGCACGATGGATACCGCTTTGTTGTGGCTGCTGCTGGTGGCGGCCGCGGCACTGGCGCTGCTGGTGGCTGCGCTGGCAAAGACCCGCTTTACGGTACAAAAGGTCAGCATGATCGGCATCATGGCGGCGCTCAGCCTGGTGGCGTATGAGTTTTTCCGCATCCCGTTTGCGGGCGGGTCGTCGTTCCACCTGGGCAACACGTTCACAGCGCTGACGGCGCTGCTGCTCGACGGCGTCTCGGGCGGGCTGGCGGGGGCCATCGGCCTGGCGCTGGCCGACGTCATCGCCGGCGACCCCGGCTACGCCTGCACAACGTTCGTGCTCAAGTTTATCATCGGCGTGGTCTGCGGCGCCACCGCCCACCGGCTGGTGCATCTGCAGCGCCGCAAAAACGGCCCGCGCGGCGCATATGTGGCGCTGGTGGCGGCCAGCGCGTTCAGCGGGCTGTTCGTCAATGTATTCACCGACCCGCTGCTGGGCTATTTCCGCGACCGGTTTCTCTTCGGCCAGCCGGTCGAGGTCGCCGCGGTGCTCGTCAAGGTCACCGGCGGGGTGACGCTGGTCAACTCGCTGCTGTCCACCGCCTGCGCCACGTTGCTCTACCTGGCGCTGGAACCCGCGCTGACGCGCGCGCACCTTTTGCCGGGGTCGCGCAGCGCGGCGCATGGCAGCCACGGCGCGCTTTGACGCCAAACGTGACAGGCAGCCCTTTCTGCCGGGCAGGGGGGGCTGCTTTTTTGCGTGCTAAAATATGTAAAAATTGAAAAAACACTGGCGCTGGGCCCCAAAATGGTGTACAATAACTGCTGTATGTACATAAACCAGTCCGAAAGGAAACAGGGATGGCACGCAAAACCAAGAAAAAGGCAAAAAGCAAACCGCTGGACCTGCGCAGCAAAATGTACCTGGTCGTCGCGCTGTGCAGCCTGATGCTGCTGGTCAGCGTCGCGGTGTCTTTTGTGCTGGTCGGCGGGCTGGAACTGCTTGGCGGCGAGGAGGCCGCCGATGCAGCCAGCGAGTCGATGGTCGCCGAGAGCGGCTACGATAAAGACCGCAACACCATCGACGATGCACAGTATGAGACGACGATCCTGCAACAGACCGAGGATGCCGGCCAGGAATACGTCGACGAGACGCTGTTCTTGGGCGACAGCAACACCGCCCGCATGTACCGCATGTTTGACTACTGCACCTACGACAACGCCATCGGCTCGGTAGGCATGAGCGGCAGCGCCCTGGCGGACTACGCCTGCGTCAAACTGCAGGGGTATTCCGGCTACAAGACGATGCCGCAAGCCGTCGCCCTGATGCAGCCCCGCCGCGTCATCGTGACGTTCGGCACCAACGACCTCAACCCCAACCGCACGGCGGCGACGTTTGTGGAGGAATACCAGAAAGGCCTCGAGGCCATTGCCGAAGCCTACCCCAGCGTCGACATCATCGTCAACGCGATCCCGCCGCTGGGGCAGCGCCACTCCAACGAGAGCCTGACCCAAAGCCAGGTGGACGAGTACAACAAAGCGCTGGTGGAAATGTGCGAGGCCAAGGGCTGGAAATTCCTCAACAGCGCCGAGGCGCTCAAGGATGCGGCCACCGGCTACGCCAAGGCCGGCTATGTGGAGGCCAGCGACGGCATCCACCTGACCCGCGACGCGATGGAAGCGCTGTTCGATTACGTGCGCACCCACAGCTATATCACCGAGGATGACCGCCCCGCCGTCAGCAACGCGGCCAAGCACACCGGCGAAAAAGACGTCGTCGTCCCCACCGAGACCGTCGTCACGTCGTCGCCTGCGTCCAGCGCGCCGCCCGCCGAGACCGAGCCCCCCGCCAGCGAGGAGACGGTGACGGAACCGACGCCGGAACCCACCCCGGAGCCCGCGCCGCAGCCCACCCCCGCACCGGAGCCGACACCGACACCGGAGCCGACACCGACACCGGAGCCTGCGACACCTACGCCGCCGCCTGCTACGCCCACACCGGACCCTGCCACACCCACGCCGGAGCCGTCTACCCCGACCCCGACAGAGGAGCCTGTCGTGTCGGAAAGTACCGCGCCCCCGAGCACGGAAAGCACCGCCACCGAACCGCCCACGACGAATGAAGAGACAGAGTAGCAGTCGGGTGAATCTTCTGCAGAATAAAATCATAAGAAAACATCCCCGCTGTTCCCGGATGGGAACGGCGGGGATGTTTTTTGGCAGGGCAGGGGGTCACAGCGGGTCCGCTTCGCTGGCCAGCTGCGCCAGCGTGACGCCGTCGACATAGCGGTTGATCAGTTCATTCAGCCCGCCCCAGAACGCCCGCGTCTGGCAGTGGCCGCTGTGCGGGCAGCCGGTCTCGGCCCCCAGGCAGGGCACGGCGGTCAGCTCGCCCTCTACGGCGCGCAAAATTTCCCCGGCCGTGATCTCGGCAGCCGGGCGCGTCAGGCGGTAGCCGCCCTGCGCGCCGCGCACGCTGGCCACCAGCCCGGCGCGGGCCAGCGGCGGGATGATCTGTTCCAGGTATTTTAGGCTGATCTGCTGCGCGGCGCTGATCTCTTTCAGCGGCACCAGCGCGTCGCCGCGGCGGGCCAGGTCCACCATCAGCCGCAGCGCGTAGCGGTCACGGGTCGAAAATTTCATCCGGGTCTCCTTGTCGGTCAGGGGGGCATCGTGCCATTACCATAGCATATTTGTAGGGAATTGGCAACCCCCGCCCGGCGCGCACAAAAACCGGCAAAACGGTGTTTTTTGCCAAAAAGTGTTGACAGATGCCGCCGCAGCGTCTATACTTTACTGCAAGAAAGCCGTTACCGGCTTTGCCAGATCCTGCAAAGAGAGGAACCTTTCTATGGTCCGCACCCACCGCATCGGCATGATGATGTGCATGTGCAGCTTGCTTCGGCAGCCTGTGCTTGCTTTCTCATGCGTGGATCTGCGCGCATAAAGCGGGAACACAGCGGGGCGCCGAAGCCGTTTCGGCGCCCCGCTTTTGTTTGACGCTTCCCGCCCAAAGGAGGAACAAAGTATATGGAACGTGGTCCTGTATACAAACAGCCCGGTGTGCGAATGTGACCGCAGGGCGCCGGCCCTGCCTGCTTTGCGACCGAGACCGTACCGTTACGATACGTTATGAAGAAAAGGAGAAGTTCTTATGAAAAAGTTTTTGTCTGTGATCCTGGCCGGCGCGCTGGCCTTCACCCTGGCCGGCTGCGGCGCCACCGCGACCATCTCGCCCAACGCTTCTGCCGAGACGGCGACCGGCGAGACCGGCAGCCTGGAAGGCACGACCCTGAAAGTGGCCGCCTCGCCCACGCCGCATGCCGAAATCCTGGAAATTGCCAAACAGATTTTGGCTGAGCAGGGCATCGAACTCGAGATCGTCGAGTTCAGCGACTATGTCCAGCCCAATATGGTGACCGAAAACGGCGAGGTGGACGCCAACTACTTCCAGCACCAGCAGTACCTCGATTCTTTCAATGAGGAAAACGGCACCCACCTGGTCAGCGTGGGCGACATCCACTACGAACCGTTCGGCATCTACCCGGGCAAAAGCAGCAGCCTGGACGCCATCGCCGACGGCGCGGTCATCGCGGTGCCCAACGATACCACCAACGAGGCCCGCGCTCTGCAGCTGCTGGCCGCCCAGGGCATCATTGAAGTGCGCGAGGACGCCGGCCTGACTGCCACCGTCAACGACATCACCGCCAACCCGCACAACGTCGAGATCGAGGAGCTGGAAGCCGCCCAGCTGCCGCGCACGCTGGCCGACGTGGACTACGCCGTCATCAACGGCAACTACGCGCTGGAAGCCGGCTTCACCGCCGGGGAGGATGCCCTCGCCACCGAGGACGCCGCCTCCGAGGCTGCCCAGACCTACGCCAACGTCCTCGTCGTCAAGGAAGGCCGCGAGAACGACCCCGCCATCCAGGCGCTGCTGGCCGCTTTGCAGAGCCAGGACGTCAAGGACTACATCGACGCGACCTACAACGGCGCGGTCGTAGCGCTGTTCTAAACCGGCCGCCTGCGGCAAAAACCATACCACGCCCGGCGGCGCTGCGGCCTGCGGGGCGTGGCCCGGGGGGCGCTGTGCAGCGCCCTTCCGGCACAGGGAAAGAGGAGACCCCCATGATCGAACTGCAACACCTGACCAAGCGCTTCGCCAGCACCAGCGGCGGTACCGTCGTAGCGCTCAAGGATATCAACCTCACCATCCGCGACGGCGATATCTACGGCATCATCGGCATGTCGGGCGCCGGCAAATCGACGCTGGTGCGCTGCATCAACATGCTGGAACGCCCCGACGAGGGCAGCGTGCTCGTCAACGGCAAAGCGATGCAGCAGCTCAGCGCGGCTGAGCTGCGCGCCGCCCGGCGCGAGATCACAATGATCTTCCAGCAGTTCAACCTGCTGATGCAGCGCACCTGCCTGGACAACATCCTGTTCCCGATGGAACTGACCAAAACGCCCAAAGCCCAGGCCGAAGCCCGCGCGCGCCAGCTGCTGGAACTCGTCGGCCTGCCGGACAAGGCCGACGCCTACCCGGCGCAGCTTTCCGGCGGGCAGAAACAGCGCATCGCCATCGCCCGCGCGCTGGCCACCGACCCCAAAGTGCTGCTGTGCGACGAGGCCACCAGCGCGCTGGACCCCAACACGACGCAGGCTATTTTGCAGCTGATCCAAAAGATCAACCGTGAACTGGGCATCACCGTCGTCGTCATCACCCACCAGATGAGCGTCGTCGAGCAGATCTGCAACCGTGTCGCCATCCTGGACGAGGGCACCGTCGTCGAGGAAGGCGAGGTCCAGGCCATCTTCAGCCATCCCAACACGGCCGCCGCGCGCCGCCTGGTCTACCCGGCGGGCGCGCCCAAAGCCGAGGCGCTGCCCGGCCACCGGCTGGTGCGGGTGGCGTTCAACGGCACCCAGACCACCGACAAACCGCTGGTCGCCAGCCTGGCCATCGAGTGCGGGGCGCTGGTCTCCATCCTGGCGGCCGACACCCGCATCGTCAACGGGCAGACGCTGGGCAGCATGCTGCTGGCCCTGCCGGAAGGCGACGCCGCGGCCCGGGCCATGGCCTATATCCAGAACTACCCCGGCATTACCTGTGAGGAGGTGAACGACGCATGAGCGAACTGCTGGCAAGCAAACAGTGGGCGGAATTTTTGCAGATCCTGCCCACCATCCCCTTTGAAACGTGGGAGACCGTCTGGTCCACCGCCGTGGCTACGCTGCTGGCGCTCGTCATCGGGCTGCCGCTGGGCGTCTGCCTCGTTGCAGGCGAACCGGGCGGCGTGCGCCCGCTGCCGCGCTGGCTCATGCAGGCGCTCAACGTGCTCATCAACCTGCTGCGCAGCGTGCCGTTTTTGATCCTTATGATCATCGTCATCCCGCTGTCGCGCCTTATCGTCGGCACCTCCATCGGCACGCCGGCGTCCATCGTGCCGCTGGTCATCGCGTCCTTCCCGTTCGTGTCCCGCCTGGTCGAGACCAGCATCCGCGAGGTCGACGCCGGCGTCATCGAAGCCGCGCAGAGCATGGGCGCCACGCCGCTGCAGATCATCGTCAAAGTCATGATCCCCGAAAGCATGCCCAGCCTGATCTCCAACATCACCATCGCCACCACCACCATCATGGGCTACGGCGCCATGGCGGGCATCATCGGCGGCGGGGGCCTGGGCAAGGTGGCCATCAACTATGGCTACTACCGCTTTAACGGCCTGCTCGAGATCTTTGCCACGGCGCTGCTCGTCGTGCTGGTGCAGATCCTGCAGACAGTGGGCACCCGCCTGGCCGTGCGGTGCGACAAACGCATCCAGCGCTGAGCAGCCGCAAGCCAATGCGACTTTGCAAAAACAACGAATTAACGTAATTTTTAAAAACTGCTTTTCGGACGATGCATTGTTCACAAAAGCTTTAAAATGACGTGACAACTCGTACACATTCCGGGGGTATACTGGGTACGAAGTCAAGGTAAGCGAAACACACTGCCAAAGACCCTACCACTGCGGCCGGACCATGCGAGGGGCAGCTGCCCCGGTCCGGCGCAGACAACCAACAAGGCTTCGTGCCATTACGATAGATCCCCCCTTACAGCAAGTTGCATCCACCCAAAACAGCCCCCGCGGCCCAAGGCCGCGGGGGCTGCTGCATTTGTGCGCCGCCGTCAGGAGTTGATGCGCGGCATATTGGGGAAGACGTCCCGCGCGTTGAACAGCACGTCGTTGTAGCTCATCTCCAGATGGCAGTGGTTGCCGTAGGAGTTGCCGGTGTTGCCCACATAGCCGATGACCTGCCCCTGCTCGACGGTGTCGCCCAGCGAGACGGCAAACGACGACATATGCGCGTACAGCGTCTTGTAGCCGTTGCCGTGGTCGATCTTGACGTAGTTGCCCCAGCTGTAGTGCATGGACACCGCCTCAATGACGGTGCCGGCGTCGGCGGCGTAGATCGGCGTGCCGTAGGGCGCGGCGATATCCGCCCCGCGGTGGAACCCCGGCCCGGGGACCAGGTAAGCCCAGCGGCTGATCTGGCGGTAGCCCGGCACCGGCCAGATAAACGTACCGGTGCCCAGCTTGCCGATCATGCCGCTTTTTAAGCGCGTGCCGCGGCGTATGATCTCGGTCTGCGGCGGCTGCTCCACCTGCACGTCCACGATCTGGTCGTCCACCAGCGTGCCGTCGATCCAGGTCAGCTCATGGGTCAGGCGCTGGCTGCCGGCCACACCGGCCTGCACGGTCTCGCTTTTGCCAAAGTCCAGGCTGGGGTCCTCCTGCGTTTCGGTGGTGTAGGGGATCTCCTGCCATTCCTCGGTCTGCTGCACCACCTGCACCTGCAGGGCGGCGCCATCGTCGGCCTGCAAGGCGGCCAGCGCGTCGGCGTATGCCACCACCGAGTCCGTCAGGTAGACGCCGTCCACCAGCCGCAGCCCGTGGGCAAACTCCACCCGCGCGGCGTCGCCGGCTTCGTCCTGCCAGGGCGCTTTGACGGCGTTCAGATAGTAGCGCAGGTGGTCGCCTTCGGTCGTCACAAAGCGCAGCGCGCCGTCTATGTACACGGCGGTTCCGGCCGTGATCTCGCTGCCGCTCACGCGCAAAATTTCGTCGGCGATCTCGCGCTCGGTCATCGTCTGCGCGCTCACCGCCAGCGTGTAGGTGGGCTCCAGGTCCCAGGCCGGGGCCTCATGCCCGGCGTCCTGCAGCAGCGCCCGGGCCGAGTTCACGCGCGCCAGCACGTCGGCGCGGGCATTGTCAAATGCCTGCTCGCTGGCCACAAAACCGACGGCCTGCCCGTTCACCTGCACCTGCAGCGCAAACGGCAGCGCCAGCCCGGCGCGCACCAGCACCACCAGCCAGGCCGCCGCCAGGGCGGGCAGCAGCCAGGCTAAAAACTGCCGCGGCGTATGCCGGGCAGCGGCCAGGTCGGCCAGCAGGCGCACAGCCGGCCGCAGCGCAGCCGCCAGCAGCCCGCCCAGCGTGCGCCGCCCCCAGCGCAGCGCCGCGCACAGGCTGCGGCCGGAGCGTACCAGGCAGTACTCTACCCAAAAGCCGACGGCGTACAAAAAGTCGCCCAGAGGCCCCTGCAAAAGCGCGGCCAGCGTCATATCCATGCCCTCCTTTGCGCGTCAGCGCGGTACATAGGCCAGCGGGTCGACCCGGTTTCCGTTGACCCGCAGTTCCAGGTGCAGGTGGTAGCCGCCGTTGGCGCCGTACACGTTGCCGGTGTTGCCCACATACCCAATGACGTCGCCTTTCTGCACGCTTTGCCCCTGGTTGACGGCGATGCGGCTCATGTGGGCGTACAGGCTGTCGTAGCGGCTGCCGTCGCTGGCCGTGCCGTGGCTGATCTGCACGCAGTTGCCGTAGCTGTTCACCGGCCCTGCCGCACTGATGACCCCCGCCGCAATGGCATAGATCGGCGTGCCGTTGGCGGCGGCAAAGTCGGTGCCGCGGTGGGGGATGCCCCAGGGGTCCGGCGCGGCAAACTGCGTTGTGATCATGCTGTAGCTGTCCAGCGGGCAGCGGAACTCTAAACTCGTCAGCACCAGGTCGGCGGTGGTGTAGCGGTCGCTCTGCGCGCGCACGTAGGCGTCCAGCGCGGCGGTGGCTTCCTCGTAGGCTTTTTTGGCGGCTTCGGTCACAATGGCCTGCGCCTGGGCGGCGCTCTCCTGCGCACTCAGCGTTTCGTTGGCCTGCTGCAAGGCCGTCTGCAGCTGGTTTTGGGTGGCGGTCAGCTGCTGTTGCTGGCGCTCCAGGGCGTTGCGGGCGTCCTCAGCCTGCTGGCGGGCGGCCTCGGCCTGTTGGCGGGCCGCGTCCAGGGCGTCGGCCTGCTGCTGCAGCCGCTGCAGCATCTCGTTGTTTTTGGCGGCCATCTGCTGCAGCGCGTCCACAAACGTCAGCAGCTGGTACAAATCGCGCGCCTGCACCAAAAAACTGATGCCCCCGCTGCCGTCCAGCTTCTGCATGGCGCGCATCTGCTCTTTGCTGCGCGCATAGGTGGCGTCGTAAGCCTGCTGGGCTTCTTCCAGCGCGCGGGCCGCCTCGTCAGCCGCCGCCTGTTTTTCCAGCAGTTGGCGGTCAGCCTCCTGCAAGGCGGCGTAGACGGCGTCCAGCTGTTTGGCCAGATCGGCGGCCTGGCCTTCCAGCTGGCCGATCTCGCTCTCGGTCTGCTGCTGTGCGCTCTCCAGCGCTTCCAGGTCGCTTTGGGCGTCCTCGTAAGCCTGCTGGGTCTCCTGCTGGCGGTCGGTCAGTTCCTGCTTGCGGCTGTCGTCCGCCCGCACCGGCAGGCAGCACAGTATGCACAGCGCCAGCGCCGCCGCCCCAAGGCGTTTGTGTCGCTGCATACGCGCCCCTCCTTTAGCAACAGAAAAACGGTCTACTGCAATAGACTTCACAAAAAGTCTATCACGGTAGACCGATTCTGTCAAGGTTCGCCGCATACCGCCGCGCCCCGGCGCATAGGCTTTCCCAGCGGCACACCCCACTGCCGGGAGGGAGGAGAAGCATGATGCGTTACCTGACCCCGCAGCTGGACCGCAAGATGGTCCGGCGGGCGCGTTTTTTGGCGGCGGTGCTGGCCGCCGTCTGCTTTGGCGGGCTGCTGGCGCGGCTGTTTGTGCTGCAGCTGCTGGACCCCGGCGGTTACGCGGCGCGCGCCGCCGACCAGCAACTGCGCGGCGCGACGCTGCCGGCGCCCCGGGGCGAGATCTACGCGGCCGACGGCACGCTGCTGGCGGCCAGCGAGACCTGCTGGACGATCCGCGCCGCCCCGCGGGAGCTGGCGGACGACCAGGTGCAGCCCGCGGCGCAGGCGCTGAGCGAACTGCTGGAGATCGACTACGCCGAAACGCTGCAAAAGCTGAGCCAGCGCACCTCCAACGACTGCCTGCTGCGCCGCCGTGTCGGGCGCGAGATGGCCGACGCCGTGCGCCGCTGGTGCAGCGAACACGGCGTGCAGGGCATCCAGATCCGGCAGGACACCAAACGCGTCTACCCGCAGGGGGATTTCCTCGGCGGCATTTTGGGATTTACCGATGTCGACAACGCCGGGCTGTGGGGGCTGGAACTGGAATATGACGAGGTTCTGACCGGGCAGAACGGCCGCATCCTGACCGCCAAGGACGCCTGGGGGTACGACATGCCCGCCCATTATGAGACGCTGGTGGACGCCGTGCCGGGCTGCACGCTGACGTTGACCATCGACGCCAACATCCAGCACTGGCTGGAAAGCGCCATGGACGCCGCCGTGCGGGAACACCACGTCGCGCAGCGCGGCGTGGGCATCGTCATGGATGTCGATACCGGCGCGGTGCTGGCCATGACCAGCCAGCCGGACTACGACCCCAACGAGCCGCGCCGCCTGATCGACGAAGATCTGCAGGCCGCGGTGGACGCCCTGAGCGGGGAGGAACGCAGCGCCGCGCTGCAGCAGGCCCAGCAGACCCAGTGGCGCAACAAGGCCATCAGCGATCTGTACGAGCCGGGCAGCGTGTTCAAGCTCATCACGGCCGCCGCCGCGCTGGACACCGGCGTCTGCACGCCGGACGACACCTTCGTCTGCGCCGGATCCATCAAGGTGGCGGGCACGCGCTTCCGCTGCGCCAACGGGCATATCCACGGGCTGGAGACCTTTGCCCAGGGCCTGGCGGCGTCCTGCAACCCCTGCTTTATCCAGATCGGCGCGCGGCTGGGCAAAGAGAATTTCTGCGATTACTTCGCCGCTTTCGGCCTGCGCGAGGGCACCGGCATCGACCTGCCGGGTGAGATCACCAAAAGCGAGTACTACACCGCCGACCGCATGGGCCCGGTGGAGCTGGCCAGCTGTTCCTTCGGGCAAAGCAGCAAGGTCAGCTACCTGCAGATGCTCACGGCGGTGTGCGCCATCGTCAACGGCGGCAGCCTGATGCAGCCCTATGTGGTGCAGCGCGTCACCGCGCCGGACGGCACCGTCCTGCAGCAGACCGAGCCCACCGTCAGGCGGCGGGTCATCAGCGAGCAGACCAGCCGCACGATGTGCGCTTTGATGGAGGGCGTCGTCACCGACGGCACCGGCAAAAATGCGGCGGTGGCGGGCTACCGCGTGGGCGGCAAAAGCGGCACCAGCCAAAAACTGGACAGCGGCGACGCCGGCGCGCGCATCAGCAGCTTTGTGGCGGTCGCGCCCATCGACGACCCAAAACTGGCGGTGCTGGTCTGCCTGGACGAACCCCACAGCTGGACCACCAGCGGCGGCGCGCTGTCCGGCCCTGTCTGTGCCGAGGTGCTGGCCCGCGCGCTGCCCTACCTGGGCATACAGCCGGACGAGACCGCGCAGAGCCAGGAGCAAGCGTAAGCGGCGGGGAACCGTCGCCGACAAAAAAGCAGGCGGGCGGAACGTGGGGTGACGTTCCGCCCGCCTGTGGTTGCTTCGGGGGGCGTTGCGGCGCGGTTCAGCGCGCGTCGTAATCCAGGTAAGCGCCTTTCATGGGGCTGGCAGCCAGCGCACTGAACAGCCGCAGCACGCCTTTGGCATACTTGCGGGGCTTGGGCTGCCAGCGGGCGCGGCGCTCGGCCAAAATGGCGTCGATCTCTTCCGGCGTGCGGCGCTCGCCCTTGACGCCCACAATGTTCAGTTTACGGGCAAACACGTCGATCTCGATCAGGTCGTCCTGCTCCACCAGGGCAATGGGGCCGCCGTCGACGGCTTCGGGGCTGCAGTGGCCGATGACCGGCCCGGTGGACGCGCCCGAGAACCGCCCGTCGGTGATCAGCGCGATGCTGCGGCCGAGCTCTTTGTCCGAACTGATGGCTTCCGAGGTGTAGAACATCTCGGGCATGCCGCTGCCCTTGGGGCCTTCGTAGCGGATAAACACGGCGTCGCCCTTCTGGACCTCGTGGTGCAGCACGGCGGCCAGGCATTCCTCCTCGCTGTCAAAGGGTCGGGCGCGCAGCACGGCCTGGTACATCTCTTTGGGGCAGGCGGTGTGCTTGATGACCGCGCCCTCGGGGGCCAGGTTGCCTTTGAGGATGGCGATGGAACCGTCGGTGCCAAGGGCCTGGTCATACGGGCGGATGATATCCTGCCGCGTGATGTGGGTGTGGTAGCGGGCGTTGAATTCATCCAGCCACTTCTGGCAGCGGTCGTAGAAGCCGTTTGCTTTCAGCTCGGCCAGGTTCTCGCCCAGGGTCTTGCCGGTGACGGTCATGGCGTCGAGGTGCAGGTGATCCTTGATCTCCTCCATGATGGCGGGCACGCCGCCGGCGTAGTAGAAGCACTCGGCGGGCCAGCGGCCGGCGGGGCGGACGTCCAGCAGGTAGTGCGCGCCGCGGTGCAGCCGGTCAAAGGTGTCGCCGGTGATTTCCAGCCCCAGTTCATGGGCGATGGCCGGCAGGTGCAGCAGGCAGTTGGTGGAGCCGGAGATCGCCGCGTGGACCAGGATGGCGTTCTCAAAGCTGTCCATCGTGACGATGCGGCTGGGGCGCATCTCGTCGCAGCCGGCCATCTCGACGGCGCGGCGGCCGGCCTGGCGGGCGTAGGCCAGCAGGTCGGGGCTGGCGGCCGGCATCAGGGCGCTGCCGGGCAGGGCCAGGCCCAGGGCCTCGGCCATGATCTGCATGGTGGAAGCGGTGCCGATAAAGCTGCACGCGCCGCAGCTGGGGCAGGCGTTCTGCTTGGCCCAGTCCAGCTTGGCTTCGTCGATCTCGCCGCGCTCAAATTTGGCGCTGTACATGCCCAGCTGTTCCAGGGTCAGCATCTCGGGCCCGGCGTTCATCGTGCCGCCCGGCACCACCACCGAGGGGATATCCACCCGCAGGCAGCCCATCAGGTTGGCGGGCATGCCCTTGTCGCAGCTGGCCAGGTAGACCCCGGCGTCAAAAGGGGTAGCGTTCGCGTGGATCTCGATCATGTTGGCGATGATCTCACGGCTGGCCAGGCTGTAGTTGATGCCGTCGGTGCCCTGGCTCTCGCCGTCGCAGATGTCGGTGCAGGCGTACCGCGCGCCAAAACCGCCGGCCTCGGCAACGCCTTTGCGCACTTCTTCCACCAGGGTGCCCAGGTGGCCGCTGCCGGGGTGGCTGTCGCCGGCCGTGCTCTCAATGATGACCTGCGGCTTGGCCAGGTCCTCCGGCTTCCAGCCGGTGCCGATCCGCAGCGGGTCCAGCTCGGGGGCTAAGGTGCGCATTTTCTGGCTGATCAGGGTTTTCATGGGGATACCTCGCTTTCCTTTATGCAGTGAGACAGGCGATGCAGGAGCCGAGACCGCGCATCGGCTTATACATCATACGTTCATGGCTATAATCTAGCAGATTCCCCAGGGAAATGCAATATACATCAGATGTGTTTTTGCGCAAACCATCGTTTTTATGGCGCGGGGGTCGGCGTTTCGGCGTCGTGCTGCCGTGCCTGATGCTGTTTCCACAGCCGCAGGATCGCCTGGCGGTTGTGGGTCAGGTGCATGACCATGGCGCACCGCGCCCCTACGGCGTCCCCGTCCAGGATGGCGTCGGTGACGGCGCGGTGGGTATAGATGGTCTCTTCCATCAGGGCGTGGCCGGTCAGGTTGGCGAAGGTCATGACCGCCGTGTTGATGATGGGCACCAGCATCTCCATGACGCGGTTCTGGCTGCCCTGCGCAATGCAGGTGTGGAACTCGATATCTTTGGGGATATGGTCGCCCCCGGCGCGGTAGATGCGCTCGACCTCATCGCAGAGGGTCTTCAGCCGGGCCTTGTTCTCGGCGGTGGCGTGCCCGGCGGCTGCTGCGGCGATCTCCGGCTCCAGCGCCAGCCGCACATCGAACAGCTCGAGGGCCAGCTTGTATTTATCGTCCAGCCGGGCCAGGCCCAGCGGGTCCTCGGCCAGGGTGCGGTGGCTTTTGACGTAGGTGCCGTCCCCGCGGCGTACCTCCAACACCCCTTTGGTGACAAGGGCTTTGACCGCTTCCCGGATCGTGCTGCGCCCCACCTCAAACATTTCACCCAGTTCAAATTCGTTAGGTATTTTTTCCCCGAGGGGGACAGGAGTCTTTAAAATATAGTCCATCAGGGCGTCTTCCACTTGCGCGCCCAACAGTTTGCGTTTCATAACTCATACACCCGTTGTGTCGTTTGTGAAGTGTGAGCAAATCGAATGTATAGTAAGTATACTGCAGGACCAGGCGGAAAGCAATGCGGAAGTTTCCCCTTGACCGGCGAAAGGTTCAAAGAATACAAAAAGAAAAGTACAGAGACCCTATTGGCAGCGCTAGCCGATTTCTCTGTGCCAATCGCCACCAACGGGCGCTGCCTGGGCTGACTCTTATACGCCGGGGGCTGCCTGCCGGGCGCCTCCCACACACCACAGGCCCTGCCTTTGCCGCAACGCAAAGGCGGGGCCTGCTTTTGCATGCGGGGGCCATGGGAAATGTGAAAATTTTTACTTTTTCCAGTTGTTCAAAAATTATACGGGAATTTGCCCGGCAAATCTGCTATAATGGGTACAACTTGTAACCTATTACAGGCGGGCAAAACCGCAGGAGAGACCAAAATGCCGCAACAGACCCCCGGGCGCCAGCCCTTTGTCGTGTTTGACAACGTTTGTAAATATTACCAGATGGGCGATACGCGCATCGCCGCGTCGGACCATGTCAGCTTCACCATCGAAAAAGGCGAGTTCTGCGTCATCCTCGGCCCTTCGGGCGCCGGCAAGACGACGGTGCTCAACATGCTGGGCGGCATGGATACCTGCGACGCCGGCACCATTTTGCTGGACGGCGAGCGCGTCAGCAGCTTTGACCAAAAACGGCTGACGACCTACCGCCGGTACGACGTCGGCTTTGTGTTCCAGTTTTATAACCTGGTGCAGAACCTGACCGCGCGCGAGAATGTGGAACTTGCGTCGGAGATCTGCCGCGACCCGCTGGACGCCGACACCGTGCTGGATGAAGTCGGCCTGGGCGAGCGCAAGAACAATTTCCCCGCCCAGCTTTCGGGCGGCGAGCAGCAGCGCGTCTCCATTGCGCGGGCGCTGGCCAAAAACCCTAAAATCCTGCTGTGCGACGAGCCGACCGGCGCGCTGGACTACAAGACCGGCAAGCAGGTGCTGGCGCTGCTGCAGGCCACCTGCCGCAAACAGGGCCGCACCGTCATCGTCATCACCCACAACAGCGCGCTGGCCGCCATGGCGGACCGTGTGATCCGCATCAACAGCGGCCGCGTGATCGAGCAGACCTGCAACCCCAACCCCACCCCGGTCGAAAGGATCGAATGGTAACATGCCCCGGACTTACCGCAAAAATATAGTACGCACCCTCAAAAGCTCGCGCGGCCGTTTCCTGTCCATTTTTTCCATCGTGACGCTGGGCGTAGGGTTCCTGGCGGGGCTCAACGCCTCCCCCCTCGACATGAAAGAGTCGATGGAACAGTATATGGACGACGCCAATTTTTACGATCTGCGCGTCGTTTCCAGCATGGGCCTCAGTGACGGTGACGTCGAAGCGCTGCAGGCAGTCGAGGGCGTGCGCAGCGTGCAGCCCGGCTATTCGGCCGACCTGCTCGTCAATGCCGGCGACGACATCCTCGTCACGCGGCTGCTCAGCCTGCCGCCCGACGGCGAGGATACCGTCAACCGCCTGTTTTTGGAGGAAGGCCGCCTGCCGCAGAAGTCCGGTGAGTGTGTCATCGAGGCCAATGCCAGCCTGATGGGCAGCGGCTGCACGGTCGGCACCCAGCTGACCGTCAGCGCCGACAACGAGGACCTCGACACCACGCTGGCCTGTACCGAGTACACGGTGGTGGGCATTGTGCACAACGCCAACTACTGCAGTTTTGAGCGCGAACCCGCCAGCGTCGGCAACGGCACGGTCAACCTCGTCATGTACCTGCGCCCCGAGGATTTTGCCTACGAGACCTACACCGAGATCTATCTGACGGTGGACGGCGCGCGGGAAGCCGACAGCATGGAGGATGCCTACGACGCCGTCGTGGCGCCCATCCAAGACAAGGTCGAAGCGCTGGAACCCGCCCGCGCCCAGGCCCGCTATGATGAGATCCGCAGCGAGGCGCAGGCCGAGATCGACGACGCCTGGGCCGAATACTACGACGCCGAGGCCGAAGCGCAGCAGGAACTGGCCGACGCCGCGCAGGAGCTGGCCGACGGCCGCCAGGAACTGGCCGACGGCGAACAGGAATACCTCGACGGCGAGCAGGAATACGCCGACGGCGCGGCCGAACTGGCCGACAACGAGGCGCTGGTCAACGACGGCGCCGCCCAGCTGCAGGACGGCCGGCAGCAGCTGCTGGACGCCCAGGCCGAGTATGAGGACGGCGTGGCGCAGCTGGCCGACGGCGAACGGCTGCTGGCCGACGGCTATGCCCAGCTGGAGGCTGCGCAAAAGCAGTATGACGACGGCGTAAAGCAATATGAGGACGGCGTCGCCCAGTTCGAGGCCGGCAAACAGCAGTACGAGGCCGGCCTGGCCCAGTATGAGGCGGGCAAAAAAGAATATGACGACGGCCTGGCCCAGTACCAGGCGGGCGAGGAACAGTACGCCCAGCTGGCCCAGCTGAACCAGGCGTACAACGGCGTGCGGGCGGGCATCCGGCTGATTTTGGCCAGCGGCCAGGCTGCGACCGAGGAAGAAGCACGCGCGCTGTTCAGCGACGAGACCATCGCCCAGCTGGAACAGATGCAGCAGCTGGCCGCGCTGTACGACGCCAAGACGGCTGCCTACGACGCCTGGCAGGAAGCCCTGCGCCAGGCGGAGCAGGAGGACGGCGAAGAAGACGAGACCCTGCCTGTGGAAGGCGAAGAAACCCCGCCGGCAGAAGAGGCGACCCAGCCCGCAGGGAACGAAGAGACCCCGCTCGCGACAGGCGAAGAGACCCCGCCCGCAGGGGACGAAGAAACCCTGCCGGCAGAAGGGGAAACCCAGCCCGCAGGGGACGAAGAAACCCCGCCGGCAGAAGGCGAAGAAACCCTGCCGGCAGACGGGGCCCCCCAGCCCGCGGATGATGAAGAGGCCCTGACCGCAACAAAAGCGGGCGAAGCCGTGCTGGCAACAGCGCAGGCAGACGCCGCCGCGCGGGCAGGCCATGAGCAGCCCGCGCCCGCCACCCTGGAGCCCGCCGCGCTGCCGCAGGCGGACGAACCCCCGCAGGCGCCGGACGAAACGCAAACCCCGGAAGGGGAGCCGGACCCGGACGCGCCGCAAGAACCCGAAACGCCCCAGCCCCCCACGGAGGAAGAGATCGCGGCGCTGGAAAAAGCCTACAAGCAGGCCAACGAGCTGTGGCTGCAAGCCTTGCAGGCAGCCGCCGCCCAGCTGGGCATGCAGCTGGATATCGAAAACCCCTTGATGGTCGCCATGGCCGAGAAGTTCATTGTGCCCCTGATCGACGAAGCCCGCCCCGGCATTGCGCAGCTGGACCAGCTCAAGCTGCTCAACACTGCGCAAAAGGGGGTGGAGGCCGGTGTGGCTGCTATGATCGAGAGCGGCGCCGCCGCCAATGAGGCGGAAGCCATCGCCCTCTTCAATGACGAGGGTCTGGCCGCCGTGCGTGCCCAGCTGGACGAAGCCAAAGCGCTGCTGGACGAAAACGCCCCCGTGCTGGAAGCCGCGCGCCAGGAGCTGGAGGCCGCCGCCAAGACCATCGCCGAGGGCGAACAGCAACTGGCGGACGCCAAAGCGCAGCTGGACGCCGGCAAGGCGGAGCTAGACGACGGCTGGGCGCAGTATTACGAGCAAAAACAGGTGTTTGAGGACGCCAAACGCCAGCTGCAGGACGGCAAACGCCAGCTGGACGAAGGCTGGGCCACGTTGACCGACCGCCAGCTGGAACTGGACGACGCCCGCCGGCAGATTGCCGACGCCAAACAGGAACTGGCCGACGCCCGTGCCGAACTGGACGACGCGCGGCAGACCATTGCCGAGAACAAGCAAAAACTGCTGGACGGCGAGATCGAATATGAGGACGCCAAGGCGGAGGCCGAACAGGAACTGGCCGATGCCCTTGGCCGTGTCCATAGCCGAGCC
>DXEI01000011.1 GCA_019115045.1 Candidatus Gemmiger excrementipullorum | reverse complement strand
TCCAGATGGCTGCGGGAGCTCTCGACCGTCGGCGGCTCGCCGGGGCGCAGCTTGCGGTAGACTTCCAGCAGGCCTTCCTCGGTAGAGTGGGTGATGTCCTTTTCCAGCGAAGCGTTGATCTTGGGCTCGGAATCGCCAAAGAACTGGCGGATCTGCTCGTCGGTGCCCAGGCCCAGCGCACGCACCAGCGTCGTGACCGGCAGCTTGCGGTTTTTGTCGATGCGGACGTAGAACACGTCCTGGGAGTCGGTCTCATACTCCAGCCAGGCGCCGCGGTTGGGGTTCATCGTGGCGGTGAACAGGTCCTTGCCGGTGCGGTCCTTGGTGGAACCGTAGAACACGCCGGGCGAACGGACCAGCTGGCTGACGATGGCGCGCTCGGCGCCGTTGGAGATAAAGGTGCCGGAGTCCGTCATGAGCGGGAAGTCGCCCATGAAGATCTCCTGCTCTTTCACCTCACCGGTCTGCTTGTTGAACAGGCGCGCCGTGACATACAGGGGCGCGGCGTAGGTCGCGTCCCGCTCCTTGCATTCTTTGATGGAGTACTTGGGGTTCTTGTCCAACCGGTAGTCGATGAACTCCAGCACGAGGTTGCCGGTGTAGTCCTCGATGGCGGCGATGTCGTGGAAGACCTCACGCAGGCCCTCCTCCAGGAACCAGTTGTAAGAGTTTTTCTGGATCTCGATGAGATTGGGCATATCAATCACTTCGTTGATCCGGGAAAAGCTCATGCGGGTCGTTCTGCCGTTTTGCACGGGCTTGACCTTTACCATAAAACGCGACCACTCCTATTCCATAGATTGACAAAGTTGGCGAAAGCGCCCCAAAGGCTGCGTTGTGAAAGCGGACATATTCGGCGTTTTTCACAAAGTTTTGGGGAGCTGCGCTGGTGCAAAATCCCCTTAGGGCGCTCTATTCCATTTTTGTGATACTGATTCAGTATACAGGGCAAAACCCCTGTTGTCAAGCCTTTTTGCGGGTTTTTTGCAAGTTTTTTCGTCAGTTCTAAACGCCCGGCCCCGTGTGAAAGATTTTCGGCATTTTGACGGTTTTGCCCCATCCTTCCGGGGTTGACAAATCCGTTTCGGCCGCTAGGCGGCCCCGGTTTGGGCAATTTTCACAAGCTTTCCCGCTGCTTTTTGTCGCTTCCTGCGCTTGACAAAATATTTTTCGCACGCAAAATGCACTGTTTGGCGCCAAAGCCCTGCGCGGCCGGGCGACAGACGGGCCGCGAGGAAAGTGCCCATTCCCCTGCGCCCGGAAGTGTGATAGAATGATACGCACAGGGCAGCAAATCAGGATGGATCACGAGGGATCAGAAGATGAAGATCGAGCAGATCGAGCACGCGGACACCAAACAGACCATCGCACGGCAGATCTTGGAGACCTTGCCGGAGTGGTTCGGCCTGGAAGACGCACGGGAAAGTTATATCCGGGAAAGCGCCGGCCAAACGTTCTTTGCTGCGTTTGACGCTGAGCGGGCGGTCGGCTTCCTGTGCTTGAAGGAAACGGGCAGGGATACGCTGGAACTGAGCGTGATGGGCGTGTTGAAGGCGTACCACCGCCGCGGGATCGGGAAAGCGCTGTTTGCAAGCGGCAAAACGTTTGCCATAGAAAGCGGGTATTCCTTCCTGCAGGTAAAGACCGTCCAGATGGGGCGTTACGAGGTATACGACCGCACGAACCGTTTCTACCTGAGTCTGGGGTTTAAGGAACTGGAAGTTTTCCCCACGCTGTGGGACGCGTGGAACCCCTGCCAGGTGTATATCCTGTCGCTGCCATAGTTCCCCCGCCTGTCCCATGGAACAGCGCGGCAAAACTGCCCAAAAAAGCAAAAGCACGCCGCATCCGGCATAGCCTGCCGGATGCGGCGTGTTGCGTGTTGCGTTCTTTAGCAGTAATGACGCGGCGCTTTATGCCCGTTTGCATGGACGCCCGCCGGGCCGCCTGCGCGGCGGCGCGCGGTCAATCCAGGAAATCGCGCAGCTTTTTGCTGCGGCTGGGGTGGCGCAGCTTGCGCAGGGCCTTGGCCTCGATCTGGCGGATGCGCTCGCGCGTGACGTTGAACTCTTTGCCGACTTCCTCCAGCGTGCGGGGGCGGCCGTCCTCCAGGCCAAAGCGCAGCCGCAGGACTTTTTCCTCACGCGGGGTCAGCGTTTTGAGCACGTCGGCCAGCTGCTCTTTCAGCAGCGTCTGGCTGGCAGCCTCCGCCGGGACGGGGGCGTCGTCATCGGGGATGAAATCGCCCAGGTGGCTGTCCTCCTCCTCGCCGATGGGCGTCTCGAGGCTGACGGGTTCCTGCGCCACGCGCATGATCTCGCGCACTTTGTCCACCGGCATCTCGAGACGCTCGGCGATCTCCTCAGCGCTGGGGTCATGGCCGTATTCATGCAGCAGCTGGCTGGAAACTTTTTTGACCTTGTTGATGGTCTCGACCATGTGCACCGGGATGCGGATGGTGCGGGCCTGGTCGGCGATGGCGCGGGTGATGGCCTGGCGGATCCACCACGTCGCATAGGTGGAGAACTTGAAGCCCTTGGTGTGGTCAAACTTTTCGACGGCTTTGATCAAGCCGAGGTTACCCTCCTGGATGAGGTCCAGGAACTGCATGCCGCGGCCGACATAGCGCTTGGCGATGGAGACGACCAGGCGCAGGTTGGCCTCGCTCAAACGCTGCTTGGCCTTCTCCCCTTCCGGGCCGCCGGCCTGGATCTTCAGCGCCAGTTCGATCTCCTCCTCGGGGGTCAGCAGCGGCACGCGGCCGATCTCCTTGAGGTAGACTTTTACGGGGTCGTCGATGGCAACGCCGTCGGCGCTCAAGCCGTCCTCCAGCTCGTCGGCGCCGCTGTCCGGCAGCATACCGGCATCCGCATCGGCGACGGCGTCGTCGTCCACCACTTCGATGCCGTTGCTCTCCAGCTCCTCATAGAGTTTTTCCATCTGCTCTACATCCAGGACCTGGCCGCTCTCCTCCATCGCGTCGCCGATCTCGGTGTTGGTCAGTTTGCCGCTGCGGCGGCCGGTCTCGATCAAGCTGCGGACGGGGTTCTTCTTTTCTGCCATAAGTACGTTCTCCTTTTGGTTTTGTATTGCTGCGCGGTGTACTGTGCGCGTGGTTGGCTGTTATGGTCGTGCTTTACGGGTCTTGCTGCGGGTCCTGCACGCCTTTTTCTTTTTTCAGGCTGCCGAAAAACTGCAGGAACTGTTCGTCGCTGGTGCCTGCCACCTGCTTGCTGACGGGGTTTGCGCTCTGCAAACGTTCCAGGTACATATCAATATCGCGCCGCGTCAGCTTTTGGTCGTGGTTCTGCGCCTGGGCATAGGCCGCCTGCTGGAAGGCTTTTTCGTCCAGGCGCTGCTGCAGCGACGTCAGGTTGACGGGCTGGTTTTCCTGCGCGCACTGGAAGATCGCCTGCAGCGCCTGCTGCGTTTCGGGCAGCAGCACGCTGGCCATATCCAGCCGCGCGCGCACATAGGGGATCTGTTCGGGGTCCTGCAGCAGCGCGGCCACGAGCTGGCGGCCGGCGCTGGCCGCGCCCAGGGCTGCGTCGCCGCCCTGGGTGTACGGCACCCGGATATCGGCGGCCACGCCCTGCTGCGCCAGCTGCTTTTGCTCTTTGCGGCGGCTGCGGCGCTCGGCCGTGCGCAACGCCCCCTGCAGCTGTGAGACGATCGCCTGCTTGGAGACGCCGGTCTCCTCGGCCAGGCGGCCCGCATAGACATCCCGCGCCGTGGGGCTCACGCCGTACCCGGCCAGGATGTCGATGGCCTCCCGGATATAGTTCAGTCGCCCGTCGTCGCTGCGCAGGTCGTATTTGGCCTTGGTCTTTTTCAGCTGGAACTCCGTCGGGTTGGCCGTGCCGTTGAGCAGCATCTCAAAGCGTTCCCGGCCGTATTTTTTGATAAACTCATCAGGGTCTTTGGCGCCCTGGTAGCTCAGCACGCTGACCTTGACCGGGCTGTTGGCAAACAGCCCCAGGCTGCGCTCGGTCGCTTTCTGGCCCGCCTCGTCGGAATCGTAGCTCAAGATCACTTCGTCGGCATACTCGCTCAGCAGTTTGACCTGCTCGGCCGTCAGCGCCGTGCCGCAGGCGCAGACGGCGGTGTCGAACCCGGCCTCGTGCATGGCGATGACGTCCATATACCCTTCGCAGAGGATGTAGCGCTTGCTGGGTGACTTTTTGGCGATGTTGAGCGCAAACAGCGTGCGGGATTTGTGGTAGACCATCGTCTCGGGGCTGTTGATGTACTTGGGTTTGGAATCGTCCAGCACGCGGCCGCCGAACGCAATGATGGAACCGCGCACGTCGATGATGGGCACCATGACGCGGTGGCGGAAGATGTCGTACAGGTTCCCCTTGGCGCTGCGCTTGACCAAACCCGAGTGTTCGAGCTCCCACTCGGTAAAGCCGCGGCGCTTGAGGTAATGCAGCAGGCCGCCGAAATCCTCCGGCGCGTAGCCCAGGCCGAACCGGCGGATGGCCGCGTCGGACAGGCCGCGCTTTTCTTTCCAGTAGCGCCGGGCCAGGGCAGCTTCCGGCGTTTTGGCGTTGAGCTGCTCGTAAAAATAGCGGGCGGCGCTGCGGTTGATCTCCAGCAGACGCTGGCGGGCGCGGGCTTCTTTATCTTCTTCGTCCGGCAGCGGCATGCCGACGCGGGAGGCCAGCTGCTTGATGGTTTCGACATACCCCAGGTTATTGTACTTGCGCACAAAACTGATGACATCGCCCGCCGCGCCGCAGCCAAAGCAGTAAAAGCTCTGGGTGTCCGGGTAGACGACGAAGGACGGCGTTTTTTCGTTGTGGAAGGGGCACAGGCCGCTCAAGGTGCGGCCGCGGCGGCGCAGCTGCACGTACTGGCCGACGACTTCCTCGATGTCATTGCGGCGCACGACTTCCTGTATGTATTCCTGCGGGATCAAACGCTTCCCCTCCCCTCCGGGTTTTGTTTGGGCGCTTACAGCACCTGCCACTTTTGCGGCACGAACCATTCCACGAACAGCCGCGTGGCGAACTCGTCGCTCATACCGCTGATGTAATCGGTCGCCGCGCGGTCGACGCCCTCGTTGTACGCGATCTGTAAATAAAAGTTCGGCATGCGCGAAGGGTCGGCGCACAGGCGCTCGTACAGCGCCTCGATCAGTTTGTCCACCTTTTTCTCTTCGCGCTTGGCTTCCTTGTCGACATAGACGGTGGAATACATGAAATCTTTGAGGATGGCGTACGCGGCCTCGACTTCGGGCGAAAAATTGATCTGCCCGTTCTGGCTGTGGGCCACGATGTCCGCGATCATCGTCGTGATGCGCTGTGATTTGGTCCTGCCCAGCACAGCCGTAGCCTCGGCCGGGATGCGGCGCGCATCCAGCACGCCGGCGGCCACGGCGTCCTCGATATCATGGTTGAGGAAGGCGATGTGGTCGGCCCGGCGCACGACGCAGCCTTCCGGCGTGCGCGCCCAGGCGCCGGTGGTGTGGGTGACGATGCCGTTGCGGACTTCCCAGCTGAGGTTGAGGCCCTCGCCGTCTTTTTCCAGCTTGTCGACAACACGCAGGCTTTGCCGGTAGTGGGTAAACCCGCCGGGGCACAGGCGGTTCAGCGCGCGCTCGCCCGCGTGGCCAAACGGCGTGTGGCCCAGGTCATGGCCGAGCGCGATGGCCTCGGTCAGGTCCTCATTGAGGCGCAGCGCCCGGGCGATGGTGCGCGCGATCTGGCTGACTTCCAGCGTGTGGGTCAGGCGGGTGCGGTAGTGGTCGCCTTCCGGCGAGAGAAAGACCTGCGTTTTTTGCTTTAAGCGGCGGAACGCTTTGCTGTGCAGGATACGGTCGCGATCCCGCTGGAAGCAGGGGCGGATGGGGTCCTCTTCCTCCGGCCGGCAGCGGCCGCGGCTGTTCTCGCTCAAGGTCGCGTAGCGGCTCAGCGTGCGGCGCTCGATCTCCTGGGTCTGCTCGCGGATCGTCATGCGGGGGGCCTTCCTTTCTATGGTCTTCTATATCGTATATACGACAAAACGGCGCGAAACACTCTTTTTCTTGGGAAATTCTCGTAAAATTTCACAGTTTCTTCAAAAAGGCGCGTGTTCCGGCGGCGAAACCTCCACCGCAGCCGCGCCGCGCGTCAGTTCCGCCAGCGCGTGGCACAGCGGCGCTTCCTGCCCTGCCGGGATCGCCCAGCACAGCGTCACGGCGTCGTCAAACACCGGTTCCTGCAGTTTGCCGCCGGCAGAAGCCACCATGCGCTGCGCCTGCTCAAACAGGGCGTAGGGCACGCGCAGGCGGCAGCGCACGATCTGGCGCATCTGCACCAGCTCTGCCGCCTGCAGCGCGCCGGAAGCCGCCGCCGTATACGCGCGCACCAGCCCGCCGGTGCCCAGCAATATGCCGCCGAAATACCGTGTGACGACGACGATCACATCGCGCAGGCCGGCGTGGGTGATGCACTCCAGCACCGGGGTGCCGGCGGTTTTGGCGGGCTCGCCATCGTCGGAATACCGCACCCGCCCGTTTTGCAGCGCATAGGCGTAGACGTTGTGGCGGGCCGTGCGGTTGGCCGCGCGCACCGCTTCCAGCACGGCCAGGGCCTTTTCCTCGGTATCGGCAAAGGCGGCCGTGCCGATGAACCGGCTGCGCTTTTCCTCGTATTCAAATGTGGACACGCCGCGGATGGTTTGATAATCGGGCACGGGGACGCCGCCTTTCTATACAGCCAAAAATACCCCAGATGTCTCCATCTGGGGTAGGTGCAAACCAAACTTATTTCTTGCCGGTGTTGGCGTAACGGCGCTTGAAACGCTCGACGCGGCCGCCGGTGTCGACCAGCTTCTGCTTGCCGGTGTAGAACGGATGGCACTTGCTGCAAACTTCGACATGGATCTCAGGCTTGGTGTCGCGGGTATGGATCACATTGCCGCAGGCGCAGGTGATGGTGCAGTCCACATAGTTCGGATGGATGCCTTTCTTCATTGAGTTTCACCTCTTTCTCGATCATGACTTCGGGAGCCATACTTGATATATGTGCTCATCACAATCTTCGAATTGCGGCTACCAGCGCCCGCCATCCTGTGCGGACGGAGCAGCCATCTGAACGATTGCTGAAATATTTTAGCAGAAAGCAAACGCTTTGTCAAGAAATTTCTTGCCCTGCCAAAGGAAAACCGCTGCAAAGCCCAAGGCCTTGCAGCGGTTTGTGGAGCGGGATACGAGTCTCGAACTCGCCACCTACTGCTTGGGAAGCAGTCACTCTACCGGATGAGCTAATCCCGCATGACTTATGTATTATACCGCAGGCCCACCGGTTTGTCAATGCTGTTTTTGCCGGCGGCCGCCTACCTTTTTGCCGCGGTTTATGCTATAATACAAAGAACGATGCAAGAAAGGAGCGTTTGCGATGCTGGACGCTTTCCCCATTTACCACTGGTTCCACAACGGGAACCCCTATTCCGGCGCCGAGGGCGGCATGCGCTATGTCATCACGCCCGGCAAAAAGGCCGACCCCGCCGACGAGAGCGGCAAGAAAAAAATCGAGTATTTGACCGCGCAGGTCTGGCCCGGCCCGTGGAGCATCGAGCACACGGCCGAGGAAAAGATCGAATGCCGTGAATTTGCCGGCAGCCAGCAGGGCCTGGACGAAGCCGTGGCCTGGCTGCACCAGCGCTACGCTGAGGAATCACAACGCTGGGCCGACATCCCCTCGATCCTGGATTGTGAACCCGACCGCTAAATGCGCACATACGCTGCGCGCCGCCCCTGCCCGGGCGGCGCGCGTTTTTTGTATAGGGAATCAATACCGGGCGTACAGGAACCCGCCGCCGCCCAAAAACTGCCCCATGAACAAAAAGGCGAACAGCATCCCCTCGTACACGAGCCACCGCAGCGGGCGCGGCGCGGCCTGCAGCTTGTCCAGCAGCGGAACGCCGCGTTCCTGCAAAAGGTCTACGGCGATGAGGATCGCCACCCCGGCAAACAGCAGGACCTGCTCCTGCCGGTTGGCAAGGCCCAGCTCCCAATAGTTGCTGAACACATCGCGGCCGCCATTGTGCAGCATGCCGCCAAACATCTGCGCCGCATTGTGCAAACTGCTGGCGCGGAAGATCGTAAAGGTAAACACGAAGATGCCAAACGTACCGGCAATGCCCACCAGCCGCGCCCACCCCTTGGTAATGATCCGCCGCCAGGGCAGGGGGTTTTCCAGCGCTTGCAGCATACCGTGCAAAAAGCCCCACAACAGGTAGGTCAGCCCGGCGCCGTGCCACAACCCGCTGACCAGAAACGTCGCGACCAGGTTGGCGTCCCGGCGCAGCGCGCTGCAGCGGCTGCCGCCCAGCGGGATATACACATAGTCTTTGAGCCAGCGCGACAAACTCATATGCCAGCGGGCCCACAGCTCCTTGACGGTAGCCGCCAGGAAGGGCCGGCGGAAGTTTTCCGGCAGCGAGAGGCCCAAGACCTGCCCCACGCCCAGCACGATGTCGCTGTAGCCGGAAAAATCCGCATACAGCTGGAACGAGTAGAGCACCGCCGCCAGCAGCAGCTGCGTGCGGTCAAACGCCGCCGGGTCGGCGAACACCGCCGCCACCACGACCGCCGCACGGTCCGCCACCGCCACTTTTTTAAAGTAACCCCAAAAGCAGCGCATCGCGCCGCGCCAGGCGCGCTGCGCGTCCCAGGCGGTGGGGGCTTCCATCTGGGGCATCAGCTCGCCATAGCGGTTGAAGGGACCCTGCGTGATGGAAAGAAAAAACGAGGCGTAGCACACCACCCGCCCCAGGCTGCGCTGCGGCGGAATGACCGCGCGGCGCACGTCGACAAGGTAGCTGACGAGCTGCAGGCTGAAATACCCCAGCCCCAGCGGTTGCAAAAGCTGCGGCTGCCACAGGCGCAGCCCGGTGAGCGCCGCCAGCCCCCCGGCCGCCGCCACATAGTATTTCAGCAGCAGCAACGGCGCCAGCGCCGCCGCCAGCCCCAGGCCAAACCAGCGTTTGGCGGCGGACGCGCGCAGCGCGCAGAACCAGGTCAGCACGGCGCTGGCCAGCAGCACGAGATACCCCTGCCAGTCCAGCGAGAGGTAGAACACCGCGCTGGCCGCCAGCATGCACTGCCAGCGCCGCGCCGGCGCACAGCGGAACCAAAGCCACGCCAGCAGCGCCGCAAACACGACGAAGCCCGGCGAAGTCACTGCCAGCATGGCCGGCCCTCCTTTTCAGGTATCATAATATCCATCCGACATAAAGATCGTATTGTCGGGGTAATCGGTCAGTTTTTCCTGCACAGTATCGCAGAAAAGCCCTGCCACATCCTCCCCGGCTGCGTCGCGGGCAATGACCTCGCACAGCACAGCGGTAAAGTGCTCGGCCCCCAGGCCGTTGAGGTGATGCGCGTCGGAAAAGCATTCCGCTCCCAGGTCCAGCGCCTTGCGGTCGCGGTACAAAGAGAAATCCCAGTATACCGTGCCGTTCGCTTCGGCAAAAGCTTGCACGGCGTCCACATAGGCCTGGTAGTTTTCGGTATTGGCGATGTAGGCGCTGGGCAGCGGCGCCGTAAACAGCACCAGGCGGATGCCCTGCGCGCGGCAGAACTCCGCCGTGCGGGTCAGGTTCTCCCACCCGAAAGCCGAGAGCGGCTGCTGTGGGTCGATGTCCCGCAGCGTGGCAAACCCGTCGCGGGGCGCGCCCTCGGTATACACAAAGCCGTTGCCGCAGTAGCGCTCCCCTTCGTCCGGGTAGGTCACGTAGGCGTAGTTGCCGGGCGCATACCCGTCGGTCAGCTTTGCTTTCCACAGCTGCGGCAGGCCGGGCAGCGACGCCATGGCATGGCGGGCCGGCAGCGCCAGGTCCGCCAGGGCCGCCAGGCCGCCCATCTCCCAGAGATACTGGTAGCGGTTGGCAGAGTCCCACCGCATATGGTCCGCCAGCAGGTAACACGCCAGCGGCACGTCGCTGGACGCGCCCTGGTTATAGCCGGTGTAGAACATTTCCAGGTAGACGGTCTTGATCGGGTTGCGCGCCGCCGCCTCGCGCAGCATATAGTAGGAACCGTCCGGCAGCTGCTGCGAGGAACCGGCGTTAAAGCTGTGCGTGCCCAGCGCCTCGTCCACCATGGCGGGGTCGACGCTGCGGTAACAGTGGGACGAGCCCAAAAACAGCGTGTCGATCTGGCCGTCCTGCGCGTAGAGTTCCTGCAGCATCACGCGGGAGTAGGAGTGCACATCATCCACCAGCAAAAACCGGGCCGCCGCCAGCAGCGCCGCCGTCAGCAGCACAAACAGCGCGGCCGCCGCACAGGCCCGCAGGGCGGTGTGTTTCATGGCGTCTCCTTTCCGTCAGCGCTCGATCTGCATATGCGGGCGCCGCGGCTGGTAGGCGGCGGCCGCCAGCTTCCACACCGTATTGCCCGCTTCATCCTCGCTTATCTTTTCAAAGCCGAACCCGGCGTAGAAGTCCCGCACCATGGCGTTCTTGGCCGTCGGGTAATAGTAGCCGACCACCTCGGTCAGGCCGCGGGCAGCGGCCTCGGCCATGACGGTGTCCATCATGGCGTCCTCCATGCCGCGCTTGAGCACACGGCAGCTCATCAGCCACAGGCGCAGATGCAGCGCCGTGCCCTGCTGCTGGCCGTACACAACGGTCACGATGCCGTTGTCGCCAAACTTGTCCACCAGCTTGCCGCACAGGCACAGGCTGCCCGGCTCGGCGGCCATGGCGCGGATATCCTCCTCGCTGCAGCGCAGCGTCGTGAGGTTGAACTGGTTGGATTTGTTGGTCAGCTGGGCGATGCGCTGGATGTGCAGCGCGTCAAAGCCGCGGATCGACGCCGTCATCTGCAGGCTGTCAAGATATTCGCCGTAGTCGCTGAACGCGGCCTGCGCCGCCGCGCGCTGGGCGTTCTGGTGGTAGAGTTCGGTCTTTTGCAGGTCCTCCTGCGAAAAGTTCGTGACCTCAAAATAGCCGCCGTGGTCCAGCGTCTTGATGTAGTTTTCGGCCCCGTCCAGCGCCGGCGTCTCGACGCCGGGCACCTGGGCCGCCACGATGGCACGCTCGGCCGGGTTGTCGTCGGCAAAGACAAAGCTGTCGGCGCCAAGGTTGAGCTCGGCGGCGATGGCCTTGAGGTTCTGGTCCTTGGGGTCCCAGTTGGCTTTGATGGCCACAAAATCGTCAGGGCGCAGCACGCCGTCGGGGTGGTTGAGCCCCGCCAGCGCGTTGGCCTCGTCGTTTTTGGAGTCGACCGCCAAAATCACGCCGATGCTTTTGAGCGCTTTGCAGTAGCTCTGGAACTCGGCATAGACCTGGCCTTCCGGCACTTCGGGGCCGATGGCCAGCCCGTCGACGCCGTCGTCGCCGACGACGCCGCCCCACAGCGTATTGTCAAGGTCCAGCACCAGCGCTTTTTTGTTGCGCCCGTACAGCGATTTGACGATGTTGGCCACGCTGTTCGCCAGCGACGGGATGGCGTCCAGGCACATCGCGTACTTGTACATGTGCCAGTAGAACGCGTCGCCCCACGCCGTCAGGCCGTAGTCGGCCGAAAGATAGTCGATGTCGTTGATGTAAAAATGCGGGTGCGCCGCCGCATAGGCATAGAACTTCTGGTTGAGGCGGCTGATAAAGTTCGACCGCCCGTGCACGTCCCAGATGTCGCGGTTGCCCAGCAGGCGGTAGTTGGGGCGGTCGAAGTTGTTCTGGATGACCGGGCAGGCAAATTTTTGTTCCAGCGCCTGCCACATCGCCTCAAAATGCGCATACTGCGCGTCCAGCATGGCGTCGATCTGCGCGGGGGTGTCCGTCGTAGCGGGCAGCTCGGTCAGATTGCGCCAGGTCGTGTGGATGTAGATGACGTCGGGGGCGAAAGCGTCCAGTTCCGGCGTGCCAAACATCGCGTCCTGCCAGTACTGGCCGTACTCGCTCTGGTAAAACTCTGCCTCGATGCCGTATTGCAGCAAAAAAAGCCCCAGCTGGTCCGCCACCTCGTTGGTGGTGGACCCGCCCAGGATCGCGATCTTTTTGTGCAGCGGGTGCGGGTTCTGCGCCAGCAGCTCCCGGCGCAGGCGGCGCTTTTTGCGCAGCAACGTCTCGGTATCCAGCGGGTAATGGAAACAATCCATCGGCGGCTCCTTTGCAGTTACAGGGCGGCCAACGCGCCTTTGAGCGCCTGGGCGATCTGGTCCGGGCAGCTGGTGGGTTTGCTGCCGCAGGTCGTGCCCTCCATACGGGCGATGGCATCCTCGGCTTTCATGCCGGCCAGCAGGCTGGCGATACCCTTGAGGTTGCCGTTGCAGCCGCCCAGCACCTGGACGCTGGCGATGGTGTGGTCGGGGTTGAGTTCCACTTCGGTGCGCACCGAGCAGGTGCCCTTGTTGTTGTAGACGTATTTCATGGGATCAATGCTCCTTGCTTTTGTGTTTCGTTGCGCGGCGCGTTCAGCGCGCCTTTTTGTTGGACATCTTGCGGGCTTTGGCCAGCGCTTCCAGCCGGGCGATCTCCTCGTCCCGGGTGTAAAAGGCGCCCACCGGCCGCGGGGTCACGGTGTTCAGGCCATGGTAGTCGGTGCCGCCGGTGACGAGCAGGTCGTTGGCTTTGGCCAGGCGCAGCAGTTCGGCCTTATCCTCCGGCGTGTTGCGCGGGTGGTCGATCTCGACGCCGTCCAGCCGGCCGGCCGCGATGAGCTCGCGCGCCAGCTCCATGCTGTGGTAGACGCTGGGGTGCGCCAGCACCGCCACACCGCGGCAGGCTTTGATGAGCGCCAGCACGTCGTCGACCGGCTCATAGCGCGGCGTGTGCAGCACGCGCCCGCGCACCGGCTTGAGGCCGAACAGCGAGCGGTAGACCTCGTTGTACATGCCGTCGGCCAGGCCATACTGCCACAGCACCCGCATGATGTGCGCCTTGAACAGCGTGCCGCTCTCCTGCGCGAGTTCCAGCGCTTCCTCGGTGCGGAACTGCGGGCAGATCTCCTCCAGCTCACGGCAGCTCTGCAGCATCGCCACGCGGCGGCGCTCGGCCATCGTGGCGCAGAACTCCTCCAGCGGCGCGCAGTCGTCGGGCCAGTAGCACAAAAAGTGCACGCGGTGGGCGCGCTCATAGTCATAGGCCGTCAGCTCCACCGCCGGGATCAGATGCACGCCCTCTGGCAGGGTGTGGCTGTAGGCGTAGCGCACACCGGCGATGGAATCATGGTCCGAAATGGCCAGATGGGTCATGCCGGCGCAGCGCGCCAGAAACGGCAGTTTCTCCGCCGGGGTGGACCCGTCGGAAAACGTAGTGTGGGTATGCAGGTCGCCGGGCATCGCGCGTCCCTCCTTTGGCTCTATAACATCTTATTATACACGTTTTTGCCGGGTTTGCAAAGCCCTGCACCCGGTTTATTGCAGGCTTTGCGCACAGCGGCGTGCATGCTCGATAAACCGGCTGGCCGCCGGCGAAAGGCCGCTGCGCGCCAGGCAAGCCACGCCGATGGTGCGCCCGGCGGCCGGCTGCAGGCGCAGCACCTGGCAGCCGCTGTGCTGCACGCCCATCTTGAACATAAGCTCCGGCATGATGGCCAGCCCCTGCCCGCAGGAGACCATGGCGATCATCGACTGGTCGTCGACGATGTAGCAGCGGCTGTTGACGTGCAGGTCGTTCTTTTTAAAGTAGCTCTGGATATCGGCGTCGACGTCGGCCTGCTGGCTGACGAAGGGCTGGCCCTGCAGTTCCTCGGCCCGGACGCAGCCTGGGCGCTTGGGGCGGTAGGAGCCCGGCGCCAGGCAGATGAGCGCGTCCTCATACAGCGGCTCGAAGTCGAAGTCTTTGGCACTGGAGTTGGAGAGGAACCCCAGCTCCACCACGCCGTTTTTGAGCCAGGCTGTGATGTCGGCATACGAACCCTGGTAGATCTGCACGTCGATGCCGGGGTACTCTTTTTGAAACGGCGGCACCAGGCGCGGCAGCCAGGTCACGCAGGCCGAGTTGAACACCCCCACGCGCAGCACGCCCTTGTGCATGCCGTTGATCTGCGCGATGGACTGGTCCAGCAGCTCGCTGCTGCGGAGCGTCTGCCGGATGGCCGGGAACAGGCTTTCGGCGGCGGCGGTCAGCGTCACGCCGCTTTTGGTGCGGGTAAACAGCGGGAAGCCGCACTCTGCCTCCATGCCCGACACCGCGTGGCTGATGGCCGAGGGCGTCAGGTGCATCTGTTCCGCCGCCGCGGCAAACGTGCCCAGCTGTGCCACCATCGCCAGGATCTGGCAGTCGGTCAGCGTCATACCAAGGGCCTCCTATCCGTGACAAAATTTCATCTCATGTATGAAAAAATTGTTCTTTACTTCATGTTACTACTGTACTATGATGGGGATAGAAAGTCAATGCCTGCAACGCACATTGCACCGCGCATTGGCTCCTCTCTCCCTCCAAGACCTCGCCGGCCCGCACACCGGCAGGTCTTTTTTTATTGCGCCGCCGCCGGCAGTGTGTTATGATAAAAAGGAAATTTGCAAGCAAGGGATGAGGGAATGGCTAGATCTCGTGGTGTGCGCGGCGCCGCCAGCCTGTGCGCGGTGGCTGCGCTGCTGTATCTGTTGGCGCGCGCGGTATTGTACGCCGCTGTCAGCGGCCTGCTGGGGCTGGTGCAGCCCGGCGCCAGCCTGGCGCGGCCGGTGGGCGTCAGCGACGCGGTGTTGGCCGTATTGCAGATCCTCATCGGCCTGGGGGCCATTTTGCTGCCGCTGTGGGGGCTGCTGCGTTTCAGCCGCCTGCAGCGGGGCGACCTGCGCATTTTGCTGCCGGCGCCGTGGAGCCCGGCGTTCTGCCTGCCGGTGTTTTTGGGGGCCGCCAACGCCGCCAACCTGGCCGGCGCGCTGCTGGCCGGCCTGCTGGGGGCCGAAACCACCAACGCCCGCCTGCCCAGCGGCGGCCCCGAACTGTTTTTGCAGTTTATGGCGCTGTGCGTGCTGCCCGCCGTGACCGAGGAGCTGTTTTTCCGCGGTGCATTGCAGGGGCTGCTGCGCCCGTGCGGCAGCGCGGCGGCGATCTTTGGGCCGGCGCTGCTGTTTTCGCTGCTGCACCTGGACGCCATCCAGGGGTTGACAGCGCTGGTCTGCGGGGTGTTCCTGGGCTGGCTGGCCGAGCGCTCGGGCAGCATCCTGCCGGGCATGCTGCTGCATTTCGTCAACAACTGCCTGGCGTTTTGCAACCTGTATCTGCGGCTGTACGCCCCGGGCGACGTTTCGTTCGCGTTTGAGCTGTTCGTACTGCTGTTTTTCCCGCTGTTCAGCCTGTGGCTTTTGTACCATGCACGCAAGCAGGGGTTCCATTTTTCGGCCGGGCTGCGCCCCGGCGTCGATGTGCTGGGCGTTTTCACCAGCCCGGCGTACACAGTGACGGTGCTGTTTTTGCTGCTGTATACTGTGTTTTTGACGTGACGAGGTGCTCTTTGTATGACCGATGAACTGCTGATGCGGGCCGCCCTGGACGAAGCCCGCCTGGCCGCCGCCCTGGGCGAAGTGCCGGTGGGGGCGGTCGTCGCCAAAGACGGCGAGATCATAGCCAGGGCCCACAACCTGCGCGAAAACGGCAAAAACGCCACCTACCACGCCGAGCTGCTGGCCATCGACGCCGCGTGCAAGGCGCTGGGCGGCTGGCGGCTTTGGCAGTGCGAGTTGTTTGTGACGCTGGAGCCCTGCCCCATGTGCAGCGGGGCCATCATCAACAGCCGGCTGCGGCGCGTCGTATACGGCGCGCGCGACCCCAAGGCGGGCTGCTGCGGCAGCCTGACCGACCTGTTTGCGCTGCCGTTCAACCACCGGCCCGTTGTGGAGCAGGGCCTTTTGGAGGCGGACGCCCAGGCGCTGCTGCAAGACTTTTTTGCGCAGCTGCGCGCCAAACGCAAGAAGGCAAAGGAAGAGAATTGACATGCAGCAGACCGTATTGATCACCGGCGGCAGCCGCGGCATCGGCGCCGCCGCCGTGCTGGCGTTCGCCCGGGCCGGGTACCGCGTCGCCTTTACCTGGCACAGCAACCAGCAGGCCGCCCGCAACGTGCTGGACTGCGCCCGGGCCGCCGCCCCGGACGGCGCGTTTTTGCCGCTGCAGGCCGACGCCGCCGACCCTGTGCAGATGCGCACCGCCGTGCAGCGCACCCAGCTGGAACTGGGCGGGCCGCAGGTGCTGGTGTGCAACGCCGGCATCGCGCTGCAAAAGCTGTTTACCGACACCACCGACGAGGACTGGCGGCGCGTGCTGGCCGTAGACCTGGACGGCGCGTTTTACGCCTGCAAGGCGGTACTGCCCGGCATGATCCGGCAGAAATACGGCCGCATCCTGCTGGTGAGCAGCATGTGGGGCCAGACCGGCGGCAGCTGCGAGGTCGCCTACAGCGCCGCCAAAGCCGGGCTGATCGGCCTGGGCAAGGCGCTGGCCAAAGAGGAAGGCCCCAGCGGCATCACGGTCAATATCGTCGCGCCCGGCGTCATCGACACCGATATGATGGCCGGCTTTACGGCCGGCGACCGCGCCGCCCTGGCCGAGGAAACGCCGGTCGGGCGGCTGGGCACGCCGGAAGAAGTTGCCCGCACACTGGTGTTTTTGGCGGACGAGGCCTCCGGCTACATCACCGGGCAGGTCATCGGCCTCAACGGCGGGCTGGTCATTTAAACGAGCCAGGCAGGCGAACGGTATGAACATCCGCACAGTCACGCAAAACAAAAAAGACTACCTGCCGCTGCTGTTGTTGGGCGATGAGCAGGAAACCATGATCGACCGCTATCTCGAGCGGGGCACCCTGTATGTGCTGGAGGAGGACGGCGCCGCCAGAGCGCTGTGCGTCGTCACCGACGAGGGCGGCGGCGTGCTGGAGATCAAGAATTTGGCCACCGCCCCTGCCTGGCAGCACCGCGGCTATGCCCGGGCGCTGGTAGACCATGTAGCAGACGCCGCCCGGGGGCGGTTTGCTATATTGCAGGCCGGCACCGGCGAAAGCCCACTGACCGTCCCGTTTTATGAGGCCTGCGGGTTTTGCTATTCCCACCGGGTCAAAAACTTTTTTACCGACCACTACGACCACCCCATTTGGGAAGGCGGCGTGCAGCTGGTGGATATGGTCTACTACCGCAGGGCCCTGTGACCCTGAAATCAACAAAACGCTATGCACAGCGGCATACCGCTGCGCATAGCGTTTTGTTTTTATGCTGCGCTCATTTACGCTTGCCGCTGCTGCGGCGCGCCGTCTTTTTGGCGCCCTGGCGGCGGGCGGCCAGTTTGCCCTCTTTGGGCTGCGGCGCGGGGCGGATGCGCACGAACTGGATGGGGTTGCCGTTGGAGAGGATGCGTTCCTCCACTTCCATTTCCGGCAGCGAGGCCAGGAACTTGTTCAGGCTCTTGGAGCCGAAGTTGCGCACGTCAAAGTCCGGGTAGCGCTTGATGAGCTGGTCCCCCACGCGGGAGGTGCGCACCCAGCCGGTGCTGTCGTCCATCTCGTCGATGAGGCCGCGCACGATGCGCCCGATGGAATCGCGGTTGATGGCGGTATCGTCGCCGGCCTGGGCCAGCGCTTCGGTCTCGGCCTGCGGCGCGGCAGGGCCGTCCTCCTCGGCGCCGCCGTGGTCCAGGATCAGGTCCAGGTACTTGAACTGGTCGCAGGCTTTGACAAAGGGGCCCAGCGCCTTGCTTTCGCCCATGCCGATGACCAGCTTGCCGGCCTCGCGCAGGCGGGCCGCCAGGCGGGTAAAATCGCTGTCCGACGAGACGATGCAGAACCCGTCCAGGTTGCCGCCGTACAAAAGATCCATCGCGTCGATGATCATGGCGGAGTCAGTCGCGTTTTTGCCGGTGGTGTAGCTGTACTGCTGGATGGGGATGATGGAGTTGTTGAGCAGGACATCCTTCCAGTTTTTTAAGCGCGCGTCGGACCAGTCGCCGTAAATGCGCTTGCAGGCCGCCACGCCAAAGGACGCCGCCTCGTCCAGAATGACCTTGACATATTTGGGCGAGATGTTGTCGGCGTCGATGAGCACCGCCAGTTTGAGATCTTCCATGCTATCACCTCTTGGGCTGTTCGTAGTACATATAGAGCTGGCAGGGGATCATGCCGTTGTAGATCTTGCGGCGGCGGGCGGCCTTTTTGCCGAAATGCTGCTCAAACTCGGCATCCGCCGTGATGGCGTACATCCCCTGCCCCGGGTGCCGCTGCCAGACCTGGCCCAGCGTGCGCGCCAGCGCGGCGGCCTCGGCCGCGTCGCCCAGGCGCTCGCCGTAGGGCGGGTTGGTCAGCACCGTGGCGTTGGCAGCCGGCGTAAAGTCTTTGATGTCGGCCACGGCAAACCGGCAGCGGTCCCCTACCCCGGCCAGCCTGGCGTTGGCGCTGGCCAGCGCCACGGCGGCGGGGTCGATGTCATAGCCGACGCCCTCAAACGCGGCGTCGGGGCGCGCCTCGCCGCGCGCTTTTTCGCGCTGCTGCGCCCAGATCTCCGCCGGCAGAAAGGCAAAATGCTCGGCGGCAAAATGGCGGCCCAGCCCCGGCGCGAGGTTGAGCGCTTTCTGCGCCGCCTCGATGACCAGCGTGCCGGACCCGCAGAACGGGTCCTGCACCAGGCTGTCACGGCGCACGCGGCCCAGGTCGGCAATGGCGGCGGCCAGCGTCTCTTTGATGGGCGCCAGCGTCGCGCGCTTGCGGTAGCCGCGCTTGTGCAGGCCGTCGCCGGAGGTGTCCAGGTAAATTTCCACTTCGTCCTTGCGCAGCGCAAAGCGGATCTTGTAGACGTCGCCGCTCTCGGGCAGGGCGGTGACGCGGTGCCCCGCCAGCAGCCGCTTGACGACGGCTTTTTTGAGGATGCTCTGGCAGGCCGGCACGCTGGACAGCTGGCTGGACAGGCTGGAACCTTTGACCGGGAACGCCGCGTCGGCGGGCAGCAGTTCCTCCCACGGGATCTGGTAGCAGCCGTCAAACAGCTCGTCAAAGGTCGTCGCTTTGTAGCGGGCCAGCTGCAGCAGCACGCGCTCGGCCGTGCGCAGGTTGAGGTTGGCCGCGGCGATCAGCTCCGCCCCGCCCTGGAAGGCGATGCGGCCGTCGGTGACCTGGATGTTCTGCGCGCCCAGGCGCTTGATCTCAAAATGCAGCGTGGACTCGGTGCCAAAAAAGCAGGGGGCCACCAGCGTGTACATTGCGGGCATAGCGTTCCTTTCAAAATTCACAAAAAAACTCTATCCCCGGCGGCCAAAGCCCGTCAGGGTAGAGTGTCTGACAAACGGCGCCGGGCGCGGCGGCCCGGCCATGTAGAAAGCGGCGTGCCCTTACCCGCGGCGGCGCGAATACCCGCCGCGGTGGTTCTCGGTCACGCGCTTGAGGTCGGCGATCTTTTCCTCGCTGCGGGATTTGTAGCGCGCCATCATATCCTCAAAGCTCATCTCGCCCTGGGGGGCAGCCGGCTTGGGCTGCCAGACGCGGGGTTTTTCTTCCCGCTTGGGGGGGCGGTGGCTGCCGGCCGGGCGCGCGCCGGCGTTCTGCGGGCGGGCGCCGCGCTCCGGCGCGGGCTGCGTGCGCTTGATGGACAGCGCGATCTTGCCGTCCGGCGCGATGGAGAGGACCTTTACCTGCACGGCCTGGCCGTCGGTGAGCACGGCGGAAAGATCCTGCACGAACTCGTAGGAAACCTCCGAAATATGGACAAGGCCGGTCTTGCCTTCCGGCAGAGAGACGAACGCACCGAACGGTTTGATGCCGGTGACCTTGCCCTCGACGATATCCCCAACTTGTAATGCCAAACTTGTATACCCCTTTTTCTTTGAAATGTTCTATGCAGAAGGGTTGCCGCAAAGCGCCCCTGCTGAAACGTTGCCGCACGGCGTGTGGACCTTATTTGCCGCTGATGTCCACAAACACGCGCTCGTTGGGCTTGGCATAGCCCTGCTCGCGGGCGTACCGCTCAATGATGGCGGCCTCGCCCTGATCCAGTGTATTGGACAGCTCGGCATTCTCGGTCAGCTGGGTGCTGAGCTGGTTCTGCACGCTCAACAGTTCCTGCTGCTTGGAGCCGATGGATACCTGGTAATGGATGAGGCTGACGAAGAGATACCCGCATACCGCTACGAATACCGCTGCGATCAGCCACTGCGGGAGCAACCCGCGCCGCTTATTCATGGGACAGGATGCCCCCTTTCCTGCGCCTTTTCGGCGCATACTGCTACGTATGGTTCATTATATACTATTTTCGGCAGGCTTTGCAACTGCTTTTTTTGGTTTTTTGCCGTTTTTGCCACTTTTTTATGGCGGCAGCTGCGCAGTGCCGCCGCGCACCGTTTGCACAGCCGGCCCAGCGCGCGCCACGCCGCCCAAAACGGCCAGCGGAGCGCTTTGCCCGCCAGCCTTGCTGCGCGATGCAGCCCGCCGCGCAAAGCGCCGTACCAGGCAAGCGCACCGCCCAGCGTGCCGGCCGCCATATACCAGCGCGCCACGCCGCTGCTGCTGACGCCGGCCGCAAACCCGCAGACCAGCACGGCCGCGGCGGCAAACACCGCGATGTCCCACAAAAAGCAGCGCACCGCCCCGCCGCCCGGCACAAAGTCCAGCAGGTCCCGCGCTGCGCCCAGCAGGCAGCCCAGCCCCAAGCACCACAGGATGTCCGACGCGACGGCCCAGGCCGCAGGCGCCGCCGCCATACTAGCGGAACAGGCGGGCCAGCAGCCCGCCGCCGGACTGGCGGTTCTCGGCATATTGCAGGTACTCGATCTTGCCGGAAAGCTGCACCTGGCCGCTTTGCACCGAAAGCTCGCTGACCTGCAGTTCCTGCCCGCCGATCGTCAGGTTGCCCAGCGGCGTTTCCAGCACGACGGCCGTCTCGTCACAGCTGACGACGCGCCCCACGCCGGTCACCGCCAGCTGGCGGCGGTCTTTGAGCGCGAGGCTGTGGCCGCGCGGCGGCGTTTCGGCCGCAGGCGGGCGCACAGCGCGCGCGGGCTCGGTTTTGGTTTCCGCCATAGCGGCGTCCCCTCCCTCATCGTCGGTATACCCATACGATATGCGGGCGGCGCGGCGATTATGACGGCTGGCTGACGACCTCGAACAACTCGCGGGCTACATCCTTGCCCTTGGGCTCTTCGACCGCCAGCACGCGCACCGTGACCGGGCGGTTGCCGAAGGTGATCTCGATGGTATCGCCGACTTTGACGGCATAGCTGGCCTTGGCCGGTTTGCCGTTGACCAGCACGCGGCCGGCGTCGGCGACTTCGTTGGCCAGGGTGCGCCGTTTGATCAGGCGGCTGACCTTGAGGTATTTGTCTAAACGCATACGTTCCCCTCCGATGAAAAAAATACCCCATCGCCAGCGGCGACGGGGCGGATGCGATCCTGCGGGCGCAGCTTACTGCACAGCGTCCTTGAGAGCCTTGCCGGCCTTGAAAGCGGGCAGCTTGGAAGCCTCGATGGTGATCTCGGCGCCAGTCTGGGGGTTGCGGCCCTTGCGCTCGGGACGCTCACGGACTTCAAACGTGCCGAAGCCGACCAGCGTGACCTTCTCGCCGTTCTTGAGCGCCGCAGTGATGGCGTTCAGGGTGGTGTTGACAGCCTGCTCGGCGTCCTTCTTGGTCAGGTTGGCTTCGTTCGCCACAGCGGCGATCAGTTCAACTTTCGTCATGATTTTGTACCTCCAAATGGAATTTATCTGCCAAAAGCGGCGGCGGGATACCTCCCCCGCGCCGGCTTGTCAGCGGTTTTGCGGTTCGGCTTGTGCAAAGCCGGCATTGTATTGCTGCAGCGCCTGTTCCGGGTCCACACCCGCCTGCCGCGCCAGCGCGACGGCGGCAAACAGCAGTTCGCCCGCGGCCTGTGCGGCCGGTCCGCCCTGCACTTGCTGCAAGGCCTGCGCCTGGCGCGCGATCTGCTGCGCGTCGGCGGCGACCTGTACCCCATAGCGGGCGGCGCGCTTTTGCAGCTTGGCTGCGCGCATCAGGGCGGGCAGCGCCTGCGGCACGCTGGCGAGATCGTCCTGCAGCGTCAGGCGGCCCTTTTCTTTATTTTTGAGCGCGTCCCAATCCTTTATGCTGTCGTCCCCGCCAAAAATATGCGGATGCCGCGCGATCAGCTTGCGGCACACCCCGTCGCAGACCTGCTGCCAGGTAAACCGCCCGGCTTCGGCCTCGATCTGCGCGTGGAACACGACCTGCATCAGCACGTCGCCGAGTTCCTCGCACAGAAGGTGCGGGTCGTCCAGGTCGATGGCGTCCACCGCCTCGTAGGCTTCCTCGAGGAAATTCATGCGGATGGACGCATGCGTCTGGACTTTGTCCCACGGGCAGCCGTTTTGCGGGTCGCGCAAAATGGCGATGATGGCCGCCAGGTCGTCGGCGGTATATTGCGGTTTGGTTGGGTAAGCGATCATACAGCAGAACTGTCTTCCAGCGGGCGACAGGTTTCGCCACGCAATATTCTACACGGAATCAAAAATTTGTCAAGCATTTGTCAAGTGCAAACGCCTTTGCGGGCATAAATTTGCACACACGCGCGCCGTATGTTACAGCTGCGCGCCGCAGTGGTTGCAGAACAGCGCGTCGCCGTCCACTTCCGACTTGCAGACCGGGCAGATCTTGGTCTCGCCGCGCAGCTTGACGGGTTCTTCCTCGATCTCTTCTTCCTCCGTCTCGTCCTCGGCAGCCTCGTCCTCGACATACTCTTCGGGCGCCATGTTGGCCTTGATCTCCTCGATGTTCTTCTCGATCTCGGCAATGGCCTCGATATACTTATCGACCAGGGGCTGGTTTTCCTCGCCCGCTTTGTGCAGGCTGTAGACCAGCGCGCCCAGCTGACGCTGCGCCTTGGACAGACGCGCCTGCTGGTTGAGCAGGTCCAGCTGGTTTTTGCCTTTGCCGGCCAGGTCCTGCGCCGTCTTTTTGGCGGAGTCCACCAGCTGCATGCCCTGTTCCTTCAGCATTTCAATATCCAGTTCAAACATACGGAACACCTCTTTCTTAACACTGTTCGCAGCGTTGCGCTGCTGCGTAGGGTTATGCCTATTATAGCCGATTCCCGCTGCGTTTGCAACGCACAAAATAGAACTTTATGTGAATTTACCCCGTTTGCGGGCCGATAAACTCGCGCAGCATGCTGCCGGCGGGCACCAGATCGGTGCCAAGCGCCGGGAACGGCGCAAACTTGCGGCACAGCGCGTCCAGCTGGCGTTTTTGCGCCGGCGTCAGGGCGGGGTCGTCCGGCATAGCCTCCAGCACGCCGCGCCACAGGCAGACCTCATAGGTGTGGGTGGTGTCCAACAGGCGGTCGGCGCGGGGTTTAAAGGGTTTGATGTAGCGGTCCTCGCCATGGCAAACATGTCCCCACAGACCCAGCGTAAAGGACGCTGCGTGGCCGCGGAACAGGTAGTCCCGCACCAGGCGCCGCGCCAGGCGGATGTCCCGCGTGGCCAGGCAGCGGGTGCCGTCGGGGGCGGCGTATTCCTCGCGCAGGCCGGCGTACAGGCAGAACGCCGCGCCGGCGGGCAGGCGCTCGGTCAGCGCCGGGTTCAACGCGTGCAGCCCCTCGACGATGACGACGCCGCCGCGGCAGTCCACCGTCTGGGTGCCGTTGGGCAGCTGCAGCTTGAAATCAAACACCGGGGCCTGGCAGACGCCTTCCGCATGCAGCTGCGCCAGGCATTGTTGCAGCAGCGGCACATCCAGCGACTGCAAACTCTCGTAATCGTCGCTGCCGTCGTGGTTTTTGGGGTAGCGCCCCTCGCCCACAAAAAAGTCGTCCAGGCTGAGCACCACGCCGCGCCGCCCCTTGGCGCTGATGGCCGCCGCCAGCTTGTGGGCGGAAGTCGTTTTGCCGGCGGCCGACGGCCCGGTGAGCATGACGACGCGCCGCCCGCTGGCGAGGATCTCCTGCGCCAGGGCGTCGATGCGGTCGTGGTACTGCCGCTCACACAAATCCGCCAGGGCCTGCGGCTGGCGTGCCGCCAGCGCCACCAGGTCACTGCCGATGAGGCGTTTGCGCTGCATAACGTCCATAAAAATCCTCCACGCCCTGTTTGCGGGCCAGTATCTCGTCAAAGCGGGTGATATACTCCGCCGGGTATTTGAAGTTGAAGATGCGCTCGATCTTGCCGTGACGGCGCCCCGGGATGACGAGCTTGGTGGACCCGCCCGCCCCGGCCGAAAGGATGGTATGTACCTCTTCCATGATGTAGATGTTGTACAGGCAGGCATGCCCCGGTTTGGTCCAGCCGGTGTTCTCGAGGTTTTGCAGCGTGCCTTTCTGCCGGTAGAGATAGTAGGGCTCGTACCCGGCGCGTGCCAGCGCATCGCAGCGCGCCAGCATGGCCGCCACGTCGTCATAGGCGGCGGCCTGGCGCTCCACCACTAGGTCCGACGCGCGCTTGAGCGTCAGGGTGTGGACCGTGATGTTCTCGGGGTCGAGCGCTATGGCCTGTGCCAGACTATGCGCGAACCCCTCGACCGTATCACCGGGCAGCCCGGCGATGAGGTCCATGTTGATGTTGTCATGCCCGGCGGCGCGCGCCGCATGGAAACAGTCGATGATGTCCTGCGCGGTGTGCTGGCGGCCGATGCGGCGCAGCACCTCGTCCGAAAACGTCTGCGGGTTGATGGAGATGCGCGTAGCGCCGTACTGTTTCAGGATGCGCAGCTTGTCGGGGCCGGTGCAGTCGGGGCGGCCGGCCTCGACGGTATACTCCTCCAGCGCGGCCAGATCAAACGTTGCGGCGATGTGCGCCATGAGCTGTTCGAGCTGCGCGGCCGAAAGGCTGGTCGGCGTGCCGCCGCCGATGTACAGCGTGCGGATGCGCAGCCCGCAGCGGTCCGCCGTCTGGCGGATGGCCGTAAGCTCCCGGCAGAGCTTGTCGACATAGGGCTGCACGAGCGCGCGGGTGGCTTTATCCCCCACCGTGCGCGAGACAAAGCTGCAGTAGCTGCACCGCGTGGGGCAGAACGGGATGCCCGCATACACGCTGCAGTCCATCGGCCCCGACGCCTGCAGCACCGGGCGCTGGCGGTCGGCGATGCCGCGCGCCAACGCAAATTTTTGCGGCGTGCAGGCAAAGTGGCGCAGGAAGCGCTCCTCGATCTGCCGTTCCGACGCGCCCAGCGCGCGCATATCGTGGATGATGCGCACCGGCCGCACGCCGGTCATCATGCCCCAGGGCGGGTCGATGCCGGTCTGCTGGCGCAGCAGGCCGTACAGCAGGCTGCACAGCGCATACTCGGCATCCGCGCCGGGGGCGCGCAGCGCGCTGCGCCAGCAAAGCGCCCCGCCGCGGCGCAGCAGCACAAAATCGCTTTGCGCGTGGCTTTGCGCCAGCACAAAATCGCCCTGCTGCGGCACCTGGTCCGCCTTTTGCGCCCCGGGGAAAAAGATGCGGGCGGTGTGTTCCGCCTCATACCCGGCGCCTGCGCCGTGTAAGATGATCTGCATAGCGTATGCCTTTCTTTTGGGTGGATCCGGTGCTTAGAACCACGCGCCGTTGAGGTAGGGGTTGCTGCGGCGCTCGCGCCCGAGGGTCGTGAACGATTCGTGCCCCGGCAGCACCTGGGTGTCGTCGGGCAGGGGCAGGCCGGCCAGCAGCGCCAGGCTCTGCTGCATGGCGCGCACGCTGCCGCCGGGCAGATCGGTGCGGCCGCAGGAACCGGCAAACAGCGTATCGCCGCTGAACAGCAAATTGCCGCACCCCAGGCAGACGCTGCCCGGCGTGTGGCCCGGCGTGTGGTAAATCCTAAACGTCAGTTCGTCGATCTCCAGTTTGTCACCTGCCGGCCAGGGGGCGTCCACCTGATCCCGCGTCAGCGGCAGCATCGCGCTGCCCTGCGCGTCGGCGGGGTCCATATACACCTGGCAGCCGGTGGCTTTGCGCAGGTCCGCCACCGCCCCCACGTGGTCGTAGTGGCCGTGGGTGAGCAGGATATGCGTCAGCGACGCCCCCGCCGCCTGCAAGGCGTCGAGGTAGGCCTGCGGCGCGGCGGCCGGGTCGACGACGATGCCGTGCCCGGCGTCGGTGACCAGCAGAAAGGTATTGGTATACAGCGGCGCAAGGCCGGGGATGTGTTGGATCTTCATGGCAGTCGCCTCCTATTTTTTCCAGTCGTCGGTGTCAATGACGATGGTGACGGGGCCGTCGTTGCACAGGCGCACCTGCATATCGGCCCCAAACTCGCCGTGCTGCACGCCGGCCAGGCCCTGGCGGCCCAGTTCGGCCAGAAAGCGCTCGTAACAGGGCACGGCCAGCTCCGCCTTGGCGGCATGGCTGAAACTGGGCCGTTTGCCGCGCGAAGTATCGCCGTACAGCGTAAAGTTGGAGACGACGAGCGCCTCGTACCCCAGCTCGGCAGCGCTGCGGTTGAGCTTGCCGGCCTCATCCTCAAAAATGCGCAGATGCGCGCATTTTTCGGCCAGTTTGGGGATGACGTCCTCGGTGTCGGTCTCCCGCACGCCCAGCAGGATGACGAGTCCTTTGCCGATGGGGCGTTCCGGGCCGCCGTTGACGGTGACCGAGGCTTCGGCCACACGCTGGATCACAGCACGCATATGCGGTTTCCTCTCTTTGCTTTTTTGTCCCCCTGGTCAGCTGCGCGTCACGCTGATGACGTCCTTGACCTTTTGCAGGCGCGACACGACGCTGTTGAGGTGTTCGGTGTTGGTGATGCCCACCGTCACGCTCATGCGGGCGCGGCCCTGCTCGGCTGCGCGCGCCATCAGCGAGTAGATGGGCACGCGCATATCGCCCAGCGCCAGCGCAATGTCCGAGACAAGGTTGGCGCGATCCATGCAGGTGAGCTCCAAAGAAGCCTTGTAGTTTTCTTTGACGTCGGTCGCCCAGTAGGCGCGCACCCAGCGGTCGGCGTTTTCGGGGTGGCGCATGCTTTCGCGCACGTTGGCGCAGTCCCGCTTATGGATGGAGACGCCGAACCCGCGCGTGACAAAGCCGACGATGTCGTCGCCGGGCAGCGGCGAGCAGCACTTGGCAAACTTGATGGGGCAGTTGTCGATGCCCTCGACGACGACGCCGTCGGAGGAATGCACCTGCTTGAGCTCCACCGCCACCGGTTTGGGGTCGGTCTCTTTGAGTTTGGCGTATTCCTCTTTGAGCTTGGAGAGCATGCGCGACAGCTGCAAACCGCCGTAGCCGATGGCGGCGTACATTTCCTCGACCGAATTGCAGCGGTTGCGCCGGGCCAGGTTCTCCAAAAAGGTTTCGCGCTTTTCGTCGCTGAGCACGATCATATTGCGGCGCATCTCGCGCTCCAGCGCGTTGCGGCCTTCCTCGATATTTTCTTCCCGCCGCTCTTTTTTGAACCAGTTGCGGATCTTGTTTTTGGCTTCGCTCGTTTTGACGATGCCCAGCCAGTCGCGGCTGGGGCCGCGGTTTTCGGGGCCGGTGAGGATCTCGATGATCTCGCCGGTCTGGATCTTATGGTCGATGGGCACGATGCGGTTGTTGACCTTGGCGCCGATCATGCGGTTGCCGACGGCTGAATGGATGGCGTAGGCAAAGTCGATGACGGTGGCGCCGGCCGGCAGGTTGATGACGTCGCCGCGCGGGGTGAAGGCGAAGACTTCCTCGGGCAGAAGGTCGCCCTTGATGTCGCTGAGCAGGTCGGCGGCGTCGGCGCTGGAGCGCTGGCTTTCCAGCAGCTGGCGCACCCAGGCCAGGCGCTCGTCCAGTTTGTCGCTGGTGCCGGCGGTGATGCCGGCCTTGTATTTCCAGTGCGCGGCGATGCCGTACTCCGCCATGCGGTCCATATCCCAGGTGCGGATCTGCACCTCAAAGGGGATGGCCTCGCGCCCGATAACGGTGGTGTGCAGGCTCTGGTAGCCGTTGGGTTTGGGCGTCGAGATATAGTCCTTGAAGCGGTTGGGGATCGGGTGGTACATATCGTGGATGAGGCCCAGCGCAGTGTAACACTCGGCCACGTTATCAAGGATGATGCGCACGGCGTAGATGTCGTAGATCTCCTCAAAGTCCTTATTCTGCATATACATCTTGCGGTAGATGCCGTAGATGCTCTTGACGCGGTGGCGGATCGTCGCCTTGGGGATGCCGTTGTCGGCCAGGTGGCGGGCGATGGTATGGCAGACCGCGTGCAGGAACTCGTCGCCGTGCTTGTCCAGCAGGTCGCTGATGGCCGCATAGCCCACAGGGTCCAGGTAGTGCAGGCTGCGGTCCTCGAGTTCCTCTTTGATGCTGGAAATGCCCAGCCGGTGGGCGATGGGGGCGTAGACCTCCATCGTCTCCTTGGCTTTGTCGCGGCGTTTCTGTTCCGGCCAGGCGTCGCCGGTGCGCATATTGTGCAGCCGGTCGCACAGTTTGATGATCATAACGCGGACGTCCTGGCTCATGGCCAGCAGCATCTTGCGCAGGTTTTCGGCCTGGCGGTCCTCGACGTTGGAGAATTTGATCTGCGTCAGTTTGGTGACGCCGTCGACGAGCAGCGCGATCTCGGGGCCGAACCGGGCGCGGATCTCGTCGATGGTGACGGCGGTGTCCTCGGCCACGTCGTGCATGAGCGCGGCGGCGATGCTCTCGCTGTCCATGCCGAGCTCGACGAGGATCTGCGCGACCGAAAGCGGGTGGCAGATATACGGCTCGCCGCTGCGGCGGCGCTGGCCGCCGTGCGCTTTTTCGGCCAGGGCGTAGGCGCGGTCGATCATCTCGAAATCATACGGGCGGCCGCTTTCCTGCATATTCTGCTTTAAGATATCGTAGGTGATGGGCATGTTGGCCTTGCCGGCCTCCAGGCGGTCTTTGGCCATCTCACTGCTTGCCATATCGGTTTCTCCCCCTTTATTTATCCATTGTGCGCGGCGGCCTGCCCGGCCAGGCGGCGCAGCACCGGCGCGGCGGCCAGGTCCCGTTTTTCGGTGACCGGCACCGGCAGCCAGCGCCCCTGCTGTTCTTCGATCAGCCCCAGCTCCTGCAGGGCCGCCAGGCTGGCCAGCGTTTTGCCGGCGTTTTGCGCCCCTTGTGCGGCAAACACCGGCTGCAGGTCCCCCGCCAGCACCTGGCCGCCGCGGATGCGCTTGTACAGCGCCACCGTGTCGGCGCGGCCGGGCAGCAGGGCCGCGGCCTGGGCGGGTTCCAGCGCGGCGCCGGCGCAAAACGCCTCGAACCAGGCGGCCTGCTCGCACGGCGTATTGCCCAGCCCGGCCGGGCGGATCGCCTTGATATGCGCCGACACCATCGGCCCGCTGCGGCCGGTAAAAACAGAAACTTCCAGCGCGGCTTCCAGCGCCGTGCCCACCGGGTAGGCGAACTGCTGCGGCGCGGTGCCGAACAGCGAGGCGAACAGCGTATGCCCGCCCTGGCGCAGCCGCACGCGGGTGTGGCGGCCTTCGGCCCCCAGCGGCCAGACGCCGTCGATCTCGGCGTTTTGCACCAGCCACAGCGGTGTGGGGTTTTGCCGCCCGAACGGGGCCAGCGCTTCCAGCTCGCGCACGGCCGGCAGCGTCAATTCTTCCAGCTTGACCGCCGCGTCCAGCGCCAGCACGGCGGGGCCGGGGCGCGGCGTCTGTTTGGCCGCCCAGTCGTTGAGCTGCTGGCGCAGCAGCGGCAGTTTTTCTTCTTCGATCTCCAGCCCGGCGGCCGCCGCGTGCCCGCCAAAGCGCTGCAGGCAGCCGGCGCAGGCCGTCAGCGCAGCGTGCAGGTCAAACGCGCCGGGTGCGCGGCCGCTGCCGCGGCCCTCGCCCTCGTGCAGCGAGACGACCAGCGCCGGGCGGCCGTAATGTTCCATGAGCTTGGCCGCCACGATGCCGATGACACCGGGGTGCCAATCCTCCCCCGCCACCACCAGCACACGGTCGTGCAGGCGGGCGGGGTCGGCTTCCAGCGCCTGGCAGGCGGCGGCAAACACCGCCTGTTCGGCCTGCTGGCGCTCGGTGTTGATCTCAGCCAGGCGCGCGGCGATGCCGGTGGCCTGCGCTTCGTCGCCGCACAGCAGCAGTTTGAGCGCCACGGCCGCGTTGTCCATGCGGCCGGCGGCGTTCAGGCGCGGGGCCAGGCCGTAGCTGATGGTATCGGCCGTCAGCGGGCGGCCGGCATAACCGGCGCTTTCCAGCAGCGCCTGCAGGCCGGGGCGCATGGTATCCTGCAGCAGGGCCAGCCCCTCGCGCACGATGGTGCGGTTCTCCCCCACCAGCGGCATGACGTCGGCCACCGTGCCCAGCGCCGCGAACTCGCCGTACATTTCCAGCAGTTCGGCCGGGTCGCAGCCTTCCAGCGCGGCGCACAGCTTAAACGCCACCCCCGCGCCGCACAGGTCCTTGAACGGGCTTTCGTCGTCGGGGCGTTTGGGGTCCACGACCGCCACAGCCTGCGGCAGCGCCTCGCCGGGCAGGTGGTGGTCGGTGATGACCAGGTCCAGTCCCAGTTCCCGCGCGCAGGCGGCTTCCTCCAAAGCGGAGATGCCGTTGTCGACCGTGACGACGAGCGTGAACCCCTTTTGCGCCAGGGCTTCCAGCGCCGGGCGCGTCAGGCCGTACCCGCCGCCGCGTGTGGGCAGCTTGCAGCGCACATGCGCGCCCAGGCTGGTCAGGCATTCATACAAAATGGCCGTGGCGCAGATGCCGTCGACGTCATAGTCGCCGTAGATAACGATGGGTTCCTCGTTTTCGACGGCCCGCAGGATGCGGGCGACGGCTTTGTCCATATCGCGCAGCAAAAACGGGTCGGAGAGCGCCGCGCCCGGCCCCAGCAGCGCGCGGGCCGCTTCGGCATCCGCGCAGCCGCGCGCCGCCAGCGCCCGGCGCAGCAGCACGCCGCAGCCTGCGGCGGCCAGCGCCTCTTCGGCGCCGGCGGCGGCCGGTTTGATCTGCCAGGCGGGGTAATGCATCTTCGTTCTCTCCTTACGTTCCTGCGGCGTTCAGGGTCACCTGGCGCCGGGCTTGAAATCGGTCTTGAAATTCTGCGTCAGGCCGTCCTGGCGCAGCATCGTCTCCAGCGTATCGATCTCGGTGGAGACATCCAAACTGACGTCCTGCAGCAGCGTATCGTACAGGGTGGCGTACGCCGCGTTCAGCGTGTGCAAAATGCCGGTGATGTCCCGCCGGATGGCCTGCGCGTTGGCGGCGTCCGCCGCGCCCAGGCCCAAAGCGGTATCCAGCAGTTTGCGGGTGGTGGGCAGGTAATACTCGGCAAAGCGGCGCACCTGGCCAAGCTGGCCGGGGTGGTTGTGGATAAAGCCCAAAATGACCGCGCAGTTTTTGTGCATGGCAGCCAGTTCCTCGTCCGCCGCAGCGTCCAGGCGGCCGCGGCAGCTGGTCAGGTAAGCCAGGAAATCGCGGGTGTCCGCCTCAAACTGTGCAAGCGGGGTATCGGCCGCGCCGGTTTGTGCGCCGCCCTGCGGGGCGGCGGTTTGCGCCCGGCGCGCGGCTTCGGCCTCGTACAGTTCCTCTTTGAAATAGACCGTATCGCCGTCGTCGCCCAAAACGACGCCGGGCAGCTTGCCGTCGGTGATAGCCTTGTTCAGCTCGCTGCGCACCTGGGCGGTATCGCGCCCGGCCGCGCGGGCGATGGCCGGCACGCTGCCCACCCAGTCGTGCGCAGCGCGCAGGTAGCTGCGGATGCGCCCGAAAAAGCGGAACTTTTTGACGCCGAAGCCGGTCATGATGCCGAAGCCTACCGTCAGCGGCGTGAACACCGCCATCAAAATGGGAAAGACGTTGAAATCGGCGCGGGTCATCTGCAGCGCTTCCGGCCCGACGGCGGACAGGCAGAACATCACGAGCGCCGTGATGCCGAACCCCACGGCAAACACGCCGCCCGCAATGGCCATGGCCAGGTAACCGCCCTGCTCATTGTTGAGCAGGCGGCGGTCCAGGCGGGCGCGCCACTGTGGGAAGGTCAGGTCCTTGTCCCGCTGGGCCCAGCGGCTGAAGGCGTCCCCTGCCGAGGTGATGACGCCGGCCAGGCCGTCCAGCAGCTCGGCGCCGACGCCGGCGCCGATGCCGGCCAGGTCGCTGACGATGTCGTCGAGCGAACGGCTGAACTCGTCCGTGCGGCGGTCGATCTCCTCGACTTTGCGGTCGACGCGGCCGGCAAAGTCCTGCGCGCCGCCCTGCGGGGCATCCGCCGCGCCGCCCGGGTTTGATTTATAAGGGTGGGAATATTTTGGCATACGTTGTGTTCTCCCAAACAAATTTGCCGCGCACGGGCCTCCTCAGCCCGCGGGCGGGGCGTTTTGCGCCATCAGCGCGGCGGCGCAGCGCACGCCGTCCACCGCGGCCGTCATGATGCCGCCGGCATAACCCGCGCCCTCGCCGCAGGGGTACAGCCCCGGCAGCGCCGTGCATTGCAGCGTTTCGCCGTCGCGCGGCAGGCGCACCGGGCTGCTGGTGCGGGTCTCCAGCCCGGTCAGCACCGCGTCCGGCGCGCGGTAGGCCGCCAATTTGCGGCCAAACGCCGTCAGGCCCTGGCGCAGCGCTGCCGAAAGCTCGCCGGGCAGCAGCGCGCCCAGGTCACACGGCGTCACGCCGCGCGGGTAGGTCGGCTGCACGCGGCCCAGGTCCAGCCGGCCGGCGCCCTGCAAAAAGCTGCCCACCGTCTCGGCCGGGGCGCGGTAGGCCCCGCCGCCGGCACGGTAGGCGGCCTGTTCCAGCTGGCGCTGGAACGCCACCGCTTTGGCGGGGTCGCCGCCGAAATCCCGCCCGTCGACGCTGACGACGACCGCCGCGTTGGCGTTTTGGCCGTCGCGCGCGTGCAGGCTCATGCCGTTGGTGACGACGCCGCCCGCCTCGCTGGCGGCCGCGCAGACCGTGCCGCCCGGGCACATACAGAACGTGTAGACGCAGCGCCCGCCGCCGACCTGCTGGCTGAGCTGGTATTCGCCCCGCGGCAGCGCCGGGTGCCCGGCCGCCGCGTGGTAAAGGCTTGTTTCGATCTCGGTTTGCAGGTGCTCAGCCCGGAACCCGACCGAGAACGGCTTGCATTCCAGCGGCAGCCCGCTGGATGAGAGCATCGCAAAGGTATCGCGCGCGCTGTGGCCCACGGCCAGGATCAGCTGCTCGCAGGCGAGCGGCCCGGCCGACGTCTCGATGCCGGCCAGCGCGCCGCCGCGCAGCCGCAGGCCGGTCAGCGCAGTCTCAAAGCGGACTTCGCCGCCCAGGGCCTCGATCTCGCGGCGGATGCTGCGGATGACGCCGCGCAGAAGGTCGGTGCCGATATGCGGTTTTTGCCGCCAGGCGATCTCGGCCGGGGCGCCGTGGCGCAAAAACGCCTGCGTCACAAAAGCGCACAGCGGGTCGCCCACGCGGGTGGTGAGCTTGCCGTCGGAAAACGTGCCCGCGCCGCCCTCGCCAAATTGGATGTTGGCATTCTCGTCCAAGATGCCGGTTGCCTCAAAGCGGGCGACGGCCTCGACGCGGCGGTCCAGCGCGGGGCCGCGTTCCAGCACCAGCGGGCGGTACCCGGCCCTGGCCAGCAGCAGCGCGGCAAACAGCCCCGCCGGGCCCAGGCCCACCACGACGGGCCGGTGCGCGAGCGGCGCAGACCCCTGCGGGAAGGAAAACTGCGGCGCCTGCGTGAAACAGACACAGGGCGAGGCCCCGGCCAGCGCCGGTTCCTCACCCTCGTCTTTGAGTGTGACGGCTATGGTATACACCAGCACCGGCTTGCCGTGGCGGGCGTCTACCGAGAGTTTGGCCACCCCGCAGCGCGCCGCCCGGCCGGGCGGGACGCGCAGGATGCGCAGCGCCTGCGCCCCTGCCTCGGCGTCCGGGTCGGGGCAGGAAAGCGGCAGGCGGATATTGCGGACTAAAAGCATAGGCGGGTTCCTTTGCGGGGGCTTAGCGGGCGGACACCTCGCACTGGACGGTGTAGCTGCCCGTGGCGAACATGCGGGTGGAGGACGGGATCTGGATGGTGACGGGGATCGTCTGCTGGCCCACCGTCAGGTTAACGCTCTGGCAGTCGATCTGCGCGATGACGCTGTCGGCCGAAAGGCTCTCGATCTCATCGGCCGGGCCGTAGACCGTGACGTCGTTGACCACGCTGGAGAGGATCTCGACCTCGTAACCGCTGGGCTCGTTGATGGTGCGGATCTGGGAAAGGTTGAGCGTCGTCGAAGCCAGGTCAGAGGTGTCGAAACTGAGCGTGACGCTGGTGACATCGTCGACCGAGACGACGCCCGCCGGCAGTTCCACCAGGCGCTGGTAGTCGCGGCCGGGCTCAAACTCGCGCGCGAGGTCGAAGTCCGAGACCGTCAGCTCGTTCAGCGCGCCGATGACGCGCGCCGGGCCCGCCACGCGCAGTGTCTTTTGGCTGAGGGTGTAGCGCAGCGAGTCGGTATCGAAGTTGCTGGGCGCGCCGATGAAATCGACGGTAAGCGGCAGTTCCCGCACCTGGTAGACCGTCAGGGTGATGTTGGCGGTCTCGCTTTCCATCGTCGTGTACTGCGGGGTGAACGGCGCGCCGGTATCGTCGCGCAGTTCCAGCGCCGCCGGCACCGTCGTCGTGTCGGCCAGCTCTGTCATTTCGGTCACCGTCGCCACGATGGAGTCGATGTGGTCGAGCTCGCTGGTGGGCCCGCGCAGCGTGATCTCGGACGGGACGGCCGCCGTGCGGTTGAGCATATGGCCGTCGGCCACCGTCACGCCCGAAGCGTCCACCGTGATGGGCAGCGTCTTCTCGCTGACTTCGTCAAAGACGACGTCGATGGTCTGGGGATCCACGACCGAGCAGTCGATATCGCCCGGGAAATCGGTGGTGTTGGCCAGGCGCGCCTGCAGACGCAGCGTAGCGCGCCCCGCCCCGGTGACGCCGGCGTAGCTGGGGTAGACCAGGATGTCGGAGGCTTCCAGGTTGCCGATGATGGTGCTGTTGCCGGACACCGAGACGTCCACCGTCTCGATCTCAGGCCGTTCGACGATGTCCAGGCCCAGCGCCGTGTAGGTCGAGGCGGAGTTTGCGTAGTTGATCGGCACGTCCGACACCACGTAGGTGCCCTGCGGGTCAAAATACACCGTGACGACCAGCCAGGCGACGAACCCGCAAAACAGCGCCAGCAGCAGCGAGAACAGCGGGTAGTTCCACAAAGAGCGGCGGCCTGCGGCCGGTTTGGGCGCAGCGTTATTCGGCTTTTGCATGGGGATGTGCGCCTCCTTTGCGCAGCAGCTTTTGCAGCGGCGGGATCCGGGTCTCGGCGGTCTCCTCGGGCGGGACGATCTCCTCCTGCAGGAGGTTGAAGAGGTTCTGGCGGTCCAGGCGGCGGATCAGCACGCCGTTTTTGGCCAGCGAGATGATGCCGGTCTCCTCGCTGACGATGACGACGATGGCGTCGGAGTTCTCGCTCATGCCCAGGCCGGCGCGGTGGCGCGTGCCCATATCTTTGCCCATTTCCAGGTTGTTGGAAAGCGGCAGCACGCAGCCGGCCGCGATGATGACGCCGTCGCGGATGACGACGGCGCCGTCGTGCAGCGGCGTACCCTCGTAAAAAATGGTGCCCAGCATCTCGGGGATGACATCGGCGTGCATCGGCGTGCCGGTGCGGATGATCTCATCGAGGTTGTTGTTTCGTTCCAGCACCATCAGCGCGCCGGTGCGCGTGTCGGAAAGCTGCTCGGCCGCGTCGCAGATGGCGACGACGGCGCTCTGCCATACCCCGCGCAGCGAGGGGTCGGCCCGGCGGTTGCCGAACAGCCGCCCGGCCCAGACCGTCGTCTGGCCCATGCGCTCCAGCGTGCGGCGCAGTTCCGGCTGGAAGATGACGACCGCCGCCGTAAAGCCGATGGTGAGCACGTTGTTGAGCACCCAGATCACGGTGCGCAGGTCCAGCAGGTAGGCCAGGCCATAGAAGATCAAGATCAAAAAGATGCCGCGCACCAGCTGCCCGGCGCGCGATTTGCGCGCGAACTGGATGAGCTGGTAAAAGGCGAACGATATGATCAGGATATCCAGCGTGTCGGATATTGGATCAAACGCGCGCAGCGTACTGGCGATCGCTGAGATCGTTTGGTTTTGCAGCATAGCCGCCGGGCCTCCCCTTCCCCGTTATCGTTGCGTTGCGGTCAGTTTTCCAGCAGGGCGACGGCGTGGGCCGCAATGCCCTGCCCCGCGCCGGTAAAACCGAGGTGTTCCTCCGTCGTGGCTTTAACACTGACAGCGCCGGCGTCGATGCCGAAGGCATCGGCGATATTTTGGCGCATGGCCGCAATGTGCGGCGCCAGCTTGGGCGCCTGGCACAGGATGGTCGCGTCGATGTTGCCCACGCGGAAGCCATGCTCTGCCACCAGGCCGGCGACGGCGCGGGTCAGCGCCAGCGAGTCGGCGCCCTTGTACGCGGGGTCGCTGTCCGGGAAATGCCGGCCGATGTCCCCCAGCGCCGCCGCGCCCAGCACGGCGTCCATGACGGCGTGCAGCAGCACGTCGGCGTCCGAGTGGCCCAGCAGGCCCTTTTCATGCGGGATCTCGACCCCGCCCAGGATCAGTTTACGCCCCTCTACCAAACGGTGGACGTCATACCCGTGGCCGATGCGCATGGTTTTCTCCTTCTGCAGGTCGTCCTGCGTTGTGATCTTGTAGTTTTCGTAGTCGCCTTCCGTCAGCGTCACCGGCAGGCCGGCCAGCTCAAACAGGCTGCAATCGTCGGTGACAAGGCGGGCTTGCTCGCCCTGCACCGCCGCCAGCGCCTGCAGATACAGCGCGCGCGAAAAACACTGCGGCGTCTGCACGGCAAACAGCGTGGCGCGGTCCGGCGTAGCCTGCACGACGCCGCCCGGCCCGGCCACCTTGATGGTATCCTTGACGGGCACGGCCGGGGCGGCCGCCCCGGTGGCAGCCGCCGCTTGCAGCGCCGCCGTGATGACTGCCTCGCTGACGAAGGGGCGGGCGGCGTCATGGATGGCCACCAGCTCACCCGCAGCGGCCGCCAGGCCGCTGCGCACACTGTCGGCGCGCGTGGCCCCGCCGGGCACCACCACGCAGGGTTTGGCGCACTGCGCCGCGATGCGGCGGCAGGCGTCTGCATTGGCGCCCGCGACCAGAACCAGCTGCGTGACAGCCGGGTGCACCGCCAGCGCGGCGCAGCTTTTTTCCAGCACGGTCTGCCCGCCGGGCAAACGATAGCTGAGTTTGTCAAACCCCATACGGCGCGACGCGCCCGCCGCCACAAGGATGGCGGTCACGGGCGGCAGGCCGGTGCGCGGCATCTGCATACATTCCCCTCCCCGGCTGGATGCTAGGTATACATATACAAGTTTATTATACAGGCTCTGCGCAAAAATGTCCACGGCATAGCCCATGTTTTTTTCGCAGCCGGCCTCAGTCGAAAAGGCCAAAAAGGCATGCCCTTTCTTGTGAAGCCTGCCGATTTTTGCACCGAAGGCGAAAAAGTCCGCTTTATGTCGCAGCGGTTGTGGTATGATACTAAAAAGGATTCTTGCGGCCGGCAGCGCCCCCGCAGCCAACAAAGGAGCGACAGCTATGGACCATTCTCCACCATGCCCCCAGCCCCTGGCGCATATTTCCGAGGACGGCCAGCGCACCCAAAGCGTCCGCGACCATCTGCTCGGCACAGCCGCCCTGGCAGAGACCTTTGCCCGCCCTTTTGGCGGGCAGGAACAGGCCTATCTGGCCGGTTTGCTGCACGATGTCGGCAAATACAGCGCCGCGTTCCAGCAGCGGCTGCGGGGCGGGCCTAAAGTCGACCATGCCACAGCCGGGGCCAAAATCGCATACGGAGCCCGGCAGCCGGAGGTCGCCTTCGCCATCGCCGGCCATCACGGCGGCTTACCCGACGGCGGCGCGCGGACCGACCCGGACGGGACAGGCACGCTTTTTGCCCGCCTGAAAAAGGAGGTCCCGCCGTGCGAGGGGTGGAAAGACGAAATTTCCCCGCCTGCCGCGCATCGCCCGCCGTTGCCGGGCGACGGGTTCGTCGCCAGCTTTTACACACGGATGCTCTATTCCTGCCTGGTCGACGCCGATTATCTTGACACCGAGACTTTTATGAACGGCGCGCCCGCGCCGCGCGGCGGCGGGGCGGCCCCGGACGAGCTTTTGCAGCGCCTGCAAACGTACATAGCCCCCTGGTGGGACGCCAAAAACGCGCTGAACCGCAAGCGGTGCGACATCCTGCGCGCCTGCCTGGACGCCGGCGAAAGCGCCGCCCCCGGCCTGTTTGCGCTGACGGTGCCCACCGGCGGCGGCAAGACGGTTTCCTCGCTGGCGTTTGCGCTGGCGCACGCGGCAGCGCAGGGGAAAACGCGCGTCATCTACGTGATCCCCTACACCTCGATCATTGACCAAACCGCAGAGGTGTTCCGCGGGATATTGGGTGAGGAAAACGTCATAGAGCACCATTCCGGCGCAGATTTTTCGATGCCGGAAGGCGAATTCGACCCGCGCCTTTACCGCAAAGCGCTGGCAGCCGAAAATTGGGACGCCCCCGTGATCGTCACGACCGCCGTGCAATTCTTTGAATCCCTGTTTGCCAACCGCGCGTCCCGCTGCCGCAAGCTGCACAACATTGCGGGCAGCGTCGTCGTCTTTGACGAAGCGCAGACCCTGCCCGTGCCCTATCTGCGCCCCTGTGTGGCGGCCATCGGCCAGTTGGTGCAATTTTATGGCGTCACCGCCGTTTTGTGCACAGCCACCCAGCCGGCTTTGCAGCCGCTGTTTGACGAGTTGGCGCCCGGTCTCGTCATGCGGGAAATCTGCCCGGACGCCGACGAACTGTACCGGTTTTTCCGCCGCACAACGCTGCGTCAGGCGGGCGAACTGACGCCGGAAGCATTGACGGCGCAGCTTTGTTCCTCCCCGCAGGCGTTGTGCGTGGTCAACCGGCGCGCTACCGCCCAGCAGCTGTATGCCGCCCTGCCGGCCGAGGGGCGCTATTGCCTGACGACGCTGCTCTGCCCGGCCGACCGCAAGCGGCTGCTGAAAGAGATCCGCGCCCGGCTCAAAGCGGGCCTGCCCTGCCGGGTGGTCTCGACATCGCTGATCGAAGCCGGCGTAGATGTGGATTTCCCCGCTGCCTGGCGCGAGGAAGCCGGGCTGGATTCCATCTTGCAGACCGCCGGGCGCTGCAACCGCGAGGGAAAGCGCCCGGCCGAGGAAAGCACCGTCACGGTATTCCGTCTGGCCGGGCAGCGGACCCCCTGCATGATCCGCCAAAACGTCGACTCGGCACGGCAGACGCTTGCGCAGTTTGAAGACCCCGCCGCCCCGGCGGCGATCAAGCATTACTTTTCGTTTTACCGCGCGCTGAAGGGGGACGCCGCGCTGGACAGACAGAACATCCTGCCTGCCTTTTGCAAAGGGCTGCAGGGGCGTATTTTCCCGTTTGCTTCTGTTGCAGAAATGTTCCGGTTGATCGACAGCGCCACTGTCACAGTCTACCTGCCCGTCGACGCCGGCGCCGCCCTTATCGATCGGCTGCGCCGCGGGGAGGTCAGCCGCACTTTGTTCCGGCAATTAGGACAGTTCGCCGTCAACGTTTACCCGGACCACCTGCAAAAGCTGCAGGGCGCCGGGGCGGTGGAAGCTGTCGGCGGCGATATGTATATTCTCACCGACCTCCGCCTGTATGACCGTGAAACGGGCCTTTCACTGGATGTGGAAACGGGGCATGGCTTTTTTGTTTGACAAATCCCCGTGTTGGCGTATGCCCCTGTAAACCAACTTTCTATAGAAACCCAAACAAGGAAAGGAGTTGAATGCCTATGATCCAACTGGAAGTGTGGGGCCCCTATGCCCTGTTCTCCCGCCCGGAACTCAAAGTAGAGCGCGTTTCCTACGATGTGCCGACCCCTTCGGCGGCGCGGGGCCTTGTGGAAGCCCTTTATTTTCATCCCGGGCTGCGTTGGCACATCGACAAAATTTATGTACTGAACCCCATCCGTTTCGTCGGCGTCCGCCGCAACGAGGTCGCCAGCAAGATCTCGGGGCGCAACGTCCGCCAGGCCGCGCAGGGTGGCGGGCAGCCGTTGTATCTCGCCGCGTCGCAGGAAATCGTACAGCGCGCTTCCCTGCTTTTGCAGGACGTCCACTATGTGATCGAAGCGCATTTTACCATGACGGACAAGGCCGCCCCCAGCGATAACCCCGGCAAATTCCAGGACATCGTCACCCGCCGCATGGAACGGGGGCAGTGTTTCCACACGCCCTATTTCGGCTGCCGGGAGTTCCCCGCCGCGTTTCGGCGCTGGCCGGGCGGCCCCATCCCCACCATCGACGAAACGCGCGACCTGGGATTGATGCTGTACGACTTTGACTACAGCGCCCCACAAAACATCACACCGACCTATTTCCGGGCCCGGCTGGAACACGGCGTGCTGGACACGCAGAATTGCGAGGTGTTCCGATGATCCTGCAGGCATTGACGCAATATTACGAGGCGCTGCTGGACGCCGGTAAGATCACCCGCCCCGGCTGGGTAAAAGCCAAAGTATCTTTCGCCTTGTGTCTGGACGACGCCGGACAGATCACGCAGCTGCTGCACCTGCAAAAGGAAATACAACGCGGGAAAAAGACCGTCCTTGCCCCGCAGGAGTTGGATATGCCGTCCCCCGTTAAACGTACGGTTGGCGTGGCCGCCAATTTCCTGTGCGACAACAGCAGTTACCTGCTGGGGGTCGACGACAAAGGCAAGCCGGCCCGCTCGCTTGAATGTTTTTCCGCCGCCAAAGCCCTGCATCTGGCTCTGCTAAAAGAGGTCGACTCCCCCGCCGCACAGGCGGTCCTCCGCTTTTTTGAGAGCTGGGACCCGGCGCAAGCCGCGGAGCACCCGGCTTTGCAGGAAGATTGGGCCGACCTGATGAAGGGCGGGAACCTGACCTTTTGGTACAAGGATGCGCCGGCGGCGGCCGACCCGGAAATCGCGGCTGCCTGGCAGCAGCGATACGAGAGCGGCGGCGAGGAGGCCGAGGACGCGCTCTGCCTCGTCACCGGGCGGCACGCAACGCTGGCCCGCCTGCACCCCAGCATCAAGGGGGTGGCTGGGGCGCAAGTCATCGGCGCTTCGCTGGTCGCTTTCAACGCGCCCGCCTTCTGCTCGTATGGGCACGAACAGGGTGCAAACGCCCCCACCGGCGAATACGCCGCTTTCGCCTACGCAACGGCGCTCAATACGCTGCTGGCCGACCGCGACCATGTCTGCCGTGTGGGCGACACGACGATCGTTTTCTGGGCGGCAAACGCGGAACCGGCGTACCAGGACTTTATGATGGACAGCCTGTTCAACGATTCTTACAGCGAGCAGGAGCTTTTGGCCACGCTGCATCAGCTGGCAAACGGGGAGAGTATCGACTGGGATCAGACACGGCTGGACCCTGCCATCCGTTTTTATGTTCTGGGCCTGGCCCCCAACGCGGCGCGGCTCTCGGTCCGGTTTTTCTGGCAGAACAGCTTCGGCACGCTGGCGCGCAACATTGCCCGCCATTATGAGCGGCTCGACATCGTGCGCCCTTCGTTTGACAAATTTCCCACGCTGCCCGTCTGGCGCCTGGTGAAGGAAACGGTCCGCCGCCCCACCCCCGGCGCCGCCCCTGCCGACCCCAGCCCGCGCCTGGCCGGCGACCTGCTGCTGGCCGTGCTGAACGACGCACCTTACCCCGCCACGCTGCTGGACGGCGTGAGCCTGCGCATCCGTGCCGAACGGGATGTGGCCCGCGGCAAAGCCGCGATCCTCAAAGCCTATTATCTGCGCAATTCGTCCGACAAAACCATCAAGGAGGTCATGACTGTGGAACTCAACGAACAAAGCGCCTATCTGCCGTATGTGCTGGGTCGGCTGTTTTCTGTGCTGGAAGCGGTGCAGCAAAGCGCCAACCCCGGCATCAACACCACCATCAAGGATCGGTATTTTAACTCCGCTTCCGCCACGCCGGCCGCGGTGTTCCCGCTGCTCATCAACCTGGCGCAGAAGCATCTGGCCAAGTTGGACGGCGGCCTTGCCACCTATTACGACAAAAAAATCACCGAACTGAACAGCCGCATCACCTGCACGCTGCCCGCCCGCATGAGCCTGCCGGAGCAGAGCGCCTTCCAGATCGGCTATTACCACGAGACACAGAAACGTTACGCCAAAAAGGAGGAAAACTGAAATGTCTGAGCCTATCAAAAACCGCTACGATTTTGTCATCCTGTTCGACGTCGAAAACGGCAACCCCAACGGCGACCCCGATGCCGGCAATATGCCCCGCGTCGACCCCGAGACCGGCTACGGCCTGGTGACCGACGTCTGCCTCAAACGTAAGATCCGCAATTATGTCGAGACCGCCAAGGAGGACGCCGCCGGTTACCGCATCTATATCAAGGACCAGGTGCCGCTGCAGCGCAGCGATGCCGAAGCGTTGGCCTATCTGGGCGTAAACAAAGACTTGAAGGCCGCCAAAAAAGACGACCCGGCGCTGGACGGTAAGATCCGCGATTTCATGTGCCAGAACTTTTTTGACATCCGCACTTTCGGCGCGGTGATGACCACTTTCGTCAAGGGTGCGCTCAACTGCGGCCAGGTGCGCGGCCCGGTGCAGCTTGGTTTTGCCCGCAGCATCGACCCCATTTTGCCGCAGGAAGTCACCATCACCCGCGTGGCTATCACAACGGAAGCAGACGCCGAGAAAAAAGGCACCGAGATGGGCCGCAAGTACATTGTCCCCTATGCCCTCTACCGTGCCGAAGGCTTTATCTCGGCCAACCTGGCCCGCAAGGTCACCGGCTTCTCGGAAGAAGACCTGCGGCTGCTGTGGCAGGCCATCCTCAATATGTTCGAGAACGACCACAGCGCCGCCCGCGGTAAGATGGCCGTGCGCGAGCTGATCGTCTTCCGCCACGATTCCGAACTCGGCAACGCACCGTCCTACAAACTGTTCGACGCCGTGCACGTTGCGCGCAAACCCGACGTGACCGTCCCGCGCAGCTACCGCGACTATACCGTTGATGTGGATGCGAACCTTCCCGCCGGCGTCAGCTGCGAAAGGTTGACCTGATGGCCTCCGACGACTACCTGATGATGTCCGGGCTGCAGCATTTCTGCTTCTGCCGCCGGCAGTGGGCGCTGATCCACCTGGAACAGCAATGGTCTGAAAACCAGCGCACCGCCGAGGGCCGTCTGCTGCACGAGCGCTGCCACGACGACGCCTTGCGCGAGAAGCGCGGCGATCTGCTGACGGTGCGCGGCATGCGGGTGGTCAGCCACCGGCTGCGGCTGGCCGGCGCCTGCGACGTGGTGGAATTCCATGCCGACCCGGCCGGCGTGCCGCTGCAGGGGCA